>NC_015730.1:3867500-4186355 GCF_000154785.2 Roseobacter litoralis Och 149
TCTGAGCCAGGATCAAACTCTCAAGTTGAAAAGCATTTGCATGCTTATCCTTGACGTTCGAACCTCTGCACATCGACCTGCACCCCTTACTGAAAGGTACAGGCGTCTTTTCTGTTTGTTGTGCTTCAGTTAACAAAGTTAACCAGAAGCCGTCCAAACAGTGAAGCTGACACTCTATAATCGGCCGAAGCCTAAGAGCGCGATATGAAGAGGTTGATCCATCGAATGAACCAAACCGCCCACATATCTCTTCAGATATTCATCAATTTCAAAGAGCGTAGAGACAAATGTGACTGGATGCGCCCTAACTTCTTTGGCGCGCCCCGCCTCGTTTACCTCTGATTTTTCTTCTTCCGCCTCGTTTCGGTCCGTCCCGTTTCCGGTGTGTCCCGCCCGTCTGGCGCCCCGTTGGTGCATCTCTGCGCCGCCGGTGAGGTGGATTCTACGGTTAGTGGCCGGTACCCGCAACCCCTTTTTTCAAGAAACGACGCTTTTTTTAATCTTTTCTTCCTTTGTGAATAAAATCAATGGGTTATACTTCATTATTCTTTGAGACTTCTGCGCCTGCTGCTTCAGATTAGGTTTACCGTAGGTCAAAGGTGCGCCCGGAATCCCTACATATTGGGGTATCAGATGACTTATCCCCAAGAGCAGCCGAGTCTTTTCGCAAATCACTCGTGAATCACTCCCGGAATCGCATGAATCGCACAGAGCGAGTCGGGTGATTCATTCCGAATTTCTCGTTCTGGCGTCAAAAAACCAGCGGGACTGCTGAGAAACTGTGTCCTGATGACATGGAATCGATGAATCACTTTGGCTGGCTGGTTCTCAAACCGCTGCTTTTTCAGTCACAGCGCGCTCAGACTGTTTGATTCCTACGCTTCTTGGGTAGGCGCAGCGCCAATAGCCCCATGATCACGCCCAAATAGATCAAGGGCTCAAGCTCCCAGACCTTCTTGACCATGATGAAATGCACCGCACCAAAAATGACTGCGACATAAGCAAGTTTGTGCAGCTTGTGCCATGTGGCACCAAGGCGACGCACGGACCAGTTGTTGGACGTCACCGCCAGCGGCACAAGTACCAGAAACCCTATCATACCGATGGTGATGTAAGGACGCTTTATAATGTCCGCCCAAATCTGGCTGATGATCCCCACATCCAGAACGAGCCAGACCAGCAGGTGCAAGGCGACATATGTAAAGGCAAGCAAACCAAACGTACGGCGGAACCGGATCAGGTTCACACCAAGATATCGCCGCAGTGGCGAGATACATAATCCGATGATCAGAAGCTGCAGGGCGATCTCGCCCAGCTCATGTTCCAACGCCTTGATCGGTTCACGCCCAAGGCCACCCGTTTGGGCCAGATAAAGCAACCAAGGCACGGGCAAGAGATACAGTATATAGACAGCCCAAACCGGAACCTTTCGGGCAAAGCCGTTTATGCGGTCTGTGAGTGGCATGGGCTGATACTATATACTAACGCTTGTGCTCAGTAGAACTTGCTCAGGTCCATACCGGCATAAAGGCTCGCGACCTCTTCTTCATAGCCGTTGAACATCAGGGTCGGAATACGCGGGGAAAACAAGCCGCCGCCGATCACGCGTTCCGTCGCCTGTGACCACCGCGGGTGATCGACCTCAGGGTTCACATTTGCATAAAAGCCGTATTCGCTGGGCTGCAGCTGCTGCCACGTATTTACCGGCGCTTCATCCGTTACCGTAATGCGCACGATCGACTTGATCGATTTGAAGCCATATTTCCACGGCACCACCAACCGCATCGGCGCGCCATTCTGGTTGGGGATATCCCTGCCGTATATACCAGTGGCCATCATGGTCAGCGGATGCATCGCCTCATCAAGCCGCAGCCCCTCGACATAAGGCCAGTCGATGAAGTTGCTGCTCTGACCACGCATCTCGGAGGGCCGGTAAAGGGTTTCGAAGCGTATGTATTTCGCCCCCTCCTGCACACCCGCGACTTCCAGCAGGTCCGCCAGTTCAAAACCATTCCACGGAATCACCATCGACCACGCCTCAACACAGCGGAAGCGGTAGATGCGCTGTTCCACGGTCATCGCCTTCATGATGTCTTCGAAATCATAATCCGCCGGACGATCCACCATCCCGTCGATCTTCACCGTCCAGGGCGATGTCGTCAGCGCACCGGCATATCGGACCGGATCATCCTTGCCGGTGCCGAATTCATAGAAGTTGTTATATTGTGTAATGTCATCCCACGACGTGGGTTCAAGCGCCTCTTCAGCAGCAACCGCCTGCCCCGTCATCGCAAAACCGGCACCCGCCGCCGCTGCGCCCATCAATTGACGTCTGTTCAGAAACAGCGCCTCATCCGTCACATCGCGATCTTTAAGGGTGTTCTTCCAGCGAAAGGCCATTTTTTGCTCCGGTTTTTTACGCGTTGCAGCAGATGTAGGCGTCGGAGCACGCGCAACCAAATGAATTGCGGACAGATTTCACATATATCACCAGAATGTTTGACGCTGTAATAGAAGGCAAAGCGCCGCTAAAGGCCCAAAAGCCCCGGCAAATCACCCATCGCATGAAAGACATCGTCGCATACAGGCGTCAGCAGCGCGGCATCCGTTTCCGCAGCAAACCCCAGACACCACATGCCCGCTGCCTGCCCGGCGCGGGCCCCATTGGGGCTGTCTTCAATGACCACGCAGCGGTTGGGCGCAACACCGGCATCCGCCGCCGCCTTAAGATAGACATCCGGCGCGGGTTTTGGCTGCGCGACATCTTCGCGTGAATAGATGCGCCCCTCTAGCCGGTTGATGAGCCCTGTTCTGGTCAGTGTGATCTGCATCTTTTTATGGGGACCATTGGACCCGACCGCATAGGGTATGCCCGCCGCATCCAGCGCATCCAGAACACCAAACACACCGGGAACGATTTCAACGGACGCCCCAAGCGTCTCGAAGACCTCCGCATAAATCTGATCTACCCAGCCTTTTGGCAGGTCCGCGCCAAGTTCCAGCGCCTTGGCTTCTACACCCATGATCGTGCCACCAAGAAACATCGCGCCAAGTTCTGCATGGGTAAGCGCCAAGCCATGCCGCCGCAGGTTCAGACACAACACGTCGGCCGTCAGCGCTTCGCTATCGACCAAGACACCGTCACAATCAAACAGAACCATTTCGGGGGGCATTTTCATGGGCTTCGTAGTGCACCCCAGCCCGCCGGTCGTCAATGCTCAGGCGTGAAATAGCGGCAGATCACTCACGGTTCCTGACATATTCGTTATTGGAAATAATCACGCGGCACTGCTTAGTGCGAAGACCAGCCCGATCAATGCCAACCTGTTGAAAAATAGGGTGATCCAGCCGTGGGTTTCAACCGTTTCCCCTACGATGCCACTCACGGCAGACCTAAAACAAATTATCGGGAGAATTCCATGCTTCGTAAAACACTCTTTGCCCTTACAGCAGCAACAGCCCTCGCAGCTACCGCCGCCTTTGCAGGTGCCAAGAAAGACATCGTCGACACAGCTGTCGGTGCCGGCACATTCGAAACACTGGTTGCAGCCGTCAGCGCAGCTGATCTTGTCGACACGCTGAAAGGCGATGGCCCCTTCACTGTATTCGCACCCACGGATGAGGCATTCGCCGCTCTGCCCGAAGGCACGGTCGAAAACCTGCTCAAGCCAGAGAACAAGGACCAGCTTGTCGCGATCCTGACCTATCACGTTGTCGCAGGCAAAGTGATGTCCACGGACCTGACTGACGATATGACAGCCGCAACTGTCAACGGCAGCGACATCATGATCGATCTGGATGACGGCGTGAAAGTCAACGAGGCCAGCGTGATCACGGCGGACATCGTAACGTCCAATGGCGTGATCCACGTGATTGATGCGGTGATCCTGCCGCCACAAAGCTGATCACAGTATCTGTAAAAAAGGATGGCCCGGCAAAACTGAATTGCCGGGCCATTTCAATTATTGATGTGGGTTAGTGTACGACCGCTTCATCCGGCTTGGGCCTGTTGGTCGCCGCGATCCTGTCGCCGATTAACAGACCTTCGCTGCCGACACTGACCTGAATGACATCGCCGTCTTTGACGTCCCCTGCCAAGATCATCTCGGCAAGCGGATCCTGCAAGGCGCGCTGGATCACACGTTTCAGCGGGCGCGCCCCGAAGACCGGGTCGTAGCCTTCGTCCGCGAGCCACATGCGTGCCGCGTCATCCAGTTCCAGTGCGATCTTGCGACCGGCCAGCCGTTTCAACAGACGCGCCATCTGAATGTCGACGATCCCATCCATATCGGTCCGTGCAAGTCGGTCAAAGATGATCGTCTCATCCAGACGGTTCAAGAACTCCGGCCGGAAATGGGCGCGGACCGCATCCATCACATCCCGCTTTGCACCCGATGCATCGGCCCCATCAGGCAGCTGGCTAAGCGCCTGCGCCCCGAGGTTTGAGGTCAACACGATCAACGTCTGTTTGAAATCTACCGTGCGACCCTGACCGTCGGTCAGAACCCCATCATCCAGCACCTGCAACAGGACGTTGAAAACATCCGGGTGGGCCTTTTCGACCTCATCGAACAGGACAACCTGATAGGGTCTGCGACGCACAGCTTCGGTCAAAACGCCGCCTTCATCGTACCCGACATAGCCGGGAGGGGCACCGATCAGGCGCGACACCGCGTGTTTTTCCATGAACTCTGACATGTCGATGCGCACCATCGCATTGTCGTCATCAAACAGAAACTCAGCGACCGCTTTGGTCAGTTCGGTTTTACCAACACCGGTTGGCCCAAGGAACAGGAACGAGCCCAAAGGCCGGTTCTCATCATTCAGACCCGCGCGCGCACGGCGCACCGCGTTGGAAATTGCGCGCACCGCGGGTTCCTGCCCGATCACCCGGCCATGCAGCTGATCCTCCATGCGCAGCAGTTTATCGCGTTCACCTTCCAGCATTTTGCCCGCCGGGATACCGGTCCAGCGCTCAACCACACTGGCGATCTGCTCGGGGCGCACGGCTTCTTCGACCATGACGTCGCCGTCGTCCCGCCCCTCGGCAGCCTCCAGCTGCTTTTCCAGTTGCGGGATCACTCCATAAGATAATTCGCCCGCTTTACCGAGGTTCCCCTCGCGCTTGGCGATTTCCAGTTCCGCGCGGGCATGATCAAGTTGTTCCTTGAGATCACGCGCGCCCGCCAACTTGTCCCGCTCGGCCTGCCATTTCGCAGTCATCGCATCGCTGCGCTCCTGCAATTCGGACAGTTCCTTTTCCAGCGTCTCAAGGCGATCCAAGCTTGCCGCATCGTCCTCACGCCGGAGCGCTTCGGCCTCGATCTGCATCTGCAGGATCTGGCGGTCGATGGCGTCCAGTTCTTCGGGTTTGCTGTCCACTTCCATGCGCAAACGCGATGCCGCTTCGTCCACGAGGTCGATTGCCTTATCAGGCAAGAACCGGTCGGTGATGTAGCGGTGGCTCAGCGTCGCCGCCGCGACCAGCGACGAATCCGAGATACGCACACCATGGTGAAGCTCGTATTTCTCTTTGATACCACGCAGGATCGACACCGTGTCCTCGACCGTTGGCTCCTGCACCAGAATGGGCTGGAACCGACGCGCAAGGGCTGCGTCTTTTTCAACATATTTGCGATACTCATCAAGCGTGGTTGCCCCGACACAATGCAACTCACCACGCGCAAGGGCAGGTTTGATCAGGTTGGCCGCATCCATTGCGCCATCCGCCTTACCCGCGCCGACAAGCGTGTGCATCTCATCGATGAAAAGAATGATCTCGCCCGCAGCTTCCGTGACTTCGGTCAGCACCGCTTTGAGGCGTTCTTCAAATTCACCGCGAAACTTTGCTCCCGCGATCAATGCACCCATATCCAGCGCGAGCAGCTTCTTGTTGCGCAGGGATTCAGGCACATCGCCGTTTACGATCCGCAGGGCCAGCCCTTCGGCAATCGCGGTTTTACCAACGCCCGGCTCCCCGATCAGCACCGGATTGTTCTTGGTCCGGCGGCTCAGAACCTGCATGGTGCGGCGGATTTCCTCGTCCCGACCGATGATCGGGTCGATCTTGCCCGCCTCGGCCCGATCTGTCAGGTCCATCGCGTATTTCTTCAACGCATCATAGCCTTCTTCGGCAGTTGCGGTATCCGCTGTGCGCCCCTTGCGCACATCGTTAATTGCACCGTTCAACGCCTGCGCGGTCACCTGCCCCGCATCCAAGGCCGTTTTAGCCCCTGATTTGACCATGCACAGCGCCATCAAAATGCGCTCGACAGGGACAAAACTGTCACCGGCCTTTTTGGCCAGTTGCTCGGCCTCGGCGAGAACCTTGGTCGTGGTGCCATCCACATAAACCTGTGCAGCATCACCGGTCACCTTGGGCATTTTACCCAGTGCGAGATCAACAGCATCCAGGACCTGCGCTGGTTGCCCACCCGCAGCTGAGATCAGATTGCTGGCCAGCCCCTGATCATCGTCCATCAATGCTTTCAATAAGTGTTCGGCTGCCAATCTCTGATGGCTTTCGCGTGCCGCAATCGTCTGTGCCGCCTGGATAAACCCGCGCGACCGTTCCGTGAACTTGTTCAAGTCCATGGCAATCTCCTTTTCGTTAAGCGTCCCCTTTGCGCTGCGCCCGACCTGGCGGCACGTCAGCGTACTGGACCTTTCCTTCCATTTGGGAAGCGGAACCCGACGCTTCAAGAGCGAAACAATACCACCTCCGCCTTTCTTCTACTTTAACGCGCGGTAAAACGCAGTGATCCATGTCAAAATCAGGTGGGAATAGGGTGCGGCCTTTCCCCGTTACGCACACCGAGCGGTCGCGTAAATTGATCTCAAGAGGGTGGGATGGCGAGTGTTTGGTTAAGTTGTATTCCTCTTAGGTACGAATAGTGACGAGTTGGCATGGTACGCCATAAACGCATAAAAACGCCTGCGTGTTAAAGCGGCGTGCATTGCAAAAGAGCCTTTGGCGTTTTGTCGATGCGCGAAGTCCTTTCTCGGGGCGAGCCGCTTTTCCAACGCAAAGGCTGCAAATTGACCTTACGCCCGAGTACAGTCAGCCGACTGTGTTCGGGCTTTTTCATGCACATCTCCCTGCGCTACATAGACAGCATGCGCCGCAGCGCATAAAGCATCGCCCCATGCACAGGAGAATGCCCGATGACTGACACCACAACACCCGACGACCGCCTGATCGTGGCACTGGATGTCCCGAACGCCCTTGCCGGGCACGAGCTTGCCGCTCAGATCGGGGATGCGGTCGGTTTTTATAAAATTGGCCTTGGCATGTTGACGGGCGGCGGGCTTGCCTTGGCCAATGAGCTCAAGCAAGAGCACGGGAAGCGGATCTTTCTGGACATGAAGCTCTTTGACATCAGCGCCACGGTAGAAGCAGCCGTTCGGGGCCTTGCGCAATTCGATCTGGATTTCCTGACGGTGCATGGTGACCCGCACGTGGTACGCGCCGCGCGCGAGGGTGCCGCCAATTCCGACATGAAAATTCTGGCCGTAACGATCCTGACATCGCTGGACCGGGGCGATCTTGACCAATGCCTGATCCAAGACGGTGAACTCTCTGATCTGGTGCAGATGCGCGCGGATCGCGCCTTTGAAGCCGGGGCAGATGGCGTCATCGCGTCCCCCCATGAGGCGGCACTCATCCGCGCCCTTCCCTCCGCCACAGGTCGGTTGATCGTGACCCCCGGCGTGCGCCCCGCAGGCGCGGATCTGGGGGATCAAAAGCGAGTCGCCACGCCTGCAAACGCGATTGCGGATGGCGCGGACCACATTGTGGTGGGCCGTCCGGTCTGGAAAGCGCAAAATCCGCGTGCCGCGGCACAAGCCATCCTGACCGAGCTGAAAAGCCCACAAGCCCACAACCCAAATCGCTGAAAAGCCTTTGGAAACCGGACTTATCCACAACCTGAAGAAGACTGTCGCAACACCTCCGCGACGCTAAAGACTGTGGCCCACAGACAACAGACAACAGGATGTAGCCAAATTATGGCGCGGCGGCTTAGGTAAATTCACTCATGAGTGGTACCGTTAACTGAGTGATACTCCCCGACGAACCGCTTCTTCCTGAGGTTCGTTACCTCCCCCCGCTCAAGGCAGCGGGGGGCTTTTCACCGCCAAAGCATGACATAATCAGAACTGCGAAGCCAAATTCGGCATGTTCATTGATCCTGATCTGACCTAACCTGAGCGCCAAGCGTTCTCCACATAGCTGCGATATGCCAACACTCTGCCGCGACTGTTTTTCCCTATTTGACCACGGGCAACGCTGCCCCAACTGCAGCAGCCCGCGCAGGATCGCGCATGCTGAACTGACGGACCTTTCAATCGCGCATATGGATTGTGACGCCTTTTACGCCTCGGTGGAAAAGCGCGACAATCCTGAGCTTGAGGGTAAGCCCGTGATCATCGGCGGCGGGCGGCGCGGCGTTGTCTCAACCGCATGTTATGTGGCGCGCATTCGCGGCGTCCGCTCAGCGATGCCCATGTTTCAGGCGCTCAAACTCTGCCCCGAAGCCATCATCATCAAACCCCGGATGCAAGCCTACGTCGAGGCCTCCCGCGCGATCCGCGCCATGATGGAAGACCTCACGCCAGCCATCGAACCCCTGTCGCTGGACGAAGCCTTCATGGACCTGTCCGGGACCGCACGCCTGCACGGGGCACCACCGGCGGTCATGCTGGCCAAACTGGTCAAGCGGATGCATCAGGAACTGGGGCTGACCGGGTCAATCGGGCTGTCTCACAACAAGTTCCTCGCCAAAGTCGCGTCTGACCTCGACAAACCGAACGGTTTTTCGATCATCGGCAAGGCCGAAACCGCCGCCTTTTTGCGCAACAAGCCTGTGCGCATGATCTGGGGGGTGGGCGCGGCGGGGCAGGCCTCGCTGGAAAAAGCGGGTATTCGCACATTTTCCGACCTGTTGCGGTGGGACAGGCGCGATCTGGGCGCAAGGTTTGGATCGATGGGCGACAGGCTCTGGCATCTGGCGCGGGGCGAAGATCACCGTCGCGTCTCAGCCCACACGCCAATGAAATCCATCTCGAACGAGACAACCTTTCATGATGATACCTCTGATCCGGAGCTTCTGGACGGGCACCTGTGGCGCATGGCTGAAAAGGTTTCAGACCGCGCCAAGGCCAAACAGCTTGCGGGCAGGGTCGTCACGCTGAAACTCAAGCGTGCGGATCATTCGCTGCTGTCGCGACGGGTCAGCCTGCGCGATGGCACCCAGATGGCAGATACGATCTATCGCACCGCCCGTGGTCTGTTTGATCAGGTCGGCAATCAAGGCCCCTACCGCCTGCTGGGCTGTGGCCTGTCGGACCTTATTCCGGAAGGCGGCGCGGATCTGTCAGGCGACCTTCTTGATCCACAGGCGCGGCAACGAAACGCTGCTGAGCGCGCAACAGACAAGATAAGGGATCGCTTTGGCGCGGATGCCATCCTCAAAGGGCGCTCACTGCGTTAAGTGGCCGCTTAATGCCGTCGCCGTTGGCCTTACTCTGCGGCAAGCGGCATTTTTTCCTGACCGATCTGCGCGATTTCAGCCACCGCCGCACGTATGGCCGCGCGCACAGCTTCAAAGTTCGAATTCGTCCGAATGCGTTTTTCATCCATGTAAAGCGCTCGATCAAGCTCTACCTGAACCGCATGCTGCCCGCGCTGCGGCCGCCCATAGGCCTGCGCAATATAGGCTCCGGCAAAGGGCGCATTGCGCGCCACACGAAACCCCTGCGCAACAAAGGCCGCTTCGACACGGTCCACGACACTGCCCGCCGCCGCCGCGCCGAATCTGTCGCCCAACACGATATCCGGACGTTGCCCACCGGACCGCACAACACTTTCCACGGCCTCATGCGGCATCGAGTGGCAGTCAATCAACACCGCCTGTCCGTGAAAACTATGCGCGTCATTCAAAAGAACCTGAAGCTTTTGGTGGTAGGGATGCCAATATCGGTCAAGCCGTTCCTGCGCATCGGCCATGGCGATCTTGCCGCGATAAATCGCGCGCCCATTCGCCACGACCCGTGGAATCACGCCCAACCCTGATGCCACCCTCGGGTTATGCCCCTGCCGGCGCACGCCTTCGATCAGCGCAGGGTCCAACTCATCGGGGCTGCGGTTCAGATCGACATAGGCACGCGGTGCGGCTGCCTTGATGAACCGCGCACCAAAGGCCGGCGCACAGTCAAACAAGCGGTCAACGAAAGCGTCCTCGGATGACCGTATCAACCGGTCATTCAGAACCGTTTTGCGGATCATATCCTTGGGGTACGCCGAACCACTATGCGGTGACGCAAATACCACGCAAGATGTATCGCGCTTCGGCAGACAGATGTGATAGGCGACGTGTAACATTCGTATTCCCTCGTCTAATACATAGCGCAGAACGATTGGAAACCAAAAGCCCTTGATCCCCCGGACGACTCCTTTTATAGACGCCGCTACCGGCGCGTTTTTTCGCGCCCCATTTTTTGTGGGGTTCGGGAATGCGCGGCAACATAGTGGGTGATTAGCTCAGCGGTAGAGCACTTCGTTGACATCGAAGGGGTCACTGGTTCGATCCCAGTATCGCCCACCATTTGATACACTGGTCCGTTTCGACGGGCTGCCCGAAACCCGGCGCCGCACCGCGCCACAACATGAGGAGAACGACCATGAAGGTTCGCAATTCGCTCCGCTCGCTCAAGAATCGGCACCGCGACTGCCGTGTTGTGCGCAGGAAGGGCCGCGTCTACGTCATCAACAAGACGCAACGCCGGTTCAAAGCCCGTCAGGGTTAAACCAAACAAATTACGAAAAAAGGCCGCCCCACTCGGGCGGCTTTTTTTATGGGCTCAACAGGGGAATTTTCGCACCTCATATGCGGGGTTCGAAAAGTACGGCGCGAAATCCGTGGGAATCACGGGATCATCTGTGCCCGCAGAAAGCCGGTCCGGTGCAAAACGGTTTGGAAAACGCACCAGCGCGCCCTCATCCGTCAATCGCGTCGCATAGCCATCAAGATAATCAAACGGCGCTTGTGGTCGTGCGAACTCGGCCGCGCTGATGCGCTGGCAAATGAATTGAGCCTTAACGGTGATGACATCCTGAGAGGCCGTAAAATCGATGACATGGCCCAGCTTCGTCGCGAAATCCATCACGGCAAATCGCAACGACCCGTCCAAAACGAACAGCGTCGTTTCATCTTTACCGAATAAAAACTCTTCGCCCTGCCACCGCGCGCCCGTCGCAAAGCGGACATCATAATCCCCCGGCGGCACCAGTACCTTGAAGAATTGCCCCCCTTCGATAAAGGCGGCAAGGGCGGGGGCCTGCGTTTGAGCATCCACCAACGTCATCATGTAATCCTGACCCGGCGATGTCTTAACCTGTAACGGGAAAACGGCAGGCAGCCCGGTCTTATTCCACATGAGACCAGCTGGCTGCTGCTCGGCCCAGACCGTCGTCACCAAGAGGCTTAAGCACAGGGACGGCAGGAATATGAGTTTTGAAACCACTTTCCGCACGGGCTTTCTATACCATACCTTCGGTTGTGATGCGAACCACTGCACCACAATGTTTGCAATGCACCGCGTCATGGTCATGTTTGGTCAACCCACAGGACTGACAGGTATACCTAACCTTGGAGGGCTGGATGATGGCCCGCGCCAGCTGCACGAACAAGGCCACGCCCACCACCATGATCACCACAGCCAGCAGCTTGCCGCCCGTGGTCGTGGGTGTGATATCTCCGTACCCTGTCGTCGTCAGCGTGGACACCGTGAAGTAAAGGGCGTTGATATACCCCTCAAGCCCCGTGCCACGCTCGACAAACAGAGCAAACACAACCGACGTTGTGAAAAACACGAACACGAACAGGTTGACGGCCGCAATGACGGCGCCCTCGTGTTTGACAAAAAATGGGCTGACACGCCGCAAGTCGCGCAGCAGGTGGTATGAATGAATGATCCGCAGGCCGCGCAGAATGCGCAGAAAGGCGAGATTTGCATGAATAAAAGGCGCGATCAACAAAGAGAGAATCACGATCACATCTGCGATCGTATAGATTTTCAACAGCATCTCCCTGCGGTCAGTCGCAATCCAGAGCCGCGCAGCGAAATCCATTAAGATAAACAGGCCAAGTGCAAAACCGAGAGTTTCCAGCCCGACGGTCGCAGGCAAGGGTGCAATGGCGATAAACAGGATGATCGTGAACACATCAAAAAGGATCAGCCCAAATCGGAATCGCCGTGAGCGTCGTTCTGAGCCTGTGTAAAGCTCTGTCACTGTTTGTTTTAATTGGTCCATCATGGGCAGCATCAACTCAAAACCCGGTGTTCTTGGCAAGGGTAATCCGGCGACCCGGGGACGGACATCACAAAACAGTGCGCTTAAAACGGCCTTGCGATCTCAACTTCAGGACTTAGGTTCCCCTACACACTCGCAAATTCAAGAGGCTCTCATGACCATCGAAACGGAATACACCCCGCCCAAAGTCTGGACGTGGGAGGCAGAGAGCGGTGGCAAATTCGCCAGCATCAACCGCCCCATTGCAGGCCCAACCCATGACAAGGACCTCCCGGTTGGCAAACACCCCTTGCAGCTTTACTCGCTTGCGACACCCAACGGCGTCAAAGTCACCGTGTTGCTCGAAGAGCTATTGGCGCTTGGCATAAACGAGGCCGAATATGATGCCTGGCTGATCAAGATCGGCGATGGCGATCAATTCGGCAGTGGCTTTGTCGAGGTGAACCCAAACTCCAAAATTCCCGCCCTGATGGACCGGTCCGGCGATGCACCGCAGCGTGTTTTCGAATCTGGTGCCATACTTCTCTATCTGGCGGAAAAATTCGGGCAGTTCATCCCGGATGATCCCGCCGGGCGTGCCGAAACGTTGTCATGGCTCTTTTGGCAAATGGGCTCCGCGCCTTATCTGGGCGGTGGTTTTGGCCACTTTTATGCCTATGCACCCGAAAAGATGGAATATCCGATCAACCGGTTTTCCATGGAGGCCAAGCGTCAGCTTGACGTGCTGGAGCGACAGCTTTCACAGAATGATTTCATCGCAGGAGACACCTATACGATCGCGGATATGGCGATCTGGTCTTGGTACGGGCAACTCGTGCTTGGGCGGCTTTATGATGCGGCTGAGTTTCTGGATGTCACCAGCTACACGCATGTGCTGAACTGGGCCAAGAAGATCGACGCACGCCCCGCTGTGCAACGTGGGCGCATGGTAAACCGCATGTCCGGCGCGCCGGAAACACAATTGCACGAACGCCACGATGCATCTGATTTCGAAACGCAGACGCAAGACAAAATCGGCGATAAATCCTGATCGTTCCGGGTCGGGGGCGCGACAGTTCAAATCGCACCCCCGGCCCCGTTTTAACCCGTGACAAGGCCGCGTTTCACAGCGCGATGCCACCGCCTTTGCGGGGTGGACGTCCCTCAAAAAAATCAAAGATATCGTCAAACACCGGCAGATGCGACGCAAACATCAAATGCCCCTGATCCGCGTATCCGGTCACAGGAACACCACCGATCCGGCGCGCAAAATGCGTCACCTGTTGTGGTGAAAACACCGGATCCTCCAGCCCGTGGAAAAACCGGATCTGTCCCTTTTCAAATGCAGTATCCTTGGGCAAGCGCCACCGCCGCAAGTCAGCCATATGCGCCTTCGGCATGCCACCTTCCGGGAAAACAATCCGATCTGCTCGCCCATTGATGATCTGTGCCGCGCGGATGCTGAGCGTCTGATCAGACAGCACCGGCATGCCAAATAGCAACAATCGGTAATACTCAAGCCAAACCGTGCGCAGCCGAACCGATCTGACCCGCCATGCAGCGCTCAGGATCAGTCGTGTGGTGCGCAACGCCGTTTCTGTGCCACCCCCACGTTCAACTGCCGGCGATAAACCCGCCACTTTCACATCGTTCCGCATCCTGTGCGCCGCTGATAACGCGATTGGCGCACCTGTGGAAAAGCCAAGCAGGCGAAACGGCGTATCTGGATGCGCGCTCGCGAGGTCCGCGATTTCAGCCGCTGCCTTTTCTATTTTGAGCGCAGGGGACAGAGGGCGGCTGTCAAGCCCGGGAAACCGATATGTAGCCAACCCATAGCCAGCCTCCTGCCAGCGCTGCACGGGGGCAAAAATGTCGCCACGCGACAGCGCACCGGGGATCAGCACGGCTATCACCCGCGCCCGCGACAAAGCTTGCGCGTCGTAGCTGAGGTGCGGCACGTCAGTCGTAACTGCGCTGGTCTTCGATGACCATACCATCCTTGGGCAGACTACCCACGGGGACAACTTCCACCACCGCCTTCAACTTGAGGGTCTCCACAACACTCGAAGCATAGCGCGTTGCATCTGCAGTGTCGTTTGCCTCAACCTTGACGGTCATCGCGTCTTGCTCGTCCGCGCGGGTGATGACAACGCGTGCCTTCACGACTTCCTCGTGATGATCGACAAAAGACGCGACCTGTTCGGGGCGCACGAACATCCCCTTGACCTTGGCTGTCTGATCTGCGCGCCCCATCCACCCTTTGATCCTGCGATTTGTGCGACCACACGGGCTTTCACCTTCCATGAACGCGCTCAGGTCACCGGTGGAAAAACGGATCAGCGGGTAATCGGGGTTCAGTGTGGTGACAATGACCTCGCCAACTTCCCCCTCCGGCACAGGTATCCCGGTTCCGGGTGTGACAATCTCAACGACAACCTGTTCATCCAGAATGAGCCCTTCCATCGCAGGTGATTCATAGGCGATGTTTCCCAAATCTGCCGTCGCATAGCACTGCAAACACAGGATGCCCCTCTCCGCATATTCCTTACGCAGGGACGGAAAGAGCGCGCCGCCGCCAACTGCCGCCTTGGCAATCTTCAACTCGATGCCCATGTCATCTGCTTTATCCAGAATGACTTTGAGGAAATCCGGCGTGCCCGCATAGGCGGTGGTGCCGACGTCCCGTGCCGCAGTGACCTGTAGTTCAGTCTGGCCCGTTCCGGCGGGCAGGACCGTCGCCCCTACGGCATGGGCGCCGCTTTCAAAAATGGCTCCTGCAGGTGTCAGGTGATAGCCAAAACAGTTCTGGACGATATCCCCGTTGCCAATGCCAACCGCATGCAGAAAGCGGCCCATGCGAAACCAGTCATGGTTCACATCGAAGGGTTCGTAAATCGGGCCCGGTGACTGGAATATATGGCTGAAACCGGTGGCCGGTTTCGTGGTGAAGTTGCCGAACGGCATATGCATTGATTGCGCATGGCCCAGATCGGATTTGCGCAGCACAGGCAGGTCCGCCAGTGTTGCCACGTCTGTTATGGTGTCGGCATCGAATGCGTCCAAGCGTCCTGCATATCCTTGCAGTTTCTGGGCCTTGGCGATTTGCCGGGGTAATGTCCGGCGCAAATGCCCGGCGCGTTCATCTGCTGTGCGTAATTCCAAGCTGTCAAAAAATAAATCTGAATGTTTTTTCATTGGTATAAAAGTCCTGAGGCTGCCTTCCCAAGCAGCTATAATTTGCCTTGGGCAAAACGGATCATCTTTCGCGCGGCACTCATCGTTTCAAACCAATGGCGCGGGATCATCAGGCAAGCCCGCGATGAGCAGCATGAAATTTCCAGCCATGTTCGGCTTTCTCATAAGGCCACGCATCAAATCCCTCCCTCAGCTTAGCCAACGCTTGCGTCGACGATAACTGCGCACATCGCGAAAAGACTTCCGCCCCTGTTCCGACATACCCAAATAGAATTCCTTCACGTCCGGGTTTTCCCGCAAATCCGCTGCGGGCCCGTCCATCACAACACGTCCGGATTCCAAAATATACCCGTAATGCGCAAAGCGCAGCGCCACGTTTGTGTTCTGTTCGGCCAATAAAAAGGTTACGCCCTCGTTTTCGTTCACAGATTTCACGATCTCGAAAATTTGCTCAACCAACTGAGGGGCGAGGCCCATCGAGGGTTCATCCAGCAGAATCGTCTCCGGTTTTGACATCAGCGCCCGCCCGATCGCGGTCATCTGCTGCTCCCCGCCTGAAGTATAACCCGCCTGACTTTTACGCCGCTCTTTCAGGCGCGGGAAATAGTCATAGACCATTTCCAGATCGCGTTGGATCGCGGCTTTGCCCTCGCGCCGGGTGTAAGCTCCGGTCAGCAGGTTTTCTTCGACCGTGAGGTGTTCAAAGCAGTGCCGCCCTTCCATGACCTGCACGACACCGGATTTCACAGTATCCGCGGGATCCTGATGCTGGATCACCTTGCCACGGTATTTGATCGAGCCTTTCGTGACCTCACCACGTTCGGAAGCCAAGAGGCCCGAGATCGCCTTGAGGGTCGTCGTCTTGCCAGCACCGTTCCCGCCCAGCAAGGCAGTAATACCCCCTCGCGGCACATTCAGGCTCACACCTTTCAGAACGAGAATCACATGGTTGTAGATGACCTCGATGTTGTTCACTTCGAGAACGTTTTCGGTCTGGCCCTCTGCTGCGTCGAACATTTCCATCGCTCCTGATCTATGCGCCGGGCCAGCCCGTGTTTGCACATTTAACGCCTGCTGGATGCATGACGTCCAGCCTATCATGGGTGGCGCTCCCCGGCGACATATCTGCCGCCGGGGAGCGCCTTAATGTCTAGTTACAGCCCGGTGTGATGTTATTTTCAGCTGCAAAGGCTGCGGCATCCTCAGCGATCAACGGCCCGATGACATCCTGATCCGACTGTTCGTAATCGGAAATCAGCGTCCACTGGTCATTTGTCCCGCTCCACTGCGCCATGGCGACAAAGCCACCACCACCGTGGTTTTCACAGGACACATCGAACGCAGGGCCGAAGTTTGGCAGCCCAAGTGCCGCCATCTTCTCTTCGGTGATCTTGAGGGCTTCCATACCGTCGCGCATCATGGGTGCCGTAATTTCCGCAACTCCATGGATTTCCTGCGCGGTCTTGGCCGCTTCAGCCGCCAGCATCGCCGCGTAAAGGCCGCGGTTATACAGAACCGTACCGATCTGATCCCCCGCTCCAGCAGCTTTACCCGCATCCACAACATATTTCTGGATGTCCTCGAACACAGGGAAATCACTGCCGACATTGTGGAAGGCCAACGCCTTATACCCATCAGCGGCACCGCCCGCCGGGCGGACATCGTTTTCAGACCCAGACCACCAGATGCCAATGAAATTTTCCATCGGGAATCGGATGTTCGCGGCTTCCTGAATGGCGACCTGATTCATCACACCCCAGCCATACATGATGACATTGTCAGGGCGTTCGCGACGAATCTGCAGCCACTGCGATTTCTGTTCCTGTCCGGGGTGATCCACCGCCAGCAACAACAGCTCGAACCCGTGCTTTTCCGACAGCTCTTCGAGCGTGCGGATCGGTTCCTTGCCATAGGCAGAGTTATGATAGACCAGCGCGATCTTTTTGCCATCAAGCGACCCGTCGTTCACCTCCAGCAGATGCTTGATCGCAAAGGACGCGCCATCCCAATAGTTCGCAGGATAGTTAAAGATGTTGCGGAAAACCGTGCCATCCTTGGCAGAGGTGCGGCCATAGCCCATCGAATGAACCGGAATACCATCTGCCGTCGCCTTCGGGATCAGCTGATAGGTGATGCCGGTCGACAGGGGTTGATAGACCAGCGCGCCCTCCCCCTTGGTGCTTTCATAACACTCCACACCCTTTTCGGTGTTGTACCCGGTTTCGCATTCGGGGACCCGCGTCATGACACCGCCGATCCCGCCATCGCGTTCGTTCAGCAGCGTAAAGTAATCCGCATAGCCATCCGCAAAAGGGATCCCATTCGCGGCATATGGACCGGTACGATAGCTCAGCGACGGGAACACGAGGTCCGCCATTACCGGGCTTGCCGCCATCAGGGCCGCAACGGCCCAGGTTCCTATTTTGTATTTCATCGGTATTTCCTCCCTTAATTGTTGTCCGATGCGCCGGTAGGCCGGCGTCTTATCTGCGGGCGAGCCCGCCTTCCGTTTCCTGTCTTCACCCTAGTGCGGGAAAGGCCACAAGCGTAGCTTTTCCTTGGCCAGACGCCAAAGCTGTGCAAGCCCATGCGGTTCAACGATCAAAAACAGTATGATCAACGCACCCACGACGACCAGATTGAGGTGTGCCACGATATCCGTGGGCCAGCCAAACCAATCAACACCAATCACCTTGAGCAACACAGGCAGCAGCACCAGAAATGCAGCCCCCGCGAAAGAGCCAAAGATCGACCCCAAGCCACCAATGATGATCATGAAGAGCACAAGGAACGACTTGGTGATCCCAAAGACCTCACCGACCTCCACAGCACCCAGATAAATCGCAAAGAACAAGGCACCTGAAATGCCCACAAAGAACGAACTGACAGCAAAGGCCGTCAGCTTGGCCTTGAGCGGGTTCACCCCGATAATCTCCGCTGCGATGTCCATATCCCGGATCGCCATCCACTGCCGCCCCATCGCCCCCCGCGTGAGGTTGCGCGCGATAACGGCGCAGGCAATGGTGAAAATCAGGCAAAACACATAGGCCGCCCATGCATCCGTATTGGGGCCTGTGATGATGATTCCAAAGGTGTCCCGCTCGGGCGCGTTGATCTGACCCGAGGCCGAATAGTTATAAAACCAGGAAACACGGTTAAACATCCAGACCAGAAAGAACTGCGCAGCCAGCGTCGCAACGGCCAGATAAAATCCCTTGATCCGCAAGGAAGGCAGACCAAAAAGCACGCCAACGGCGGCCGTGATAGCGCCTGCCAAAAGCACGTGAATGAACATGCTCACGTCAGGAAACGCCGTCATCAGTTTGTAACAAGCGTAGGCCCCCACAGCCATGAAACCGCCCGTGCCAAGGCTCACCTGCCCACAATATCCCACCAGAATATTCAACCCGATTGCCGCAATTGAATAGATCAAGAAGGGCATAAAGATCGAATTGACCCAATAATCGTTGACCATAAAGGGAATGACGACAATCGCGATGAACAACACCACATAGTAGCGATACCGGTCAAACCGGATCGGAAAGGTCTGGCTGTCTTCAGGGTAGGTTGTGCTGAAATCACCTGCTTCACGATAGAGCATTACGTATCCCCTGCGATTTTTGCATCGGTTGTCTCGTGGAAAAAGGAGCGTTCAAACATCGCATGGCTCCGACGTTGAGAGGTTAACCACGTCACACAAAGCCACGGGATTTCCTAATTTTGCCCCAATTGAACCGGCACAACCGTTCGTGTGGGACGGAGTGGGTGTGATGACGGCAGTACTAAACGAAATCAGAAATCTGGATGCGCGGCTTGGTCGTGGGGAAATTACCCCGGCCGAGTATGAAGCAGCGCGCGGACGGCTCCTGCACGATATCGAAGACGCGCAAAGCGATTTCATCGACATCACACCGGCGCCCGAGGCACGCAATGCGCCACGACAAGGATCATCTGCATTGGGTCTTGGTCTGGTGGTATGTCTGTTGGTCATGAGCCTGTGCATCAGCCTGACCTTGCTGTTCCTGCCCGATCTCAATCTGGCGCTGACCTTGGGCGTGACGATCCTCGCCGCGCTCAGCGTCGCATTGTTGCAGGTCAAAGACGACTGACACTGCGCGCCTCGGTGCGCCCTTATGGCGTCACACGCGCTCAATGATCTTCTCCCCAAAGAGGCCCTGAGGCCGGAACAGCAGGAATACCAGCGCCAACATATAGGCAAACCAGTTTTCCGTGGCGCCGCCAAGGTACGGCTGACCAATCAGAAACTCGAATAACTTTTCACCAACCCCGATGATCAGACCGCCAACGATCGCGCCGGGGATCGAGGTGAAACCGCCCAGCATCAGCACCGGGAGCGCTTTGAGCGCAATAAGGGACAGCGAAAACTGCACACCCGATTTCGCCCCCCACATGATACCGGCAACAAGGGCTACGAAACCCGCCAGCGACCACACCAGTATCCAGATGAAATTGAGCGACACGCCTACCGACAACGCCGCCTGATGGTCATCCGCCACCGCCCGCATCGCCCGGCCCTGCTTGGTGTATTGCGCAAACAACACGAGGCCCAGCACCAGAATGGCGGCCACAATCGAAGCCACGATGTCCAGATTATCGATGAAAAATCCGTATCCAAAGGCCTCGAAGGTCACGGCGTCTATGGTCTCGTTGATGCCCTGCGGCAGGCCGACTTCAAGCGTTTTGATGTCTGAGCCCCACATCAAATCCCCAACGCCTTCGAGGAAATAGGCCAGCCCGATGGTCGCCATGAACAGGATAATCGGCTCCTGCCCGACCAAAAACCGGAAAATATATCGCTGCACCAGCCAACTGAACAGCACCATGACTCCCATCGTCAGGAAAATCGCCGCCAGCGCGGGCACATTCCAGCCAAAATAATGGATCTCGGTGCCGAAAATCGCATTGATCAGATGCGCAAAAGGCACCTGACCATTCATGATGCCGTACAGCGTCATCGCCGCGAAAAGCGCCATGACGCCTTGGGCAAAGTTGAAAATTCCGCTGGCCTTGTAGATCAGCACGAACCCCAGCGCCACAAGCGCATAAAGAACCCCGGCCATAAGCCCGTTCAGAAAAACCTCAGCGGTCCAAAGCAGTTGTTCAGGCATCGGAGTTCTCCCTGCACGAGCGAATGAGAGCGGGCTTGCCGGTTGAAGCGCCGCACCGACGCAATACCGACGACATACCGACGTCATACCGACGTCCCAAATCAGTCATGCGCCACCCCCAGATAGGCGTCGATCACCGCCTGATTGTTGCGCACCTCGTCCGGGGTGCCGTCGCCGATCTTTTTGCCGTAATCCATCACAACCACCCGGTCTGAAAGGTCCATGACCACGCCCATGTCATGCTCGATCAGCGCAATTGTCGTGCCAAATTCATCGTTCACATCAAGGATAAAGCGGCTCATGTCCTCTTTCTCCTCCACGTTCATGCCCGCCATCGGCTCATCCAGCAGCAACAAAGACGGCTCCGCCGCCAAGGCCCGCGCCAGTTCCACACGCTTTTTCAACCCATAGGGCAGCCGGGACACAGGGGTCTTGCGGATCGCCTGAATTTCGAGGAAATCAATAATCTTTTCAGCAACTTCCCGGTTCTCAGTCTCTTCGGCTTCGGCTTTGCCACGCCAGATCGCCTGCCGCCAGATGTTTGTTTTCATATGCGTCAAACGCCCCGTCATGACATTATCAAGCACCGACATCCCCTCGAACAAGGCGATGTTCTGGAACGTGCGCGCAATGCCTTGCCGCGCCACCTGATAGGGCTTCAACGCGGGACGCGGTGCACCCTGATAGAACACCTGTCCTTCCTGCGGGACGTAAAACCCGGAAATGACATTCAGCATCGAAGACTTCCCGGCCCCATTCGGCCCAATGATCGCGCGGATCTCCCCCTTGCGGATGTCAAAAGAGATGTCCTTGATCGCCTCCACTCCGCCAAAACGCAGGGTGATGTTCTTCATCTCCATCACCACTGGACCGATCTGGCGGCCATCTTCGGTCACGTAGCCGTCAATAGTATCTTTCATTCATACCTCTGAAAAACGAGGGGGTACGCCGTGTCCATCATTGCGCTGCCATCCTTGCACCAACCGGTTGCACCGCTGCCACCCGAACTTCCAGCGTTGCGGAGATTGAGCCCTTGCGCCCGTCTTCATAGGTCACTTCGGTCACGGTCGATATCTCAGGCGAGCCGTCATATAGTGCCGCGATGATATCCGCATATTTCTCTTCGATGATCCGGCGGCGGACCTTGCGTGTGCGGGTCAGCTCGCCATCATCCGCATCCAATTCCTTGTGCAGCACCACAAAGCGATGGACCTGACAGCCAGACAGCATGACGTCCTCCGCGACGGAAGTGTTTACCTCTTCCACATGCTCCTGAATCATAGCCATAACCTGCGGGTGCCGCGCCAACTCCTGATAGGAGGCATAGCCGATATTGTTCCGTTCCGCCCAGTTGCCCACAGCGGTCAGGTCGATGTTGATAAAGGCCGTGCATTCGTCACGCTCGTTGCCAAACACCACGACCTCCAGAATGTTGGGGAAAAACTTGAGCTTGTTCTCCACATATTTGGGCGCAAAAAGCGATCCATCCGCCATTTTCCCGACATCTTTGGCGCGGTCGATGATCCGCAGATGGCCCGTGTCCTCTTCGATAAAGCCCGCATCCCCCGTGGCCACCCAGCCTTCGGCGTCCTTGGTGTCTGCCGTGCTTTCGGGGTTTTTGAAATACTCTACGAACACGCCCGGACTGCGGTAAAAGACTTCGCCATTCTCCGCGATTTTCAATTCAACGCCAGGGCAGGTCACACCAACCGTGTCGGATCGCACTTCGCCATCGGGTTGCGCGGTGATGAACACGGTCGCTTCGGTCTGCCCGTAAAGCTGTTTGAGGTTGATCCCGAGTGAGCGAAAAAAGTCGAAAATCTCAGGCCCGATCGCTTCGCCGGCGGTATAGCCCACGCGAATACGGCTGAACCCCAATGTGTTCTTCAGGGGGCCATAGATCGCCAATTCGCCAATGTTATATTTGAAGCGGTCCCATTGGTTCACCGGTTGGCCATCCAGAATATCCGGCCCGACGCGGCGCGCATGGGCCATGAAATAATCAAACAGCCATTTTTTGAACCGGCCCGCATCTTCCATACGAATCATTACATTGGTCAACTGCGTCTCGAAAACGCGCGGCGGGGCAAAATAATAGGTCGGACCGATTTCACGCAGGTCAGTGTGCATCGTCTCGGCACTTTCCGGGCAGTTGGTGCAAAACCCTGTCCACAGCGCCTGACCCACCGAGAAAATGAAATCCCCGACCCATGCCATCGGCAAATAGGCCAGAATCGAATCCGTTTGCCGCAGATCATCAAATTCCGACGATGATTTGGAGGTTTCAATGACATTGCGGTTGCTCAAAACGACGCCTTTTGGCTTGCCCGTTGTGCCGGACGTATAGAGCATAACGCAGGTGCTGTCATAATTCAGCTTTGCTTGCCGGGCGGTAATCTCTGGCAGCAATTCGTCTCGCTTTGCCCGGCCTGCATCCTGCACATGCGTGTATTGGTGTAATTTCGCATGGTCGTATTTGCGCAACCCTCTGGGATCGAGATAGAGCATCTGTTCAAAGCTCGGCAGCTGGTCGCGGATTTCGATGACTTTATCGACCTGTTCCTGATCCCCCACGATAACAAATCGCGCGCCGCAATGGCTGAGAACATAGGCCATCTCCTCGGCCACCGCGTCCTGATAAAGCGGAACCGGCACCGCACCGACCATTTCGGCGGCGATCATCGACCAGTACAAACGGGGGCGGTTGCGTCCGATAACCGCAATGAAATCACCTTCCTGCACGCCAAGGTCAACCAACCCGAGGGCCAGTGCCTCAACCTCTTCCAAGGTTTCGGCCCATGTCCAGGACTGCCAGATCCCATACTCTTTTTCACGGTATGCAGGTGCGTCCGCGAACTCTTTGGCATTACGATGAAGCAGCGCCGGGACGGACTGTGGTCCGTCGACCTGCGTTGAAACTATACTCAATTTTTGTCCTCCCAGACCTTGCCGTCCATAGGCAAGCGCGGTCGTTTTTTGACCGTCGTGTGCACAACAATGTAAGTTTTCAGATGAAGGTCAACTTTTTAGTTTCATTTGGTCAGTGCGCAAGCGCTAACGGGCCGGATTCTCTACGGTCTGAGCCAAAGCACTACGTCGGGAAACAGGGTCATCCTTATCCGTATTTTCGTCCAGAAGGTGGCTGATTCCATCGGCTGACAGCACGGAACAACATAGCATCCCGTTTCAGGTGTGACGCTTTTGCCATCCCGACACGGGCGCTTTGAATACTTTAGCCAATCGAACGCGCCTTGGGCCACGCATCGCAAGGCCCGGCAAGGTGGACGACACGTTGAAATGCCGAGTCGTCCACGCAACTTGCTACGTCACCCTATTCTGCAGCCACCTGATTTTTCGTGGCCTCAACCCGGACAGCGGAAAACTTGAACTCCGGGATTTTACCGAAGGGATCGACCGCAGGGTTGGTAAGGATATTTGCAGCAGCCTCGACAAAGGCGAATGGCAGAAACACCATGTCAGGTGAGACGGCACGATCCTCACGCGCCATGATAGAAATGCTTCCGCGCTTGGTGGTCAAGGTCACGTGCTCTCCCGGAGCCACACCGAGTTTACGCAATGTGGATGGGTGCAGCGAACAGTTTGCTTCCGGCTCCAGCCCATCGAGCACATGCGAGCGCCGCGTCATCGAGCCCGTGTGCCAATGTTCAAGCTGCCGCCCGGTGGTCAGAATCATCGGGTATTCAGCATCCGGAACATCATCCGGCGGTATCACACTGGCCGGTGTGAACCGCGCGCGCCCATCCGGTCGGGGGAAGCCATCGCCAAAGACGATCGCCTGCCCCGGATCCTCGGGGCTGAGGGAAGGGTAGGTCACGGCGTTTTCATTTTCCAGACGGTCCCAAGTGATGTTTTCAAGACTGCGCATGTTCTGCTTCATCTCTGCAAAAACATCTGCGGGGCTGTCATAGTTCCAATCCAGTCCAAGGCGTTTGGCCAATTCAACTTCGATCCACCAATCGGGACGCGCGTCACCGGGTGGGGACACCGCAGGGCGGCCCATCTGAACCTGACGATTGGTGTTGGTGACGGTACCTGCTTTTTCCGCAAAGGCGCTGGCCGGCAGAATGACATCGGCATAGTTGGCGGTTTCCGTGATGAAGATATCCTGCACAACCAGATGGTCGAGTTTCGCAAGCGCTTTACGCGCATGCTCAACATCCGGATCAGACATCGCGGGGTTTTCACCAAGGATATACATGCCCTTAATCTTATCATCGTGCACCGCATCCATGATCTCGGTCACGGTCAGACCACGCTCGTTAGAGAAATCCGCAGACCCCCAGACCTTGGTAAAGGCAGAACGCACACCGTCGTCCGTGACGGGCTGATAGTCCGGCAGGAACATCGGGATCAGACCCGCATCGGACGCGCCTTGCACGTTGTTCTGACCGCGCAACGGATGCAGGCCAGCGCCGGGCCGCCCGACCTGTCCGGTCATCAGCGCCAGCGAAATCAAGCACCGCGAGTTATCTGTGCCGTGGATGTGCTGGCTTATTCCCATGCCCCAGAAGATCATCGCGGCTTTGGCACCCGCAAAGGTCCGCGCAACATCCCGCAGAGTTTCCGCATCAATTCCGCAAATCCCGGCCATCGCCTCAGGGCTGAAATCTGCAAGATGCGCTTTCTCTGCCTCCCAATTTTCGGTGTAGGCTTCGATATATTGCTGGTCGTAGAGTTTTTCCTCAACGATTGTGTGCATGATTGCGTTCAGCATGGAGACATCCGCACCGGGCCGGAACTGAAGCATATGGCTCGAAAAACGTTTGAGTGCCTGCCCCCGTGGGTCCATCACAATCAGCTTGCCGCCGCGTTTGGTGAACTGTTTGAAGAAGGTCGCCGCAACGGGATGGTTCTCAATCGGATTACAGCCAATCGCAATGGCCACATCCGCGTTTTCAATTTCGTTGAATGTCGCTGTCACAGCGCCCGAGCCGACGTTTTCCATCAATGCCGCCACCGAGGACGCGTGACACAGACGCGTACAGTGATCGACGTTATTGTGGCCAAACCCCTGACGGATCAGCTTTTGAAACAAATACGCCTCTTCATTGGTGCATTTGGCCGACCCGAAACCGGCAATCTCGCGGCCGCGGCCCTTCATGCCCGCGGCGGCAAAATCCAGCGCCTCATCCCATGATGCTTCGCGGAAATGGCTTTGCCAGTTCGCCGGGTCGACATTCAGACCTTTCGCAGGCGCATCCTCGCGCCGGATCAGCGGTTTCGTCACGCGATGGTCGTGATGGATATAATCAAACCCGAAACGACCTTTGACACAAAGCCGCCCTTCGTTCGCGGGGCCGTTGATCCCCTCGACGTATTTGACCTTGTTGTCCTTGACCTTCAGGGACACCTGACAACCGACGCCGCAGAAGGGGCAGATGCTTTCGACTTCCTTGTCGAAATCCGCGCTGTCACCGACCTGATTATCATCAACAACCGTCGACGGCATCAGCGCGCCGGTCGGGCAGGCCTGCACACATTCACCGCAGGCCACGCAGGTGCTGTCGCCCATCGGGTCGGCCATGTCGAATGTCGGATAGGAATCATGCCCGCGCCCGGCCATGCCGATCACGTCATTGACCTGAACCTCGCGGCAGGCGCGCACACAAAGACCACATTGAATGCAGGCATCCAGATTGACGGACATCGCGACATGGCTGTCATCGAGCAGGGGAATGCGGCCCTCTTCCAGCTTTGGGAAACGGCTTTCTTGCACGCCACTGTGCGCGGCCATGTCCCACAGGTGGCTTGATTTGTCATGCGCCACATCCTGTTCGGGCTGATCGGCAACAAGCATCTCAATGACCATCTTACGCGCACTCTCTGCACGGGCTGAGTTGGTGGTCACGACCATGCCTTCGCTGGGTTCGCGAATGCAGGACGCAGCAAGCGTGCGTTCGCCTTCGATCTCTACCATGCAGGCGCGGCAGTTGCCGTCAGGGCGATATCCCGGCGCGGGTTTGTGACACAAATGCGGGATCACAAGACCCCGACCATTGGCCACTTCCCAGATCGTCATTCCAGTATCGGCCTCGACACTTTGACCGTCGAGCATAAAGGTAATCTTGTCAGCCATGGTTTCCCGCTCCTCACATTTCCAAGGACTATATGAAACAACAGGTCTTTCAAGGAGTCCCAATCCCGACACCCGAAACCGAATTTGCGCCACCCCGTTTCCGATCGGAAAACCAATGGCGCCTATTGGCGGCGGCAGCGCGCGATTTACATCGCCCGATCCAAGCACCCTTTCCACCCTGCGCACAGTCGCCTACTAAAAGCGATACCAAGTAGAAAGAACGCATGTCCCACATTACTCTTATTCGCCACGGTCAGGCAAATTCAGGCGCTACAGATGAGAAAAGCTATGACAAGCTGAGCACTTTGGGCCATCAGCAATCCGCGTGGCTGGGCGCGCATCTGAAGGCGCAAAGCCAACACCACGCGCGGCTGTTTACCGGAACATTGAGGCGGCATGTCGAAACCGAGGCCGCGATGCAAACCGGCCTGTCACCGATCAGAGATGCGCGTCTGAATGAACTGGAATACCTGACGCTTGCGCGCGCGATGGAGCAAGAACATGGCGTACCCTTTCCCACGGATCAGGCCGGTTTCACAGCCCATCTGCCCATGCTCTTTGCCGCTTGGCAAAGGGATGAGATCGCCGGGGCACCAGAACGGTTTTCCGAGTTCGAAACCCGGATTTCAGAGGTTTTGCGCGAAATAGCCGAAGGGGATGGGCCCGCATTGGTTGTCACCTCCGGCGGGCTGATTTCCTGCGTCATGCGGCAGGTCCTGCGGTTGGATATCGATGCGATGGCGCAACTTGCGCTCGCGATCTACAACACATCGCAGCATCGGCTCTTTCCGATTGGTGGCCAGCTTTCGCCCACCATGTTCAACGCCATTCCGCATCTGGAAGACCCAAGCCGCCACTATGCTCAAACCCACGTTTGAAGGAGCACTCCATGCGTCTCTATTATTCTCCCGGTTCGATTTCGATTGCCGTTGCAATCACCCTGTACGAAGCAGAATTGCCCTTTGAGGCCGTGAAGGTAAACTTCGGGGAGGCGGAGCAGACAAAACCAGCCTACCTCAACGTCAATCCCAAGGGCCGCGTTCCAACGCTGGAAACCGATGGTAACCACCTGACAGAAACCGGTGCGATCCTTGAGTATATCGCCGCCCGGACGCCACAGGCTAAGCTGGTCCCGCAGGATGCGCTGAAGGCGGCACATATGCGCGCCGCGATGTATTACCTTGCATCAACCATGCATGTGAACCATGCGCACCGCGTGCGCGGTAACCGCTGGGCAGATCGGCCCGAAAGCCTTGCCGATATGGCAGCCAAGGCACCTCAGACCATGACGAACAGCGCCCGATACGTGGAAGAACATTGCCTCAGAGGTGACTTTGTCATCGGTGACCACCTGTCTATCGCCGACCCTTACCTGTTTGTGGTCTGCTCATGGCTTGAGGGCGACGGCGTGAATATGGCTGATTTCCCCGGGATCACGGCGTTTCAACAGCGGATGCACGCGCGCGACAGTGTGCAGCAAGCAATAAACGCGGGGATGCTGCCATCATGACACATCTTTGGGTACGCGCGGAACAACGCGATAATGAAACACGGGTTGGGTTAACGCCTGATGGCGCACGCCAACTGATTGCGTCAGGGGTCACTCTGACGGTTGAACAAAGCCCGACGCGCGTCATTCCCGATGCCGCCTATGATGCGGCGGGCTGCACACTGGCACCCGCGCACAGCTGGCCCACCGCACCGAAAGACGCGATCATCTTCGGCCTGAAGGAACTGCCCGAGGATGCAACGCCCCTGCCGCA
This sequence comes from Roseobacter litoralis Och 149, assembly GCF_000154785.2. Classification (NCBI taxonomy): domain Bacteria; kingdom Pseudomonadati; phylum Pseudomonadota; class Alphaproteobacteria; order Rhodobacterales; family Roseobacteraceae; genus Roseobacter; species Roseobacter litoralis. Next base: position 3,895,977 of record NC_015730.1, read on the forward strand.
CCGCCACATCATGTTTGGCCATGCGTTCAAGGGGCAACCAGCGGGGCAGGTTCTGTTGCAGCGGTTTAAAGCGGGCGGGGGCACGCTACTGGATCTGGAGTATCTGGTAGATGACCAAGGCCGCCGGGTTTCCGCCTTTGGATACTGGGCAGGCTACGCAGGGGCTGCGGTCGCTTTGAAATGCTGGGCGGCGCAACAGCGTAACGACATCGCAGGCCCGGTCGCACCCTGTGACAGCGCGACGCACCTACTTGCCGATCTGCAAAGCGAGCTGATGGCGACTGGCACAAACCGCCCCACCGCGCTGATCATCGGGGCGCTGGGGCGCGTCGGGACAGGTGTGTTCGATCTCTGCTCGGCCATGGGTGTCGCCTGCACGAAATGGGACATGGCAGAAACCAAAACCGGCGGTCCTTTCCCCGAGGTGCTTGCGCATGATCTGTTTTTCAACTGTGTATTGGCGCGTCCCGGCACGCCCGTTTTTGTGCCCTCAGGCGCTGGCAGCGCGCCGCGGCAACTTTCGGTGATAGGCGATATCGCCTGCGATCCGGACAGCGATTTCTCCCCGATCAAGGTATATGAGCAAACAACCACATGGGCAGAACCAGCGCTGCGCGTATATGGCGATCCCGTTCTTGATGTTACGGCAATCGACAACCTGCCCTCCCTGTTGCCACTTGAAAGCAGCGAAGACTATGCCGCGCAATTGTTGCCAACACTGATGACCCTCAAGGACAACGGCGATGTCTGGCACCGTGCCGAGGCGACCTATAGAACGCATCGCGAGCAGATTTAGCGGTCAGGAAAAGATACGGAAATACAGCCAGTCAGGCAGGAACTGGCTGCCCCGAAAAACCCAAGAGAACAGCGTCGGAAAACTGTTCTTGAAACGGTTGGTGTTCATATGCCGGAACATGTGATCCGCTGCCTCATCCGGCGTCATGATGAAGGGCATGGAAAAGTCGTTCTTGTCGGTCAGCTGAGTCTTGATGAAGCCAGGATTTGACACCTGTACGTCAACACCGCTGCCGCGCAGATCCGCGTACATGCATTCCGCCAGCGACATCGTACCTGCTTTTGATGCCGTGTATCCGATCGAACCGGGAAGCCCGCGAAATCCGGACAGACTGCCGGTAATCACCACATGGCCCGCGCCTCTGGACACGAATTGCGGCACGATCCGCCCCATGACGCGCATCAGACCGGTGAAATTGATATCCGCCATCGCGGTCGCTTTTTCGGCATCCCATTCCTGCGCCGCGAATGGCCAGTAGACACCCGCCAGATAGACCACGCCATCTATCTGGCCGATCGCGTTCGCGGCCTGATCGACACTTGCATCATCCGACACATCGACCACCTGAACCGAGCCTTCGTTCGGCAGGCTTTCCACAACGGCGGCCAGTTTATCCGCGGACCGGGCGGACACGATAACATGCGCGCCTGCGCGGCTCATCTTCAGCGCGAGCGCCGCGCCCAAACCGTCACTTGCGCCAACAAGCCAATATCGTTTGCCTTTCCAATCGCGCATCACGCTTCCTTGGGTCGCATGGTCGCAACGAGTTCTGCGACCTTGATGCCGAATTTTCTGAACTGGGAGCGGTTCATGATCGTCCCGTTCGGCGTCAGATACATCCAGTCGACGGTATTGAGAACATGACCGCCAGACGCCTCGGGCAGGCGAATGTCATATTTCAACAGCACGGTTGAGCCAGATTGCCTGCCCTGCCCTTCGCCGACAACATCGGACGCCAAGGCACGGATTTTGCCATCATTGCCAAGCGTCAGATGCCATTCGCGATCCTGAACGGTGCCATCATCATAGACAAACCGTTCTTTCATCACACCCTTGTTCCCTTCCCATGAGGCGTCAAAATCAGCGACAAAACGGCTGCTGACGCGCCCCAGTGGGCCATAGATCACACCTTCGCACAGGATCGGCCCGTTAAGATGCTCGCGCACGTCAAAGGCGGGGTTTTCATCCTCGTAATCCTCGGGTGTCTGCGCGGTGAAGCTCCAGAAGGTCCGCCGCATCCAGACAAGAGCAAACGCAAGGAGCGCGCCGATCAGGATATAAAACCACATATTCACACTTCAGGCCTCCTTCAGGTCGGTCATCACCAGCAAGGCGATGGCGATTAGTTTCAAGGCGCAGGGCACCGCCGCATATAAAAACGTCAGCAACGCCAAAGCCTCCGGCGGGTTCTGCAACGACCCACTTTGAAAGCCAGCCCGTTCAAGCAGGGGCAACAAAGTGACTGCCGCAAAGGCCAAGGTCAGTTTCGAAACGAATGACCACAGCCCAAACCCCTCAGATGCCGACGGCGATATTTGCGCCATTCGAGACGCAAAAATTGCAGGTAGCAATGTCAGATCAGCCCCCAGAGTCGCCCCAGACGCCAAGCAGATCAGCGCAAACAGCAGCCAATCGCCGGGGCCGAGCGTTAAGGTAAGTCCAAAAGCGGCGATGGCCAGACCCATTGCCAGTAAAAGTACATTACGCGACCCAAAACGCTCTGCCAGCGCACTCCAAACCGGCGCAGCCAAAGCCGCTGACAGGAAAAAAATCAACAGCAGCGGCCCTTCGAAACCGGGCGCGGCAAGTTTGCTTTCCACATAGAATAAAAACAGTGTGGAACTGACGGCGACCGGGGCGGCATTGACCATGGCGATCAGCAATAGGCGCCGTGCCAACCGGTCTTTGAGAACGGTGCCAAACCCGGTGGACGGGGCAACGCCAGCCGTGCTCCATTCCTCTCTCATGGCCCAGACGGCCGCCAGGCCCAGCACGCAAAACCCAATGGCAAACCCCGCAAAGGGTGCATCCATCGCGGCCCCCAAGGCGACGGGCGCGACCGAAGCCACGCATACGCCAGTGAGCGCACCGCTTTCGCGCCAACGTGCCAGACGCAGATGCCCCTGTCCGGGCATCGCATCCGCCTTGATCACACCCTGTGCGTAAAAGTTGATGGTCAGAAAGCTGAACGCTGAAAACACGAAAGTCAGGCACAGCCCGAACCAGACCAGCGGGGGCAGCAAAGGCGGCACCGCAAAGAGCGCAACCATCGAGACAGCCATGATCACCGCGGCAATGGACACATAGGTGCGGCGCTGTGTGCGGGTTTTTTCCGCCAGTTTGCCCAGCAGCGGGTCCTGAACTACATCAAGCAGGCGCAGCCCGAACAGCACCGCCCCCAAGGCCGCGAGTGATACGCCAAATTCATCCAGATAGAATTTCGGCGCGTGGATATATATCGGCAAGCCTGCCGCTGCCAGCAGAGCCGCAAAAAGAGAGTACGCGGGTAACCTCTGCGTCTTTTGCACTAGCGAGACACTTCTTTTGACGGCGGTTTGGGACGTCCGCGATAAATAGCGCCCTTGATCCAGAGCTTGAGCGCCTGCCAATGGATCAGCGCCAAAACACGGCGCGCGCCAAGAGGTCGGCGAAACGCGGCGCGCAGGATCGCCCGGTTGGTCAATGGTTTGCGATGGCCCGTCAGCGTGGCGATCAAGCCGCCATCCGGGCGCGCGTAATCAATCCAGATGCCAATGCGCGCATCCGTCACGTCAAAGCGGAATTTGTACCCGCCCTCGACCGGCTGAAAAGGTGAGACATGAAAAATCTTGGTCGCCAGAAGCGTGTCACTCGGTTCAATCGGGCGCTGGTCAGAATGCGCACACAGATAACTGTGCCGATCTCCGAAGGTATTGGACACCTCGGCGATGACCGTGATCAAGGCCCCGTCAGAGCGACGGCATAACCAGAAACTCACAGGATTGAAAACGTGCCCCAACACCCGCGGCTGTGCCAGAAGTTCAATCGTTTCCACATCGCGGATCTGATGCTGGCCAAGCACGTCACGCACCCAAGAGGCACCGCGCCCCTGCCCCGGTGCACCGCCGTGATCAAGGTCCTTCAGACCGGTGAACCCGCGCCCGTTGCGCGAAAACAGCCATGGGGTTTTGACCTCCGCTTCGGCGTCCAGCAGCACATAATCCACCGAATAGCGAAACGCGTTGCTGATCGCACCCTTGCGGCCATGATACGTCAGCCCGGCGATATGATCGATGCCTGAGGTCACTCGGCCGCGACTTTCATCTGCTCATTGCTGCGCAGCTTGCGCACGACGTCAACCGCGCTGGACAGACCGTCTTCGTGAAAGCCGTTTTTCATCCATGCCCCGCAGAACCACGTGTTTTGCGCCCCGTTAAAGGCTGCGACCTCCTTTTGTGCCGCCAAGGCCGCGAGATCGTAGACCGGATGGCGCAGCGTGACCTGATCGTAGATCAACTCTTCGCGGATCGTGCGTTTCGTGTTCAACGTCACGAAATGCGGATCATCATGCGGAATAGGTTGCAGGGAATTCATCCAATAGGTCAGATCAATCCGGTCGGACAGGGCGTTCTTGTCCTCTGTGTAGACCCAACTGGCCCATGTCTTTTTGCGCTTCGGCATGATGCTTTCATCCGCGTGCAACACGATGTCATTTGGCTGATAGGCGACGGCACCCAATGCGGCAGTTTCCTGCGCGCTGGGGTCTGCCAGCATCTTGAGGGAATCATCCGAATGGGTCGCCATGATCACGTGATCGAACGCCTCTTCTTCGCCACCCCACGGACGGATGAACGCTTTTCCACCCGCACGGCGCACCGATTGCACAGCCGCGCCCAGACGCATGTCGACACCCTGCGCAAGCAGTGCATTTTCCAGCCGCCACACATATTGCGTCGACCCGCCTTGGACCGTGTACCACTGATGTTGACCGGTCGTATTCAGCAGCGCATGATTTTCGAAAAACCGGATCAGCGCATAGGCCGGGAAATCCATGATTTTCTCAACCGGCGTGGACCAGATCGCCCCGGACAGCGGCAACAGATAGTAATCGCGAAACCACGGACCCGTGCCCATCTTGTCAAGGAATTCCCCCAGCGTCAGGCTTTCATCCTGTGCCACGCGTATCGCATGTTTGTTAAACTTCAGAATGTCCCGCACCATGCGCAAAAACGCGGGGTTCACCGCATTGCGCCGTTGCGCAAAGAGCGCATCAAGCGAGGTAAGCGCATATTCCAGCGCACCCCCGTCAATGGACGCGCCAAAACTCATGTTGGATTTGACGACCGGCACTTCCAGTTCTTCGAACAGCGCGGCCATGTAGGGATAATTGGCGTAGTTAAAGACGATGAACCCGGTATCCACAGGCTGATCACCGCGCTTGCCGGCCAGTTTGGTGCGCGCGTGACCGCCCAAGCGGCCCTCGGCTTCGAACAGGGTGACATTGTGCGTCTTGGACAGCATATGCGCGGCCCCTAGTCCAGAGATACCAGCGCCAACAATCGCAACTTTGATTTGATTTTCAGGATGAGTAAACGTCGGCAGATTACCCAACGTGAGAGCTTCAAACGGCATTAATGACTTTCTACTTCGGTGACGGTCTTTCAATGTATACGCGGCATATTGGTCGCTGGATGAATTGAAAACCATCTTAAAATAAGAGTGATCCAAATTCTGTTGCATGGCGTAACCCTGTCATGTGTGCAAATCTAAATATCCAACCGAATACGGCACCGCCGGTTCACCTCGCAGGACTGGGTGCTTCGAAGTATTTGAAAGTAGTGAAAACGGGACGTGGGCAAGTGACGTCAAGCGAAGTATCGAAACGGATGCTCTGGGTATCTCACATGACGCGTATCCGGGATGATCAGGACCGCGCTGCATTCGCAGAGCTGTTCGGTCACTTTGCGCCGCGTGTGAAAGGGTTCTTGATAAAATCCGGGGCGGATTCAACCTTGGCCGAGGAATGCACACAGGATGTGATGGCCACGCTCTGGCACAAATCGCATCAGTTTGATCCGTCGCGGGCATCCGTTGCTACATGGATTTTCACGATCGCGCGGAATAGAAAAATCGACCTGTTGCGTCGCCAGAGACGACCAGAGCCCGAAGATCTGACCTGGGGTCCCGAAGCGGAGCCGGATCAGACCGACGTAATTGGCCTGCAGCAAGAGTCAGAGATTTTGGTCTCTGCCCTCAACGCGCTGCCCCCCGCACAGCGGGAATTAATAGACAAGGCGTATTTCGGGGACCTCACCCATAGCGAAATTGCCGCACAAACCGGTCTGCCGCTCGGCACGATCAAATCCAGAATAAGATTGGCGTTGGACAGACTTCGCCACGCAATGAAGTGATGAAACGATGACTGATACCATTAAACACCATCTCAATGACGCGGTTCTGATGGCCTATTCCGCCGGAACGCTGCCCGAAGCCTTCAATCTGATTGTCGCCGCACACCTCTCGCTCTGCGATAGCTGCCGTGCGCAGGCGGAGAGCTTTGACGCGCTCGGCGGCGCGCTGCTGGAACAGAATGCGGATACCGATATGGACAACAACAGCTTTGCGAATACCATGGATTTGATCGCGGGCGGCGATATCGCTGTGACCGTGCCAGCGGCGGAAATGACACCCGGCGTGCTGCCCAAGCCAATTCAGGATTACGTCGGCGGTGATCTCGACAGCATCAAGTGGAAGCCGATTGGCATGGGCGTCAAACAAGCGATCTTGCCGACATCGAAAGATGCAACCGCGCGTTTGTTGCTGATCCCGGCGGGCACGGCGATGCCGGATCATGGACACAAGGGCACCGAAATGACCATGGTGCTCAAAGGCGCGTTTCAGGACGATGACGGATATTTCGCACGTGGCGATGTGGAAATTGCCGACAGTGACCTGCATCACACGCCGGTTGCGGACATCCACGAGGATTGTATCTGCCTTGCGGTCGCGGATGCGCCGCTGGAATTTAACCGCCTGCTGCCGAAGATCGCACAACGGTTCCTTAGAATTTAGGCTGGCTGCAAGACCTCAAACGCCTCCAACCTCTGCCAATCGAACGTCACGCCGATCCCGGTTTCATCCGGCGCAACCGCGCGTCCGTTTTCAATCACCAGCGGACGCATTGTGTATCGGTCGATTGGGAAGCTGTGTACTTCGATCCAGCCCGCGTGCGCCTGAGCGGAGACAAGGCTCACGTGCAATTCCTGCATACCATGCGAACATATTGCGATGCCGCTTTGTTTGGTCAACGCCGCAACCTGCAACCACCCGGTGATACCACCGCAATTCGATGCATCGGGCTGAATGAAGCCCAGATCTGACTGCGCCACCGCCATTTCAAATTCGTGAATTGTGTGCAGGTTTTCACCCTGCGCCAGCGCCATGCCGGTCGCTTTGGTGATCTGCGCATATCCGGGGTAATTGTCCGGAATGATTGGCTCTTCAAACCACAGTATATTCTGATCTTTCACCGCATTGGCGAGGGTGATCGCCTGCTCCACCGTCAGCGAATAATTCGCGTCGATCATGAAAACGGCGTCGGGACCGATATGGTGACGCACAGCTCGGATACGGGCAATATCGACTGCCATATCTGGCTGGCCGATCTTTATCTTGACCGCGTTCAACCCCGCATCCAGATAACCTTGCACGTGGGTCAGCAGTTTGGGCAGCGGAAAGGCAAGATCAATGCCGCCCCCATAGGCTTTGCAATTGTTATCCACGCCACCCGCCAGTTGCCAAAGGGGCACGCCAAGCCCCTTGCAGCGCAAATCCCACAGCGCGATATCAACCGCCGAAATCGCAAAGCTGACAATACCGCCACGCCCCACATAGTGCATATGCCATTGCATCGCATCGTTCAGCGCTTCGACGTCCTGCGCGTCCTTGCCGATGAGAAAGGGCGCCAGATCATGCATGATCATCGCCGCCGTCGCATGCCCGCCGCGCCCGCCGTTATAGGTATAACCCGTGCCCTGACGCCCGTCTTCCAGCGTTATGGTCGCCGTGATGAGGTGAAAGTGGCTGTGACTGCCGTGTTTGGCATCCACCAGCACCTCATCCAAGGGCACATTGAAAAGCCGGGCCTGAACCGTGGCGATCCGGCTCATCTCACATATCCGTGCATTCGGGCACCGGGGATACGGTGCTGCCATCGGAGAGGTGCTGCAACAGGTTGTCGACGGTCAAGGCCCCCATCGCGGCACGTGTTTCAACCGTGGCGCTCCCGACATGGGGCAACAGCACGACATTGGGCAGATCACGCAGGGCCTGCGGCACCTTGGGTTCCGCCTCGAAGACGTCCAGCCCGGCCCAGCCGAGGCGTTTTTCCTGCAAGGCTGCAATCATCGCGGCCTCATCCACAACCGACCCGCGGCTGACATTGATGAGCGTTCCCTTGGCCCCCAACGCGTCGAGAACATCTTTATTGACGATCTTGTTGGTCGCTGGCCCACCCGGTGTGATGCAGATCAGACAATCCACGTTGGCCGCCATTTCCTTCAGATCAGCGTAGTATTTATACGCCACGTCTTTCTGCGTGCGGGAATGATACACGATCGTCGTGCCAAAGGGCGCGAGCTTGTCAGCAATCGCCTGACCAATGCGTCCAAGGCCCAGAATTCCAACCGTTTGATTGTCCACCGAACGGGTCAGCGGCGCATTGCCCTTCGCCTCCCAATTGCCAGAGCGCACCCAGGCATCATCGCGCAGCAATTCGCGATAACAGGCCATCATCAGCATCACCGCCGTGGTCGCAACCTCACCGTTCAACACATTCGGCGTGTGCGTCACGACGATGCCGCGCGCCTTTGCTGCCGTGACGTCCACCGCGTCATAGCCAACGCCATAGCAGCTGATCATCTTGAGGTTGGGCAACGCGCTCATCACATCGGCGGGCACACCGTCGTGCCCATTGGTGGCAATATGCGTGATCGCCTCCGCCGGGTAGGTGCCATCGGCCAGCTTATGGATGGTAAATGCCGCCTCAAGCCTTTCGCGCATGACATCCGTGACACCGCCGATTTGCAACAGGTCCGGCATCTATGCGTCCTCCGTCACGGTCTGGCGCTGCTGGCCAAGGCCTTCGATCCACAACTCCATCACATCGCCTTTTTTCAGATAGACGGGCTCGGGCTTTATCCCCATGCCGACACCGGGGGGCGTGCCGGTGGTGATCACATCACCCGGATGCAGCGTCATCAGCCCCGAAAGATGTTCGATGATCTCGGCCACGGTAAAGATCATGGTACTGGTTGTTCCGGTCTGCATCCGCTTGCCATTTACGTCCAGCCACATATCCAGCGCTTGCGGGTCCGCAACTTCGTCACGCGTCACCAGCCAAGGCCCGGTCGGCCCGAAGGTGTCGCAGGATTTACCCTTGGTCCACTGCCCCGTCAGCTGCGTCTGGAAATGCCGCTCAGAGACGTCGTTGATCACGCAATAGCCTGCCACGTGGTCCAATGCGTTCTCTTTGGAAACATATTTGGCCGTCGTCCCGATCACAACGCCCAGCTCGACCTCCCAATCGGTGTGGGTGGAGCCGCGCGGCATGGACACATCGTCATTCGGCCCCACGACCGCAGAATTGGCCTTGAAGAACAGGATCGGATGCTCGGGGATTGCGGCACCTGTTTCGGCGGCATGATCGGAATAGTTCAACCCGATGCACATGAATTTCCCGATGTTCCCCACACAGGGTCCAATGCGCGGCGTGCCGTCAACAACGGGCAGGCTCGCCGGATCAATCGCGCGCAGCTTTTCAAGGCCCGCGTCGGACAGCACGTCTCCGGCAATGTCATTCACATGGCCGGACAGATCGCGCAGCACGCCTTCTGCATCCAGCATGCCGGGTTTTTCTGCGCCTGCGTCACCGTATCTTACAAGTTTCATGTCTTCTTCCTTTTCGTCTGTGCGCCGCAGCGCTTAGTGGTTGTCGCGCGGCATGAACCGACGCGAGATGTCCTGATATTTGTCAGCATCTTCGAGGATCATTCCCTCATCAAAACGGCCGACTTTTTCGCGGAAATACTGCTGCCAGGGCGACTGGCTCTCGGGAGCATCGTAGCCGCCATTTACCTCGAACACGCGGGCGCGCTCGGCCAGTTCGTCAAGCGGCACAAGGCTGTTGGCGGTGCATTTTTGCAAATCAATGCGCACAGGGTCACCGTTTTGCAACAGCGCAAGACCGCCACCCGCCGCCGCCTCAGGCGAGGCGTTCAGGATCGACGGGCTGCCCGAGGTGCCCGATTGCCGCCCGTCGCCCACGCAGGGCAAGGCTTCAACGCCCTGCTTGATCAGATAGGAAGGGGGCCGCATGTTCACGACCTCAGCCCCACCAGGATACCCTTTTGGGCCTGCACCGCGCATAAACAGGATGCAGTCTTCGTCGATCCCCTCGGATGGGTCATCAATACGGTGGTGAAAATCCTCCGGCCCGTCAAAGACGACCGCCCGCCCCTCAAAGGCATTCGGATCCTCCGGGTTCGACAGGTATTTGGCGCGGAAATTCTCGCTGATCACGCTGGTCTTCATGATCGCGCTGTCAAAGAGATTGCCGGTCAGGTTGATAAAGCCCGCCTGCGCTTTCAACGGATCGGCAACGGTCTTGATCACCTTGATATCCGCGCTGCGCATATTGGCGCAGTTCTCGCCCATCGTTTTGCCATTCACGGTGATCGCGTCGGGATGGGGCAACATGCCCTCGGCCATCAACTCACCCACGACAGCAGGCACCCCGCCCGCATGGCTATAGTCTTCGCCAAGGTATTCACCCGCCGGCTGCAAGTTGACCAAAAGCGGCACATCATGCCCCAGCTTCTGCCAATCATCATTGTCCAGCGGCACACCCAGATGGCGCGCAATCCCGTTCAGGTGGATCGGCGCATTCGTCGACCCGCCAATGGCCGAATTGATGACAATCGCGTTTTCGAAGGCCTCACGCGTCATGATTTGCGAGGGGCGCAGGTCTTCCCAGACCATATCAACGATGCGCCGACCGGTTTCATAGCTGATCTGTCCCCGCTCGCGGTAGGGTGCCGGGATCGCCGCAGAACCGGGCAGTTGCATGCCCAAGGCCTCGGCCAGTGAATTCATCGTGGTCGCGGTGCCCATCGTGTTGCAATAACCCACCGACGGCGCGGAAGAGGCGACAAGCTCCATAAAGCCATCATCGTCAATCTCTCCGGCGGCCAGCATCTCGCGGGCCTTCCAGACGATTGTCCCGGACCCTGTCCGCTCGCCCTTGAACCAGCCGTTCAGCATTGGCCCCACCGACAGGGCAATCGCAGGAATGTTCACCGTCGCAGCCGCCATCAAAAGCGCAGGCGTGGTCTTGTCACAGCCGATATTCAGCACAACACCATCCAGCGGGTAGCCAAACAGCGTCTCAACCAGCGACAGATAGGCAAGGTTGCGATCCAGCATCGCCGTCGGGCGTTTGCCGGTTTCCTGAATGGGATGCACGGGCACCTCCATGCAGGTCCCGCCCGCCGCAATGATCCCGTCGCGCACGCGCTTGGTCAGCTCAAGGTGATGGCGGTTACAGGGGCTGAGGTCACTGCCGGTTTGCGCAATGCCGATGATCGGCTTGCCCGATTGTAACTCGCCCCGCGTCAGCCCGTAATTGAGATACCGCTCAAGATAAAGCGCGGTCATTTCCGGATTGTCCGGGTTCATGAACCACTTGCGCGACCGCAAGTCTTCGATACCGATTTTCTTTGTCATTGGCCTGACCAGCCTCCGTCAATGATATGGGGGTGCCCTGTGGTGAATGCGCTTTCATCGCTGGCAAGATAGACGACGAGCGCGGCGATCTCTTCGGCACTTGCGACACGCCCCATGGGTTGACGGGCCACGAATTGCGCCAGCGCTTCCTCCCGGCTGCCCAACTGTTTGCCCAGAGCGTCCACGCGGTCAAGCCAGCTTGGGCTTTCCACCGTGCCGGGGCAGATCGCATTACAGCGGATGCCCTTGTCGATGAAATCAAGCGCAACCGATTTGGTCAGCCCGATCACTGCGGCCTTGGTCGTGCCATAGATAAACCGGTTTGGCGCGCCCATGACCGAAGAGCAGGCAGACGACATATTGATGATCGACCCGACACCGCGATCCAGCATGCCGGGCAGCGCCGCCTTGATGGTGCGCAACATGGAGCGGACGTTCAGATCAAAGGCAAAGTCCCAATCACCGTCCGTTGCATCCAGAATTGTACCGTGATGCACAAAGCCTGCACAGTTGAACAAAACGTCCGGTCTGGCCCGTTCGACACCTGCGGCCACGCTGTCGTCGCTGCGGGCATCAAGTTCGAAAATTTCGATATTTTCGTGATTCGCCTCCCGAATCGTTGAAAGCGCGTCCATGTCTATGTCTGTCGCAAAGACCTGCGCCCCCTCATCAGCCATCGCCAACGCACTTGCGCGTCCAATCCCCTGACCAGCGGCGGTCACAAGCGCACGTTTTCCTTTAAGTCTTTGCCCAGACATAATATTCTCTCCCTTCATCAGCATGTATGTTGTCGGCGTATGACGGGTTTCAACCTGCGTCGCCTCACACATTTTTTGCTGACTTTTATCAAAAAACCACCGGACGGGCTGGTCCAATGGCTGCTTTAGGTTAGCGTATGACAGCGCAGCTGCTTTGGCTACTGCATAGAAGATCAACCACGACGGGGAAACAGGGCCGATGGCACAATCCAGAAAAATCACACTAATCGGAACCGGCCTGATGGGTGTTCCCATGGCCCGGAACCTTTTGAAAGCCGGGCATGACGTGACCGTCTGGAACCGGACCGCTGCGCGTGCTGAACCGCTTGTCGCCGATGGCGCGCAGCTGGCAGCCGACGCGGTGCAGGCCGTGCAGGGCGCGGAATTCGTGATCACCATGCTGTCGGATGGATTTGCCACCGGCGCGCTGGTGGATGATCCGGCCATTCAGGCCGCGTTAAGCCCCGGCGCGATCTGGATCGACATGTCGAGCGCAAAGCCGGAACACGCCCGCGCGCAGCACGCCACCCTCACGGCGCTTGGTTTTGGTCATCTGGATGCGCCCGTCTCAGGTGGCACCAAAGGCGCGGAGGATGCAACACTGGCAATCATGGTCGGCGGAACGGCAGAGACATTTGAGGCCGCCCGTGCCGTGTTTGAGGCCATGGGTCGCCCGGTGCATGTCGGCCCCTCCGGCACGGGGCAGTTGTCAAAACTGGCGAACCAGACAATCGTCGCCGTCACAATTTCCGCCGTCGCCGAAGCAATGCTACTGGTTGAGCAAGGCGGCGCAGACCCCGCAGCCGTGCGCGCAGCGCTCAAGGGCGGATTTGCCGATAGCACCATCCTCCAACAGCATGGTGAGCGGATGACAAAGGGCGATTTTGAACCCGGCGGGCTGACCAAATTCCAGATTAAAGACCTGAACAACACCTTGGATGAGGCTGAAAGTCTCGGACTTAGCTTACCCGCTACAGAAACCGTGCGCGACCGTTTCCAGCATTTCAGTGACGCAATGGGGGGCGCGGAAAAAGACCACTCGGGCCTTTATCTGGAACTGAAACAGCGCAATGGGCTGGCGACATGACCCGCGTTTTGATCATCGGCGGCGGTGGTATGGTCGGCCAGAAACTGGCGCACCGCTTGGCGACATCGGGCCTCGAGGGTGCTCAGGACCTTGATGTCACGCTGTTTGACGTGGGCTTTCCTCTGGCCAGTGCGCCGGGCGCGCAGATCACGGGGAACCTGACGGACGCAGCGGTGATACAGAACCTCGCCGCGCAACGTTTCGATGTGATCTTTCATCTCGCGGCCATCGTGTCGGGCGAGGCGGAAACCGATTTTGACAAAGGCTGGGCCGTCAACATGATGTCCATGTGGCATCTGCTCGAAGCATTGCGGTCTGAGCATAACGCCACGGGCGGGGCCTATGTACCTCGCGTGGTGTTCACCTCATCCATCGCCGTCTTTGGTGGCCCGTTCCCAGACAAGATAGACGACGCATTCCTCTCCGCCCCGCAAACCAGCTATGGCGCGCAAAAGGCAAGCAGCGAGTTGATGCTGAGCGATTTCAGCCGGAAGGGTTTTGTCGATGGCATGTCGCTGCGCTTTCCGACCATTTGCGTGCGCCCCGGCAAGGCAAACCTTGCGGCCTCGTCGTTTTTCTCAGGCATCATACGTGAACCGCTGAACGGTCAGGAGGCCATTCTGCCGGTGCCTGATACCGTGCGCCACTGGCATGCATCGCCGCGATCTGCCGCCGGGTTTCTGGTGCATGCCGCGGGCCTTGATACGAGCCGCTTGGGCGCTCGTCGCGCGCTCAACCTGCCGGGGATCAGCTGCACCGTTGCCGAACAGATCGAAGCTTTGCGCCGCGTCGCAGGCCAAAAGACGGTGGACCTGATCGTTTCCCGGCCCAACGCTGATATCGCGAAAATTGTCGAAGGCTGGCCGCGCGATTTCAACCCGGCCCGAGCAGAGGCACTTGGGTTCAAGGCCGAGGATAGTTTTGATGAAATAATCGAGATCTACATTGCGGAGGATTTGGACCGCTGAATATCCTGCGCGCTGAACGCACCGCCAAGATGCCGCGCCAGATGGTCGTGGATTTTCTGGCGGGTCAGATCCTCATTGCCATCAAGGGCTGCGACCATGATCGCGTGATGATGCTGGATGTTCTTTGAAATGAAATCAAAACTGCGATCGGCAATCATCAGCTGTTGGCGGAAGCGTCGGTAGACCTGCACATGCATCGCCTTGAGCGTGGCGGACTCGCAGGCCGAGATCAGCGTTTGGTGAAATTCCAGCTCGGCCTGAAACCACAAAGGCACCAGATCGGATGGATCATCGCTGGCGTGGATTCGTTTCTCGATGTGGCTGAGTTGATGATGCACCGCTGTCAGGCGCGCTTCCCAAGCAACCCCGCCCTGCCTGATCGACAGCACCGTACCTTCGCCCTCAAGCAGGATTCGGATATGCGTCAGTTCAGCCAGAACCGCAGCCGATTTCTCAGGCACACGGAAACCACGTTGTTCCTGAAAATCAACCAGCCCTTCGGTAGACAGTCGGAAAAGAGCTTCGCGCACGGTACTGGCAGAACAGCCATAATCGCGTTTCATTTGCTCTGCGCGCAGTTTCTCGCCATGATCAAAATCATTTGTGATGAGGCGATGCTGCAGATCTGTGTAAATGTCACGGTCGAACATCCACGTACCTCAAATGCTACTTGTCTTGAGCGTATCAATAAAATTTCAATAATCCACAAAAATCTCAAAATTTTTTAAAATATGAAAATTCTATTGCGAGATAGGCCAGCCCCGCATAACGTTCTGCCAGCGTATTCAAAATGAGCGCCCTTGGGCGGCTCAGCAATAACAACGCTTCAACGTCTGGGAGGACAACATGAACCTATTGAAGAAAGCGGCAAGCGTTGCCGTGGTCGCTGCATTGGCAGCAACAACGGCGATGACTGCATCGGCACAAACAACAACCCTGCGCATGCAAACGCATTTTTCGCCTGAACAACTGTCCGGCCAACTGGCGGCGAAATTCATCGACGACGTGACGACCATGTCCAACGGCGAAATCCAGATCGAGATGTTTTACAGTTCATCCGTGGTCAAATCGGTTGAGACATTCGACGCCGCGGCCACAGGTATCCTCGATTGCGACATGACGGGCGGTGCGTATCAAACTGGTAAGAACCCTGCGTTCCAATTCGCGGGCGACTTGATGGGTGGCTATCAGAACCCTTACCAGCAAATGGCATGGCTGCTGCATGGTGACGGCAAGGCCGCATTGAACGGCCTTTACAACCCCTACGGCATGGAATTCATCGGTTGGTGGATCCCCGGTCCGGAATCGCTGTCCTCGACCAAACCAATTCGCAACGTCGCTGATTTCAAAGACTGGAAATTCCGGTCCCCTCCTGGCCTCGCGACAAAAGTGTTCGCAAACCTCGGTGCATCACCGATCGTCATGGACTTCACCGAAATCTTTACCGCACTTGAAACCGGTATCATCGACGGTGCAGACGCCGCGAACCTGACCAACAACGTGGGCTTGGGTCTTTATGACATCGCTGAGCACACGAACTTCCCCGGCTTCCACTCCATGCCTGCGGACCATCTGGCCTGCAACAAGGACGTGTGGGACGCGATGCCGGAGCATCACAAGCGTATCATGGAAGTCGCCATGGACAGCCTCGCGCTGCACAACGCGACCATCAATGAAGTGCAAAACGCGCAAACCGCGAAAGACCTTCGCGCCAAGGGTGTGAATCTCTATGAGTGGTCCGCTGAAGACCTGCAAGTCTACCGTGATGCGGTTCAAAAGGGCTGGACAGAGTTTGCAACCACACCAGAAGCGCAGGCGCTTTTGGCAAGCCACATCAGCTTCCTGCAAGACATGGGCGCGATGAAGTAAGCCACGCATCCGCGTTATCGACATAGTGGCAGGGCTAGAAATGGCCCTGCCTCTTTTCCCTCAGGCACCCCATGAAAATCACCCGCATCATCAGCCATGTATTGCAGTATGAAATGCCCGAGCAGCTTGGGTATTCGCAGCAGTATTACGGGCACCGCACCGCCCATCTGGTGGAGGTTGAAACGGATGAGGGCGTGACCGGGTGGGGGGAATGCTTTGGTCCCGGGACCATCGCCCTTGCCAACAAAAGCATCGTCGAAAAGGTGATCCAGCCCATGGTGCTTGGCATGGATCCGATGGACCGCGACGTGATCTGGCACAAAGTTTACAATCTCATGCGCGATCACGGTCAAAAGGGGATGCCGATGCAGTCCCTGTCCGGAGTGGATATCGCACTGTGGGATATCGCTGGCAAAGTCGCAGGCTTGCCGCTCCATAAAATGATCGGCGGCGCACATCGCATGTCGGTGCCCTGTTACGGCTATGGCATGATGCTCCGGGATGAACCCGTTGACGCACTCGCCGCCCGTTTCACCGATGAAGCCGCCGCAATCAAGGATATGGGTTTCGTCGCCACCAAGATGAAAACAGGTTTCGGCCCCAAACCGGACGTGGCCCTTTGCACCGCCGTGCGCAAAGGCGTCGGCGATGCGTATCCTTTCATGGTCGATGCAAATCACGCCTACACGACATCTGACGCTTTTTACGTTGGCCGGGCACTGGACGAACTGGACGCCTATTGGTTCGAGGAACCCATCGCCCCCGAAGACCACGCCGGATATGCCGAACTGCGGCGCGGGCTGTCGGTCAATATCTCGGGTGGTGAGGCAGAATTCGGCCGTTGGGGTTGGCGCGCGATCCTTGAAAACCGCGGGTTGGATATCGCCCAACCCGAGGTTTGCGCCCTTGGCGGTATCAGTGAATACCTGCGGGTGCTGGCCCTGTGTCACGCGCATTTCACGCCCGTGGTGAACCACGTTTGGGGGTCCGCAATTGCTGTTGCCACGAACCTGCAACTGCTGGCCGCAATGCCCCCCCTGCCCGGTGGCCTGCACCCGTGGGAGCCGATGCTGGAATTCGATACCACCGACAACAAATTCCGCGACGATCTGCTGACACACCCCCTGAACATTCAGGCGCAGGTCAAGGCAAACGCAGGTCGCGTCACCATTCCAGACGGCCCCGGTATCGGGGTCGAACCAGACCGAGACTTTATCGCCCACTACGCTTTAGCCGCGTAACCACGCCAAAAACGAAGGAGCAAAATGATGCAGAGAACCTCAGGCAGCCTCATAGAATGGCTGATCCCGCTGGCCTTCATTCTCTGCGCCGGCTGGGTTGTCTGGCACATCCCTGCCTATTTCCTCACATGGTTTCCACATGAAAATGAATCAATGCGGGGACAGGTCACTGCCATTTTTGACCGCAATGATGTGACGCCCAACCTTTCACCGCTCTTTGGGAAGATCGACCTCGTCGATCTGATTGCCCTCGTTATGGTCCCGGTCCTTTTCTTTTTCGGGGCCAAAACCGTGCGTCGGGCCAATATGGAATTTGAACACTGGCGGCCGGTGGATCGTGGTGCGGTCTTTATCGGACGCGTTACGATGATGCTGATCATCCTGATGACCGGTGTGATGCTCTACGAGGTTTTCCTGCGCTATGTGGTTGAGCGTCCGACACTTTGGGCCAATGAACTGTCCCTCTGGCTTGCGGGATTCATTTTCCTGATGGCCGGGCTTTATGCCATGCAGCAGCGCAGCCACATCCGTATTTTTCTGCTCTACGATGTCTGTCCGCGATGGTTGCAACGTGTTTTTGACTGCATCACCACGCTGCTGATCGTGTTGTTCGCCTTCTTTCTGGTCTACGGCAGCTACAAGCAGGTGTTTGAGAACAAGCTCTACAAATGGGAGACCTTTGGTACGGCGTTTGACCCGCCGATCCCTGCGACCCTGCAACCGCTGGTGCTGATCGTGATCTCACTGGTGGCGGTGCAGGCGGTGCTGAACCTGATCTCTGACTGGAACGCTGAGCCTGAGATACATGACGACACACCAGACGAAGACGAAATTCGGGCCCTGAAACGCGCGGTAGGACAAGACTGATGGATATTGGAACGATCTCTTTGGTGTTGATGCTGGCACTGATCCTGCTGCTGGCCATCGGCATGCCGCTCGGGCTGGCATCGGCGTCGCTGGCGGTTCTTGTGCTGGTGATGAAGTTTGAACCCACGCTTTTGTCCAACCCGATGACCTTTGGCGACGGTATTCTGACCTCAAGACCCGGGACGGGGCCGCTTTATATTCTGACGCAGAAAATATACGGGCTCTTAACGGACTATGTGCTCATATCAATTCCGCTGTTTATCTTCATGGCCGCTTTGCTGGAACGCTCCGGCGTGGCCAAGGATATGTATTCCTCCCTGAATGTTTGGCTGTCGGGCACGCGCGGGGGCATCGCCATCGTGACGTCGATCATGGCCGTGATCATGGCGGCCATGTCGGGTATTATCGGGGGCGAAGTCGTCCTGCTTGGCCTGATTGCCCTGCCGCAAATGCTCAGGCTGGGGTACAATCAGAACCTTGCCATCGGGGTCATATGTGCCTCGGGCAGTCTGGGGACAATGATTCCGCCGTCCATCGTTCTCATTATCTATGGTCTGATCACTGAAACCTCGATCAAGGCGCTGTTCACCGCGTCCTTCCTGCCGGGGTTCATGCTGGCCTCGTTTATCATCATCTACATCATCATCCGCACGCAGCTTCATCCCGAAGACGCCCCCCTGCCCGATCCTGTGCCCGGTGATCCGCAGGGCCGCGAAAAGGGTCGGTTGTTTCTCGCGTTCCTCTCCGTCGTCACGGCAGGTTTTTCCGTGGCCTTGTTCCTGCGCGCGGCCTTCTTTGAATTCACTGGTTCCAACGCCGCAAACGAAGGCGACCCCTTTGCCTTCGGGACCGCCGACTGGTTGCCGTGGTTTGGCGGAACGTTCATCCTGATGATGGGGCTGATGTACTTTTACTTTGGTATGAAAGACACCAAAACAGGCTGGAACATGGGCAAGGGTCTCGTGGCCCCAATCGTCGTCATCGGCGTTGTCATGGGATCGATCTATGGCGGTATTACGGGCATTACCGAAGCCGCCGGCATGGGCGCATTCGCCGTTCTGGTCATCGCAATAATGCGCGGTGAGGCCTCGTGGGACCTGATCTGGGACAGCCTGATGCGCACGCTGAAATCCACGGGCACGATCATCTGGGTCACCATCGGTGCCGCGGCCCTTGCGGGCGCCTATACCATCGCGGGCGGGCCCACCTATGTGGCGGATTTCATCGTCGGCACCGATCTGCCCACCATGGGGATTATTCTCGCAATGATGCTGATCCTGCTGTTCATGGGGGCCTTCATGGATTGGGTTGGGATCGTGTTGCTGATTATCCCTGTGTTCCTGCCCATCATCCGACGTCTGCCCATTGAAGAGATCGGCTTCATCGGCCAGCTGGAACCGCAGCACATCGCCATCTGGTTCGGCGTTGTCTTTTGTATGAACATGCAGGTCAGTTTTCTGTCGCCCCCCTTTGGCCCGGCTGCGTTCTACCTGAAATCAGTGGCCCCGCCGCACATCAGCCTGACGGATATCTTCAAGGGGTTCCTGCCTTTCATCGGTATTCAGCTTTGCGCCCTGACGGTCCTGCTGATCTGGCCTAATATCGTGACACTGCTTTTATAGAGATCGGAGGATTTATATGCTGACGCCTGCACAAATAGATGACTTCGAAACCCAAGGCTATTTGGTTGTACCGGACGTGGTCCCAATTGACGTGCTGAACCATGTCAAAGCAGAATACGCGGCCCTTTTGGATCGGTTGTACGCGGAGTGGTTTGAACAGGGTCGCGTGGCAACACCGCCTGACTCCCTTGATTTCTGGGGAAAGCTGATTGAGGCCTACCGCGCCAAATGCGATTATTTCCAGCCGCTCGATATCAGCCTGCCGGGCGACGAAATTTCACCCGATACGCCGTTTCATTTTGGCCCAGCCGTATTCGATCTGTTGACGGAACCAAGGTTGCTCGATGTCGCGGAAAGCCTCTTGGGGCCTGAACTTACGTCCAATCCCATCCAACACGTCAGGTTAAAACCGCCTGCCACCGATCTGCAATCGGATGAAATACGTGCGCATATTACTGCGACTGACTGGCATCAGGACCGCGCCGTCGCTTTGGAAGAAGCGGACGAAACCCGCATGGTGACGGTTTGGATCGCTGTCACGGATGCCACCATTGAAAACGGGTGCCTGCAGGTTCAGGCACAAACACCGGATCAGGATATCCTGCCCCATTGCGCGCGCACGCAAACAGGCATCGCGGATGGATTTGTCGATGAAGCCAAAGCCATCCCGCTGCCCATCAAGGCCGGGGGCGTTGTGCTGTTTCATCCGCTCACGCCGCATGCATCGCTGACAAATCAGACGGATGCGTTTCGCTGGTCCTTCGATATCCGCTACAATGTCACGGGTGAGCCGACGGGGCGCAGCCATTTCCCCGATTTTATCGCCCGCTCGCGCGCCAACCCGGACAGCGAATTGCGCGACTGGCGGGTATGGAAAGCGATGTGGGAAAACACACGCACAAAGCTTTCCGACGCGCCACATATCCCGATTCACCGCTGGACATCAGATGCGCCTTTCTGCGCGTAAAAGGAACTCTCATGGATACTGTTCGCCTAGATCCCTCAGATAATGTCGTGACTGCCACCCGCGCTCTCGAAGTCGGCGTTGATATCGGGGAGACCAAAACAAATGCACTGATCCCCTCAGGGCATAAGATCGCAACGCAAGCGATCCCCAAAGGCGATGCTATCCGCAAATATGCACAAATCATTGGCTATGCCATTGAGGATATCGCCGCAGGTGATCACGTACACACGCAAAACGTCGAGTTTCGCAATACAGATGCCGACTATGAGTTCTCAACCGATCAACGGCCCGTCACACCTGTGCCAGAGGCTGAACGCGACACCTTTATGGGCTTTCGGCGCGGGAACGGCGCGGTGGGCACGCGCAACTACATCGCGATTGTCACGTCGGTAAACTGCTCGGCCACGGCGGCGCGGATGATTGCCAACCACTTCACCCCCGAGGTGATGGCCGCCTATCCCAACGTCGACGGTGTCGCGGCTTTCGTGCATGGCACGGGCTGCGGTATGGCAGGTGATGGCGATGGGTTTGAGGCCCTGCAACGGGTGATGTGGGGCTATGCGCGCCATCCGAACCACGCTGGCGTTTTGATGGTCGGCCTGGGATGCGAAATGAACCAGATCGACTGGCTCCTCGAAGCCTATGGCCTGAAGCAAAGCAAAACCTTTCAGGTCATGAACATCCAGTCGGTTGCGGGCCTGCGCAAGACCGTCGAAATGGGCATCCAGAAGATCGAGGCCATGCTGCCCATCGCCAATCAGGCGACACGCACGCAGTGCCCCGCGTCCGAGTTAATGGTCGCCTTACAATGCGGCGGATCGGACGCATGGTCGGGGATCACGGCGAACCCTGCGCTGGGTCATGCCTGTGATCTGCTGGCAGCACAGGGCGGCACCGGCGTTCTCGCCGAAACACCGGAAATTTATGGCGCTGAGCACTTGCTAACGCGTCGCGCCATAGACCGTGCAACCGGTGAACAGCTTGTCGGCCTGATCAAGTGGTGGGAGGATTACACCGCCCGCAACAAAGGCACGATGGACAACAACCCCTCCCCCGGCAACAAGGCAGGCGGCTTGACCACGATCCTTGAAAAATCACTCGGTGCTGCGGCCAAAGGGGGCACCTCGCCGCTCATGGGGGTCTACAAATACGCCGAATCCGTGCGCGCGCGCGGCTTCACCTTCATGGACAGCCCCGGCTATGATCCGGCTTCCGTCACGGGCCAGATCGCGGGCGGCTGCAATCTGGTTTGTTTCACCACGGGGCGCGGCTCCGCATTTGGGTCAAAACCCAGCCCGACCATCAAGGTGGCGACCAATTCGGCCATGGCAAAGCGCATGAGCGAGGACATGGATGTCGACGCCGGCACCATCCTGACCGAGGGCATAAGCGTCGAAGAGAAGGGGCGCGAGATCTACGAGATGTTTTTGCGCGTCGCCTCAGGCGAGGCAACAAAATCCGAAGCGCAGGGCCTTGGCGATTACGAATTCGTGCCATGGCAAATCGGGGCTGTGATGTGAAAAAAGTCCTCGTCGTGGGTGGAGGGTTGATTGGTGCACGTCACGTGCAGACAGTGAAAGACCACCCACGCTGCACGCTGGTTGGCCTCGTTGATCCGAACCCTGATATCAAAACTGGCGAAGGCATCCCACGCTTTGATGACATGGCGCAGGTGACAACACCCATGGACGGTGTGATCCTCGCGACACCGACGGATTTGCACAGCGCACAGGGTCAGTATGCCGCCGAACGTGGCTGGCATATGCTGATCGAAAAGCCTGTCGCGGGCGATATGGGCGCCGCGCGCGCGCTCGGCGATGCGGTGCAACAGGCTGGTGTCGGTTCGCTGGTCGGGCATCATCGCCGCTATCACGCGTCGGTCCAGCAATTGAAACAACTGCTGGCCGAAGGCGCTATTGGGACGCCGGTCACGGTCAGCATGATCTGGGCGATGCGCAAGCCGGATGCTTATTTTGACGGGAATTGGCGCACGGCAGGCGGCAGTCCTGTTCTTATCAACCTCGTGCATGACATTGACACTTTGCGTTTCGTGGTCGGTGAGATCGTCGCAACAGCAGCCTTGCGCGGGCGCGGCCTGCGCGGGGAGACGCGGATCGAATCCGGTGCCATCGCGCTGGCCTTTGAACATGGGGCGACAGGCACCATCAGCTTTGCCGATACCACGCCCAGCCCCTGGGGGTTCGAAGCAGCCACCGGCGAGAACCCCAATATCGGCACAACCGGTCAGGATATGCTGTGGATTTCCGGGACGGATGGCGCGATCAGTTTTCCGTCCATGACGCTGTGGCAGGGAAAAGACTGGGGGAAAGCTGCGCGCCAAAAACCTTTGGTCCGCTGGGAAAACACAAAACCACCCCTCGACGCTCAGCTGGATCATTTCCTTGACGTGATGGACGGGGCCGCGCCACTGATTGATGTTGCGGATGCGACCCGAACGCTTGAAATCGCACTGGCCATCGAAGACCAACTGGCAGCTCAGACGACAGGAGACGGCCATGCCCGAAGTGCTCTCGCCTGAACAGATCACGCAATATAATGACCATGGCTATCTGGTTGTGGAAAACCAGATACCGCCCGAATGGATCACGCAACTCCGCGACGAGATCACCCGGTTTGAGACCGAAGCCGCTGGCATGACGCAGTCGAACGACCGCCTGGACCTTGAGGATACCCATACGCCAGCCGAGCCACGTCTGAGGCGTGTGAAACTGCCGCATATGATATCGGATGTGGTGCGCGACTTGATGGTTTCAGACCACATTCTCGGCCCGGCACGCGATCTGATCGGACCTGACCTGAGGCTGCACACGACCAAACTGAATATGAAATCGGCGGGATATGGGGCGGCGGTAGAATGGCATCAGGACTATGCCTTTTACCCCCATACCAACGATGACATTCTGGCCATTGGGGTACTGATCGACGATATGGCCGCTGAAAACGGGCCGCTTATGGTCTACCCCGAAAGCCATAAGGGGCCGGTCTATGATCATCATGTGGATGGCGTCTTTGCGGGTGCGATGCTGCCCGAGGAAAACGGGCTCAATCCTGACGACGCGGTTCAGCTGACCGGCCCGGCGGGGTCTATCAGCATCCATCACGGCCGTATTGTGCATGGCTCGGCGCTGAATACATCTGATCAGCCACGCCGTATCCTGTTTTTCGAAATGATGGCGGCGGATGCTTTTCCGATCATGGGGTCCATGACCCGCTGGGACGGCATCGAAGACTATGACACCCGCATGCTATGCGGTCAGCCGACCAAAAGTCCGCGCCTAAAGAACATCCCGTTGCGCATTCCACAACCGCAGCCGGACGTGCCGATATCGATTTATGAAATCCAGAAAGGCATGAAAAAACGTGCCTTTGATACCGCGAAATAGGAGACACCTCGCATGACAAAACCAACTATCGGATTCATCGGCCTTGGGCTTATGGGCGGGGCAATGGTCGGTCGCCTGCAAGATCAGGGGTACGCGCTGAGCGTTCTGGGCAACCGCGACCGGACCCATCTGGACGCAGCCGTCGCCCGAGGGGCAACGGAAGTCGCCAGCGCCAAAGAGGTGGCCGCAGCCAGCGACATCATAATGCTCTGCATGGGTACATCGGATCATGTGGAAAGCCGGATGCGCGGCGAGGATGGCGTGATCGCCGGTCTCAAACCCGGCGCTGTCGTGATTGATTTCGGCACATCGCTGCCTGCGTCCACCAGAACCCTCGGCGCAGAGGTCGCGGAAGCAGGCGGCACCTATCTGGATGCTCCCCTGGGTCGCACACCCAGCCACGCCAAGGACGGCATGCTCAACATCATGTGCGCGGGCGACAAGGCGGCCTTTGACAAGGTCGAGGGTGTCTTGAAAGACCTCGGCGAAAACGTGTTTCACCTCGGTGCCCTCGGGTCCGGACATACGATCAAGCTCATCAACAACTTCTTTGGCATGACCGTGGCCAATGCAATGGCCGAAGCCTTTGCCATGGCCGACATCGCCGGTGTGAACCGCAAGGAGCTTTATGACGTGATGGCCGCCGGACCGCTGCACAGCGGGATGATGGATTTCGTCAAAGGCTACGGCGTAGACGGCGATCCGAACCTGCTGGCCTTTGCGATCAAGAACGCGGCCAAAGACGTCGGGTATTATTCGAAGATGGCCGATGACGCAGGCGTCAAAAGCATCATGTCGCAGTCCGCATTATCCGCTTTGAGCGAAGCGCGTGACACGGGTCATGGTGATGAGATGGTCAGCCAGATGGTTGATTTCTTTGCCAATAAATACAGCACCTAAATGGCAGTCGCGGCGCAAGCCATAGAGGACCGGCCCCAGCTTGGCATTCTCATGATGCTGGTGGCCTGGTACTTCTTTGCGATGGTCGATGTTTCGGCCAAATGGCTTGCGCTGGCGGGCTTTCCGGCGTTTCAACTGGTGTTCATGCGCTATGCCGGGCATCTGGTGATTTCGGTGGGCATGATTGCCAAAGACGGCATGACCCTCGATCGGTTTCGCACCGATCACATCTGGCTGGTGCTGAGCCGGGCCTTGCTGCTGATCTCTGCCACATTGGGTAATTTCTATGCCCTGAGCTATCTGCCGCTGACGATCATTTCGGCGATCATGTTTTCCAGCCCGATCATCGTGTGCTTTTTGTCGATGACCATTCTGAAAGAGCAAATCGGGCCGTGGCGCTGGGGGGCCATCGTGTTGGGGTTTGCCGGCGTTCTAATCGTGATCCGCCCGTTTGGCGAGACGTTCCATCCGGCGATGATCCTGCCATTGTATAACGCGACTGCGCTGGCGCTGTACTCCCTGATGACCCGCAAACTCGCCGGGATTGTCGCAACCGAAACGCAGCAACTCTACCTCGGCGCTTTGGGAACCATGCTGACCCTGCCCTTTGCCCTCTGGTTCTGGATTCCGCCGCAAAGCCTCTTGGACACGGTATTGCTGATCGGGCTGGGCGTCTTGGGCTGGGGCGGGCATCAATTGCTCACCAATGCGCACCGCTTTGCGCCTGCCAATACGCTGATGCCATATACCTATTCGTTCATGATTTACATTGCCGCCTTCAGCTGGCTGATCTTTGGGGATGTGCCTGATTTCTGGGTCGTCGTCGGCGCATTGGTGATCGTGGCGTCCGGCCTCATCATCTGGAAAAGGGAGCAGCGCACATGACCCGTATCGCCTGCGTCGGAGAAGCGATGATCGAACTGTCCATTCTGGGGCAGACCTCGCAAGTCGGTGTCGCGGGCGACACGTTGAATACGGCGATTTACCTCAAGCGGAATGCACCGCAGTTCAGCGTCGATTACGTAACCTGTCTGGGTGACGATCCGTTTTCGGACCAGATTGAGGACTTCATCGCAGCACAAGACATCGGCACCGGTGCTGTGACCCGCCTGACCGGGAAATCCCCCGGCCTCTATGCGATCACAACCACGGATGATGGCGAACGATCTTTCACCTATTGGCGCAGTGCTGCCGCTGCACGGGACCTGTTCAAGACCGATGCGGGTTATAATTTCGAGATCCTTGAGGCCTATGACCTTGTGTACCTCTCGGGCATCAGCGTGGCGATCCTGCCGGATGCAGCGCGCAGTGCATTGGTTGAGTGGTTGGGCAGAACACCCATCAAACTGGCCTATGACAGCAATTATCGACCGCGCCTTTGGGAGGACAAACCGACCGCACAGCGCGTGACATCTGCCCTGTGGGAGCGTGCAGACATCTGCCTGCCCTCCATTGATGATGAAATGCTGCTCTTTGATGAAGATGCCGCAGCGGTTGAGGCGCGATTTGCCCGATATCGCGGCACCGGCGCGTTGAAACGCGGCGAAGAGGGCCCAATCAGTCTGGGTGATGCAGTCTCGCAATCCTACGGTGCAGCACCGCATGTAGTTGACACCACGGCAGCGGGTGACAGTTTCAATGGCGCTTATCTCGCGGCAATCCTCGCCGGTCAGACGCAAGCGCAGGCTTTGCGTGCCGGACATGATTGCGCGGCACAGGTCGTGCAATACCGGGGGGCGATTATGCCCAAGGCTGCGCCATGAAAAACGCTGTTCTGATCGGGCTTGGCATGGTGGCGGATACACATCTTGCCGCGTTTCGGGATGCTGAGACCGTTGATCTATCCGGCATCATGGGGCGCGACCCGGAAAAGGCCCGCGCTTATGGCAGACATGCCGCCGACCTGCTGGGCCGCGCGGTGAAAACCTATCAAAACGCAGATGAGATTGCCGCCGACCCTGGGGTCGATTTCGTTGTCATTGCGACGCCCCCGGATGCACGGCGCGACTTGATTGCGCCTTTGGTGCGGGCGGGCAAACCAATCCTGATGGAAAAACCCGTTGAGCGGACCCTTGAAGCCGCACAAGACATTGTCACGCTCTGCGCAGATCATGCTGTGCCGCTTGGTATCGTCTTCCAGCACCGCGCGCGCGCCGCGTCACAGGCGTTGAAACAGGCGCTTGATCAAGGCAAGCTGGGCGATATCACCAATGCCGAAATTCGCGTTCCGTGGTGGCGGGATCAGGGCTATTTCGATACCCCGGGACGCGGCACCTATGCCCGCGATGGCGGTGGCGTGATGATATCGCAGGCGATCCACACGCTGGACCTTTCGCTTTGGTTGCTGGGGCCGTTTTCCACGGTCTGCGCGCATATGCACCGTACCGCCCTGCACAGGCTGGAGGCTGAAAACTGGGCCGGTGCCTTGTTTGAAACCGTAGCGGGCTGTGTGGGTACACTGACGGCCACAACTTCGGCTTTTCCGGGAACGGCGGAAACCATCAGCCTGCATGGCACCAAGGCCAGTGCGCATCTGGAAAGCGGCGTGCTTACGATATCCTATCTGGACGGGCAGACAGAAACACATGGTGCCAGCGCCACGACCGGCGGCGGCGCGGACCCTATGGCCTTTACCCACGCGTGGCATCAAAGCGTGATCGAAGACTTCGCGCAGGCAATCACCGACCAGCGCGACCCGATGGCCACCGGGAAACAGGCCCTCATGGCCCATGCGGTCATTGATGCAATGGAACGATCCGGCACATCGCGGGTCTGGGAAAAGGTGGCACAGGTTTGAGCGTTAAATTCATCGCCATTGGCCTCGATCACCGGCATATTTTCGGCATGACGCAAAACATGCTGGACGCCGGGGCGCAATGCCTCGGGTTCTGGACCGCAGGCACGCCACACAGCCTTGAGGGGTTTCGCAAACGCTTTCCGCTGCTTAAACGATTTGAAAGAATCGAGGATGCACTGGCATCTGGCGCAGATCTGGCCTTGATCGCCGCAATCCCCGCAGACCGTGCAGCACTGGCGATCCAATGCATGCAGCGCGGCATGGACGTGATGACCGACAAACCCGGCTGCACCACCATGGCGCAGCTGGACGATCTGCGCCGTGCTGTCCGTGACACCGGACGGATCTGGTCGATCAACTTTTCCGAACGGTTTGAAGTCCCGGCCGTCACGCGCGCCAGCGCATTGGTGGCCGAAGGGGCGATTGGCCGGGTGGTGCACACCGCCGGGCTAGGGCCGCATCGGCTTAACAAAGAAACTAGGCCGGATTGGTTTTTCGACCGAACCCGATATGGCGGTATCCTCACCGATATCGCCTCGCATCAAATCGACCAGTTCCTGCATTTCACCGGCTCCACAGAGGCCGAGGTGACCCATGCTTTCGTGGCCAACCACACGAACCCGGCCCACCCCGGGCTTCAGGATTTCGGTGAGATCACCCTGAAAAGCGATCAGGGCACGGGATCCATCAGGGTGGATTGGTACACGCCCGATGCGCTACCCACATGGGGCGACGGGCGTCTGACCATTCTGGGCACCGAAGGCTATATCGAGTTGCGCAAATATGTGGATGTCGGGGGCAGGGACGGCACCGATCACCTGATCCTAGTTACCGGGGACAGATGCGAAAAGATCGACGCGTCAGATGCCGGTTTGCCCTATTCCGACCATTTGTTGAATGACATCGAAAACCGCACTGAATCGGCGATGACACAAGCGCATTGCTTCAAAGTGATGGAGCTTGCCTTGCAAGCGCAAGCGCTGGCCGAAGGGGCGTAACATGTTGAATGTTGCCATTCTTGGCGCCGGAATCGGGGCGCAACATCTTGCCGCCTATCAGGCACTGCCGCATCTGTTCCGGGTTGCTGCCCTTGTGGACAAGGATCAAACCCGCGCCGAGGTGTTGCGTGGCACGCATGATTTCCTGATTACACCCGATTGGGATGGCGTTTTTGCGATGCCCGACATTGACCTTATCGACATTTGCCTGCCCCCTCACCTGCATCTGCCCGTCACGCTGAAGGCACTGGCTGCGGGCAAAAATGTCATCTGTGAGAAACCGCTGGCGACCAGCCTCGCCGGGGTAGAACAGATCGCCCAGTCCACCAGACAACACAACCGGACGGTATATCCGGTTTTCCAATACCGCTACGGTCCGGCCTTTACGCAGTTGCGCCACCTGCAACACGCAGGTCTTTTGGGTCAGCCGCTGGTGGCTTCGATGGAAACGCATTGGGCCCGTGATGGCGACTATTATGCCGTGCCATGGCGCGGTACATGGGCGGGCGAACAGGGCGGTGCGGTTTTGGGCCATGCCATCCACGCTCATGACCTACTGACGCATTTCATGGGGCCGGTGCGATCCGTTTCGGCGGTGACGACCACCCGCGTCAATCCGATCGAAACAGAAGACTGCGCGGCAATAACCTTTGAAATGGTGAATGGGGCAATAGCGACAAGCAACATCACCCTTGGGGCTGCAAGGGATGAAACGAGGTTGAGGTTCGTGTTTGAAAAGCTGACGGCGACATCGGGCACAACCCCTTATGCGCCCGGCACGTCAGATTGGTCGTTCATTGCCAGAAATCCCAAAGACCAGCCCACAATCGAAAACGCATTGGCAAGCGCACCTATCAAACCACCGGGTTTTGAAGGTTTTTTAAGCGCGGTCGCAGCTGATCTGGCCGGGCGGCCTTCGAATTCGGTTCCACTGGCGGATGGGGCGGCTTCCATTGAACTGGTGACAGCGATATATCATTCTGCGAGGAGCGGCGCGCGCGTTTCGTTGCCGCTGCCATCGGCTCACCCCTTATTCAACGGATGGATACCATGAAACAATGTTGGCGCTGGTTCGGACCCGCAGACAAGATCGCCCTGCCCGATCTACATCAGGTCGGCGTGCAAGGGATCGTGAGCGCCCTGCATGATGTCCTGCCCGGTGCGCTTTGGTCGCCCGAAGCGATCCGGCAACGGCAGGATATGCTGCACCAACAGGGCTTTGACTGGGCGGTTGTCGAAAGCCTGCCTGTGTCGGAAAGCATCAAGACGCAAAGCCCGCAGATGGCAGATCATCTACTGGCCTATAAGGAAAGCCTGCGCAATCTGGCAACGGCTGGCATCAGCACCATTTGCTATAATTTCATGCCGATCCTCGATTGGACCCGGACGGAACTGCGCGCAAAGCAACCCCACGGCGGGACGGCGATGCTATTTCGCTTTCTGGATTTTGCCGTGTTCGATCTGCACATTCTGCAACGGGACGGCGCAGCCTCGGATTATTCGCAAGAGCTGCAAGAAATGGCGGCACAGCGATTTGCCGAGCTGACTGACACGCAGCGCGTCGCGCTGCAGAACAACATCGTCGCGGGCCTGCCCGGGTCCAACGACAAGTGGACAACGGATGACGTGCGGGCGCATCTGGCGACCTATCAGGACATTTCGCCCGCGCAACTGCGCCAGAACCTCATTGATTTCCTGTCCGAGGTATGTCCCGTCGCCGAAGAGCTTGGCCTGCGCCTGTGCTGTCATCCGGATGATCCGCCCTTTTCACTGCTTGGCCTGCCGCGCATCATGTCGTCCACCGATGACTATGCACATATCCTGAATGCCGTACCCAGCCCGGCAAATGGCGCGACACTGTGCACCGGATCGCTCGGCGTGGCGGAAGGTTTCGACCCGGTTGAGTTTGTCAGCCGCCTTGGCGACAAAATCCATTTCGTGCATCTGCGCAATACCAAACGCCTACCCGGATCGGACCGGGCGCGACCAGATTTCTTTGAGGCCGCGCATCTGGAGGGTGACACCGATATGGTCGCCACCATCAAAGCGCTGCTGGCCGAAGAAAAACGTCGCAAGGACGCAGGCCGGTCAGATTGGGAAATCCCCATGCGCCCCGACCATGGGCAGGAATTGCTCAGCGATCTGGGGGGCGGCAGCATGCCCGGCTATCCGCTGATCGGGCGCATGCGGGGCCTTGCGGAGTTGCGCGGGATCATGGCGGCGTTTGACTCGGCCTAGAGCGTCTGACGAAACATCAAATATCACGTAACGCGTTGAAATCTTTGGTTTCAGGCAGCCTTACGTGATTCAGGTTTTTGGCATGACCCTTTAAGCTTCGGTACGGGTGAGCGGGAGGATCGTGTCATCCTCCTGCGGCAATTCCTCAAAGTCGAAGTTGTCCAGTTTGACCGCGCGCTTGCCTGCGCGTTCTGCCGCTGTGCTAATTTCATGCACGTCACGCTGCGCCTGTCTGAAATGCGTATCCAGCTTGCCGACCCGTTCCACCACCAGTTCCACATCCCGGTGCAGCATCTTGAGCGTTTTGCGGATCGCACCGGCCTGTTCGCGCATTCTGGCATCTTTCAGAATGGCCCGCATCGTGTTCAGCGTCGCCATGCATGTGGTGGGTGAAACAATCCAGACCCTTGCGTCGAACCCCTTGCGCACAAGCTCGGGGAAATTTGAATGAAGCTCAGCATAGACAGCTTCGGACGGTAGAAACATCAGCGCGCCATCCGCCGTTTCGCCCTCAATGATGTATTTGTCAGAGATATCATTGATGTGTTTCGTGACGGCCGTTTTCATTTTCGCAACCGCGTCTTTGAGGTCCCACTCCGTCTTGGCAGCGCGCAGTTGTTCATAAGCCTCCAGCGGGAATTTGCTGTCGATCACAATCGGGCCCGGTGGGTTAGGCAGGTGGATCAGACAATCCGCGCGTTTTCCATTGCTCAAGGTATGCTGCAAGGCATAGCTGTCGTTCGGCAACGCCTTTGAAACAATATCGTGCAGCTGAATTTCACCAAAGGCACCGCGCGTTTGTTTGTTGCTGAGGATGTCCTGCAAGGACAATACGTCACCGGATAGTTTCGTGATATTGTCCTGCGCCTTGTCGATGGAGGCCAGCCGTTCCTGCAACTGGGTCAGCGATGTGGTCGTCTGCTTGCTGGACCCGTGCAGCGTTTCTTTCATGCGTTCCTGCATATCGGTCATTGCGCGCTGCGAGCGCATCGCGTTGTCCGCCAACCGGTCCTGCATCTGCTGCTGCACGGCGGCAAGGCGTGCCTCAACCGTTTGTATCACCTGTGTCTGCGCATTGGCCTGCGTATCCGACACCGTCTGCAACCCACCGCGCAGCTGTTCCTGACCCGCCGAAAGATGCTGGACATGCTGCCCCAATACGCCCAATTGCTGCATCAAAGGCTCCGTCGATTTCGCCGAGCGACCTGCGGCCCGCACTGCCATCAGAAGCAACACGAGGATCAGCAGAACCAAAGCACCGCTGCCCATCGCCGCCAGAACAATGGGGTCTGTAAGGTTAATCGTTTGTCCTGCAACCTCAATCATGTGCGGCCAAACAAGCGTTCGATGTCGGACAGCTTCAACTCAACGTAAGTGGGTCGCCCGTGATTGCATTGCCCGGAATGCGGCGTCGCTTCCATGTCGCGCAACAGCGCATTCATTTCCTCGGTTTTCATCCAGCGCCCCGAGCGGATTGAGCCATGACAGGCCACACGGCTCAGGATCGCATCTATACGCTGACGTATGTTGTCAGACGTGTTCTGATCCGCAAGCTCGTCCAGAATATCCAGTATCAGCGCGCGTGCATCCACCAACCCGAGAATGGCAGGTGTCTCACGCACCGCGATCGCATCCCCGCCGAAAGGCTCCACAACCAGACCCAACTGGGCAAGATCATCAGCAACATGCATCAAAGACGCGCAATCAGCGGCGGACAGTTCAACAATCTCAGGGATCAGCAAGGCTTGTGAAGCGACCCCATTTTCCGCCATCTGGCGTTTCAGTTTTTCATAGACGAGACGTTCGTGCGCGGCATGCTGATCGACGATGACCATGCCCGTCGCGGTCTGCGCAATGATGTAGTTTTCATGCACCTGACCGCGAGCGGCACCGAGAGGATAATCAACAGGTTCATCCGCAGTTTCCCCGTCAGGGTCCGTTTCTGCCACACGCCCCCAAGGCGCGGCAACCTCCTGAAAAGCCGGTGTTTGCAGCGGCGGCGCAGACATCGGCCTTGAGGCATGATCCATTTGGTAGACGCGCGCGCCAATGGGTTCTGGCTGCATCGCCCCAAGGGTCGCTGTGCTGACGGTCGTTGATGCACGATGGCCTGCCTCGGCCAGCGCGTGGCGCAGCGCCGACACGATCAGGCCGCGCGCGATACCGGGATCGCGAAACCGCACCTCTGATTTGGCCGGGTGGACATTCACATCGACCAGTTTGGGATCACAATCCAGAAACAGCGCCGCCGCTGGGTGGCGGTCCCGGCTCAGGAAATCGGAATAGGCACCCCGGAGCGCCCCAACCAGCAGCTTGTCCTTGACCGGACGCCCGTTCACGAAAAGATACTGCGCCACAGCCGAGCCACGCGAATAGGTCGGCAGGGCTGCAAAGCCAGTGAGATGCAAACCCTCACGTTCCGCATCAATTGCCAAAGAATTCTCGGCAAACTCACGGCCCAGAACGCGCGCGAGCCGCCCATGCAACGCTCCAAACAGATCGCCCTGCTGCGCGTCGGCGCGAAATACTTCGCGGCCCGGTCCATCGCCGGAGACATCGCGCAGCACAAACTGCACGAACGGCTCCGCCATGGCGAGGCGTTTGACCACATCAGAAATCGCCTGCGCCTCGGCGCGATCACTGCGCAGGAATTTTAACCGCGCAGGCGTCGCGTAAAACAGATCGCGGATCGTGACCGTCGTCCCCGGGTTGCAGGCCGCTGGCTTGAGGGGTTTTTCAGTCCCGCCTGCAACAGTCGCCTCGACCCCGTCATCGCCATCGGCGCGCGTGACAATCGTCAGGCGACCGACCGCCGCCAAAGAAGGCAACGCCTCCCCACGAAACCCGAATGTCTGGATGTTCAGCAAATCACTGCCGTCAATCTTGGACGTGGCATGACGCGACAAGGCCAAGGGCAAATCATTGGCCGTCATCCCGCAGCCGTCGTCCTGAACCCGGATCAGCGTCTTGCCACCATCCCCATAATCAATCGCGATCTTGCGCGCGCCCGCATCGAGTGCATTTTCGACGAGTTCCTTGATGGCAGAGGCGGGGCGTTCCACCACCTCACCTGCCGCAATGCGGTTCACGGCCCCCTCGTCCAACTGGCGGATAACGGGGCGGCTCGCGCTTATATTGGGGTTCGCTACGCTCATGACACTACACTTAGCATGCCTTGGCACGATTCTGAAACCCGTAACACGCGGAACCACAGACATGTCAGGCCGCTTGCCAAGATACTTGCGTCATGCGACTTTCCGACTCTCCCGGACACAGGATGTGCATCATGGAAACAACCGATACCGCCCCCCAATCGCAGAGCGTGCAGCAATCCTTGCCGCAGGTCGTTGAGCCGCGCAATCCGGGGATGGATCTGGACATGGATTGGGTGATGAGCCTGCAGGCCAATACCTCTGCCATTGAACGCCGCGCGGCAACATTACCCGCACGCAGGTCTGTCAAAAAGACGCATCAGGCGGCATGGTTGCTGCGCGCGATCACGTGCATCGATCTCACAACGCTGTCTGGCGATGATACGGAACGGCGCGTCGAACGTTTGTGCGCCAAGGCGATGCACCCGGTATCAGACAGCTTGCTGAGCGCACTTGGCGTGGATGACATCAAAACCGGTGCGGTCTGTGTCTATCACGAAATGATCCCAGCGGCGTTGCGCGCGCTTGAGGGGTCCAGAATTCCGGTGGCGGCAGTCAGCACGGGGTTTCCCGCAGGGCTTTCCCCGCTGCATCTGCGCATCGCGGAAATAGAGGAGAGCGTGGCAGCGGGTGCGGCAGAAATCGACATCGTGATTTCACGCCGCCACGTGCTGACCGGCAACTGGCAGGCACTTTATGACGAAATGCGCGCATTTCGGGCGGCCTGCGGAAGCGCGCATATAAAGGCCATCCTCGCAACCGGTGAATTGGGAAGCCTGCGCAACGTGGCGCGCGCCTCAATGGTTTGCATGATGGCCGGGGCGGATTTCATCAAAACCTCGACCGGCAAGGAAAGCGTCAACGCCACGCTGCCTGTCACATTGGTCATGATCCGCGCCATCCGGGACTATTACGAACGCAGCGGTTATCGCGTCGGCTACAAACCGGCCGGGGGCATTTCCAAGGCCAAGGACGCGATCACCTATCTGGCGCTTATCAAGGAAGAGCTTGGCACTGCATGGCTTGCGCCGAACCTCTTTCGATTTGGCGCGTCCTCACTTCTCAACGACATCGAACGGCAGTTAGAACACCATGTGACCGGCCAGTATTCAGCCGGGTATCGTCATGCCACCAGTTAAACCAACACGCCGCGCCAGGAGCCTCCAATGACCGTATCTGATATCTTCGCTTCGATGGAATATGGCGTGGCACCTGAAAGTGCTGCGGACGCACTGGCCTGGATCGCCGAACAGGGCGGGCATTTCGGACACTTCATCGACGGTGCATTTACGCCCCCCAGCGACGGGTTCGAAACGCGAAACCCCGCCACTGGTGAGACGCTCGCGCGGCTCAGCCAAGCAACACAGGACGATGTGGACCGCGCAGTTTCTGTCGCACGACGGGCGCAACCACGCTGGGAAAAACTGGGCGGGCATGGGCGTGCGCGCTTTCTCTATGCTTTGGCGCGCCTTTTACAAAAACACAGCAGGCTGTTTGCGGTGCTCGAAACCCTCGACAATGGCAAGCCCATTCGCGAGGCGCGCGACATCGACATCCCACTTGCGCAACGCCATTTCTATTTCCACGCAGGCATGGCGCAGCTCATGCCGACCGAGTTGGCAGACCGCGCGCCGATTGGCGTTTGTGGTCAGATCATCCCGTGGAATTTCCCACTTTTGATGCTTGCGTGGAAAATCGCACCCGCGCTCGCGATGGGCAACACGGTGGTGTTGAAACCAGCGGAATACACCTCTCTGACCGCGTTGTTGTTTGCTGAGATTTGCACGCAAGCCGGGCTGCCCAAGGGGGTCGTGAATATCGTGACCGGCGACGGCGCGGTTGGCGAAAGAGTTGTTGCAGCCCCAGTCGACAAGATCGCCTTCACCGGCTCCACCGAAGTCGGCCGCCGCATTCGCGAACAAACGGCAGGCAGTGGCAAGGCGCTCACCTTGGAACTGGGGGGCAAATCACCCTACATCGTTTTTGATGATGCCGATATCGACAGCGCCGTCGAAGGGCTGGTGGATGCGATCTGGTTCAATCAGGGTCAGGTATGCTGTGCCGGTTCAAGGCTGCTGGTCCACGAACCGGTCGCGGATGTGTTTTACAGAAAACTGCGCGCGCGGATGGACAAGCTGCGCGTGGGCGATCCGATGGACAAGAACATCGATGTGGGCGCGATTGTTGATCCCGTTCAGGTCAGTCGCATCTCCGGCCTCGTATCAGCGAACCGATCCGGCGACACCCATGTGGCGGCGGTCACGATCCCGGAAACAGGGTCGTTTTACCCGCCCACATTGATCACCGGGCTCAACCCTGCCGATACGTTGATGCAAGAAGAGATTTTTGGCCCCGTTCTCGTCTCAACCACGTTCCGCACCCCGGCAGAGGCGGTGCAGCTCGCGAACAACACACGCTACGGCCTCGCCGCGACGGTCTGGAGCGAGAACATCAACCTTGCATTGGACTTCGCACCCAAACTTGCCGCCGGGATCGTCTGGATCAATGGTACGAACATGATGGACGCCGCAGCCGGGTTCGGCGGCGTGCGCGAAAGCGGTTTTGGACGCGAAGGTGGATGGGAAGGTTTGGCAGCTTACACAAAGCCGAAGAGCAAACCAAAACCGCTGAGGAAAATCGCCCGCGTTGCTGGCAAGGCATCACCCACCGACGCGATAGATCGCACCGCCAAGCTCTACATCGGGGGGAAACAGGCACGCCCTGATGGCGGGTATTCAACGCCCGTTTTTAACAAATCGGGCGGGCTGGCGGGTCATGTGTCGCTGGCCAACCGCAAGGATGTACGCAATGCCGTGGAGGCCGCGCATGGCGCTGTGGCCTGGTCAAAAACAACCGGGCACCTGCGCGCGCAGATCCTGTATTACATCGCCGAGAACCTGTCGGCGCGCGCCGGGGAGTTCGCCGCCCGGCTGAACGCACTTCAAGGTGGAACGAACGGTGCCGCTGAGGTCGAGGCGACGGTACAACGGCTCTTTACCTATGCGGCATGGGCGGACAAATTCGACGGTCAGATACACGGTGTGCCCCTACGCGGCGTCGCCTTGGGGATGAAGGAACCCGTAGGTATCATCGGTGCGATCTGCCCGGATGAAGCCCCGCTGCTTGGGCTTGTGTCTTGCATGGCGCCCGCCATTGCGATGGGGAACCGGGTCATTCTGGCGGCATCTGAACCCTTCCCGCTTGCGGCAATGGATTTTGTTCAGGTGCTGGAAACCTCGGATGTTCCTGCCGGTGTCGTCAATATTCTCACCGGTGATCATGCCGATATTGCCGCACCGCTCGCGGGGCATATGGATGTTGATACGGCGTGGTGTTTCGGTGCGGCTGGCTTGTCGGAAACGGTTGAAAAAGCCGCCGCCAGCAATCTCAAACGCACATGGGTCAACAATGGGCAGGCCCGAGACTGGTATGGCCCAGACGGTGAAGGCCGGGCCTTTCTGGAGGCCGCGACAGAGGTCAAAAACGTCTGGATTCCTTACGGGGAATAAGACCGTCTGCCCCGCACTTGTCGGGGCAGACTTGTTAACGCTCTAGTTGCCGGGCGTGCTTTCGAGCCCGACAGGCTGACCGACCACGACGAAATGCAGGTTTTCCGGTTCGAGCAACTCGCCCGCAACACGTTTAACGCCCTCAACGGTGACCGCTTCGATCTGCTCATTGCGCGTCGCGATATAGTCGATCGGCAGACCAAGCATTTGCATGCCCACCATGATATTTGCGATCGGGCCGTTGCCATCAAAGCGTAGTGGATACGCCCCGGTCAGGAACGTCTTGGCGTTTTCGACTTCTTCAGCCGTTACACCTTCGGTGGCTGCCTTTTCCCATTCATCGCGGATAACCTCGATGGCCTCTGCAATGCGGTCATTGGCCGAACTGACAGAGCCGATGTAAACCTCCGCCAGATCCTTGCCCGCAAGATAGGAATATACCCCGTAGGTGAGCCCGCGTTTTGCGCGCACCTCATCCATCAGACGGCTTTCGAACGACCCGCCGCCCAGCACATGGTTCAGAACAACGGCGGTGAAATAGTCGGGGTGATCCAGCTTGATCCCTTTTTGCGCAAAGCGTGCGACGGATTGGGGTGTTTCAAAGGGCACAACGGTGATCCCGCCGGAAATTTCAACATCGGCACGCGGTGGCATGGGCGCGCCTTGTTCTGGCAATGCACCAAGCACTCCGTCGAGCAAAGTGGCGAGTTCCTCTTCGGTGATGTCGCCGACCGCACCGATGTAAATGCGGTCACGTGTCAGCAGATTTCGGTGCGCCTGCACCAAATCATCGCGCGTGAGCGCTTCAACCGACGACACGGTCCCCGATAGATTCGTGGCATATGGGTGATCGCCAAACATCATCTGGTCCATGGCGCGGCTGGCCAGCGCATCCGGGTCCTTCTCATTGGATTCGATACCGCTGATCACTTGTTCGCGCACCCGTTCAATCGCGTCCTCATCGAATCGGGGTTCCAACAAAGCTGCACGCAACAATGCGACGGCTTCATCCCGGTTCTCGGTCAGAAAACGCGCGGAAACAGACAGCGCATCATCATCCAGACCAAAGCTGATCGAGGCTGCCAACCCTTCGACGGAACGCGCAAATGCGCGCGCGTCCATGTCTGCGGCACCCTCTTCCAACAGCCCGGTCATGAGGTTGGTCGCACCGCGTTTACCTGCGACATCCAGCGAACCACCGCCCCGGAACCGGATTTCGAGCGCCATGAAAGGGATTGACTGGTCTTTCACAAGCCAAGCCGTCAGCCCGCCGGGCGTGTTGACTTCCTTAATGTCCACGGTCGCAGACGCCGGGAGCGCCAGACACAGAACCGCAGCAATTGTCATCATCAATCGCATCATTGTGTAACCTCTTCGCGCATGATCCAGCCTGTCACCGACGCGCGGCGGTCAAAAACCTCGCGTGCGGCGGCCATGATGTCTTCTTCGGTGACAGCTTGCAGGACATCAGGCCACGCCTGCACATCCTCAACCGTAAGCCCGGAGGTCAGTGCCTGCCCGTATCGGTTGGCGATCCGGTCCACATCGTCGCGGGCATAGACCTGATCCGCGCGGATTTGAAACTTGATCCTCTCAAGCTGTTCAGGGTCGACGCCGGTTTCCATGAATTTCACGAGGGCGGCATCCATCGCATCCTCAGCTTCCTGCAAGGTGACATCGGGCCTTGGCACAACAATCAGATTGAACGTCGTATCATCCAGCGATACCGGGCGATAAAAACTGGCGGCATATGTTGTGACCTGATTGTTGAATTGCAACTCTTCCGCGAGGAAAGACGTTGTTCCACCGCCGAGAATCTCACTCAGAAACACAAGTGCGGCCGCTGTCTCCTGCGCGCCGGGGTCGCGTTCCGGCGCAAGATACGAGCGGCGCACGTAAGGTTGCGCAACACGCGCATCCCGGTAGATCAAGCGCCGCTCCGCTGTTTGCGGTGGCTCTTCAGTGCGCAGCCGGGTGGGCAGGTCGGGGTTGCGCGGAATAACACCATAGTGTTCTTCGGCCAGGGCGCGCACCTGTTCGGGCGTCACATCACCGGACACGACCAGAACCGCGTTGTTGGGCGAGTAGTAAATCTCGTAAAATCCAAGCGCGTCCTCCATATCCAGCGTTTCCATCTCGTGCATCCAGCCAATGATTGGCACGCCGTAGCGGTGGTTGAGGAACTGTGCCGCGTTCAATTGCTCGCCAAAAAGAGCACCGGGGTTGTTTTCGGTGCGCTGATTGCGCTCCTCGATGATCACGTTGCGCTCGGTCGTGATGTTTTCTTCGGTCAGGCGAATGTTTTTCATCCTGTCCGCTTCCATTTTCATCATCAACCCAAGCCGGTCTGACGCAACGCGCTGGAAATAGGCGGTGTAGTCATAGGAGGTAAACGCATTGTCGCGGCCGCCGTTTCGCGCGACCGTGGCCGAGAGTTCGCCCTCAGCCAACGTATCGGTCGCTTTGAACAGCAAATGCTCAAGGAAATGTGCAACACCTGACGACCCTTTCGGCTCATCCGCTGATCCGGCGCGATACCAGAGCATGTGCTGAACCACAGGGGCACGGTGATCTTCGACGACAACCACCTGCATGCCATTCTCTAGTTCAAAGGTCGTTACCGCCTCTTCGCCGGCACTCACGGTGACGGGTATCAGGCTCAAAAGCGCCGCAAAGGCGGTAAATCGCAACATGTGCTATCCTTTCGCAAAGTAAAAACACATAGGTCTGCGCAGTTAGGTACGTTGCAAAAGCCATGGTTCAAGGCACGCTGTCACGAAAGTGAGCGACGTCCTGTTAATTTCAGGTTATTACTGAGGTGGGAAACTGGGCGTACGGGCGCCAGCGCGACGCCATGCCTCAGCTGTCTCACGCGGGTCCAGCGCCTGACCGCTGTAGACTTGGTTGTACAAGTTCTCCGGAAAAAGCTTGAATTGCGTGAACCGCGACTGCCCTCTGCGAAATTCCGCGTCTTCGGTCGCGAGCGACTGGCGGATGTCGGGGTACACTCCGAACCGACTTGCCGCTGTGACCAATGCACCATCCGAGGATGGCACCGGCGCGGATGCATCCCCCGGCCTGCCCCCCAGCGCGACGACCATCTCCGCCAGAGGGTCCGTATCAGTCCGGTTTGCCTGCCCCGGCGTCGGCTGCGGCAGACTGGCGAAGTCGGGCGGCAACGTCAGTTCCGCTTTCGGCTCAACGATGAACTCGTCAGGCCCCCGCGAGTTGGACGTCAGAGTTTGCAGCCCCTGATTGGAGCAGGCGCCAAGGGTCATGGCGATCAAAAGAAATGGCACTTTCATGCGCATGAAACGTGTCTCCTTGCGGTTACATCTAAATACGCCAGAGCAGCAGGCATTGTCACTGACCTTTTTTAACCGCCTTTTTTGGCATCCGCCTTGGGGTCTGGCGCGAGGAATACCAAACCAATCGCACCCATGAAAATAAAGACATCCGCCAGATTGAACACGAACGGATTTTCGATATCGCAACACGACATATTCAGAAAATCGAGCACATAACCATAGATCAACCGATCCAGCACATTCGCAAGCGCGCCGCCGATCAACAGACCCGCCGCAACCGCAGCCCAGCCACCCAAGTGCGATCTGCGCGACCAGATGAAAACGCCCATGCAGATCACAAGCGCCATAATGATCAGAGCCCACCGCGCAGCGTCTGATCCCCCGTCAAACAGGCCAAAGTTAATGCCCCTATTCTCGCCATAGCGAAAATTCAGAAAAGGCGGAAAGACATCCACCGCAC
The DNA here is from genome assembly GCF_000154785.2 of Roseobacter litoralis Och 149. Classification (NCBI taxonomy): domain Bacteria; kingdom Pseudomonadati; phylum Pseudomonadota; class Alphaproteobacteria; order Rhodobacterales; family Roseobacteraceae; genus Roseobacter; species Roseobacter litoralis. The sequence goes on from NC_015730.1 coordinate 3,937,679, forward strand.
GAATGCGCCACAGCTCCATCATGTGGATCACGATGTATTTGCTGACCTGATCCACGACGAACGCAATCACAGCAGCCCAATACAGCAAGCGCATGGTGGTCCCCTTGTTCAGTGCCGGAAATGTCGCATGCCGGTAAAGACCATCGCGAGACCCGCCTCATCTGCGGCGGCAATAACCTCATCATCGCGCATCGACCCGCCGGGCTGAATAAGCGCGGTTGCCCCCGCCTCAGCTGCAGTGATCAACCCGTCGGCAAAGGGGAAAAACGCATCAGATGCAACGACCGCCCCTTGTGTCAGTGGCGCAGGCAGGCCCATCGCCTCGGCCATGTCCTGCGCCTTGCGGGCGGCGATTCTCGTACTGTCGACCCGGCTCATCTGCCCGGCACCGACGCCGACGGTCGCGCCGTCTTTGACATAGATGATGGCATTGGATTTGACGTGTTTGGCGACGGTCCAGGCAAACATCAAATCAGCCATTTCCTGATCACTTGGCGTGCGCTTGGTGACGATTTTCAGATCCTCCGCCAAAATGCGACCGATATCCTTGTCCTGCACCAGATACCCCCCCGACACCTGCCGGACGGCCAAGCCTGCCGCCGAAGGGTCCGCCAGCCCGTCCGTCGTGAGCAGGCGCAGGTTTTTCTTTTTGGCAAAAACCTCTTGTGCCTCTGCGTCCGCACCGGGCGCGATGACGACTTCGGTAAAAATCGACGAAATCTCTTCGGCGGTGGCCCCGTCCAGCGGTTGGTTCAGGGCAATGATGCCCCCGAATGCAGAGGTCCTGTCACAATCAAAGGCGCGCTTGTAGGCTTCGGTCAGCGTTTCGGCGCGCGCCACACCACAGGGGTTTGCATGTTTGATGATCGCACAGGCAGGACCCTCAGCAGGGTCAAATTCACTGACAAGCTCAAAGGCCGCATCGGTGTCATTGATGTTGTTGTATGACAGCTCTTTGCCCTGAAGCTGGCGCGCGGTGGCCACCCCGGGGCTGTTCGATCCATCCAGATAAAACGCCGCATCCTGATGTGGGTTCTCGCCATACCGCAGGGTCTGAGCCAGCGTACCGCCAAAACTGCGCCGTCGTGGCGTTTCACCTACCTGTGAAGCCATCCAGGTGCTGACCGCCGTGTCATAGGCAGCGGTCCGCGCATATGCGGTCTGGGCAAGGCGCTGGCGCAGGGCATATGTCGTGTGCCCGTCATGCGCCTCGAGTTGCTCGATCAGGACATCGTAGTCCTGCACATCCACCACCACGCTCACGAATCCGTGGTTCTTGGCGGCAGAGCGGATCATTGCCGGGCCACCGATATCAATATTCTCAATGACTTCGTCGTATTGCGCGCCTTTGGCAACCGTCTGCTCAAAAGGATACAGGTTCACAACAACCAGGTCGATGCCCGCGATCCCATGTTCCTGCATCGCCGCCACATGGTCGTCATTGTCGCGCAGCGCCAGCAATCCGCCATGCACGGCAGGATGCAGCGTTTTCACGCGCCCATCCATCATTTCCGGAAAACCCGTGACCTCGGCCACATCTTTGACCTCAAGCCCGGCCTCCCGCAGAGCCTTGGCCGTGCCGCCGGTCGACAGAAGCTCGACACCGCGCGCGGCGAGCGCCTTCCCCAGCGTCACCAACCCGGTTTTGTCTGATACGGAAAGGAGCGCGCGGCGCAGCGGAGCAAGGTCGGTCATATCTGATCCTTTGAGCGGTCTAGTCGTTGTAATTCCGTGTGTCCCGGCTCAGGTCCCGTACCCCGATCGCAGTTTCCTGCGCCTTTGACAAAGACCACCTGACACGGGTCGCATATGACATAGCCCGACCGACAAGCACAATCTGATTTGCCGCCCGTGGCTTTAAACGGCCAACCTCAAGATAGACCGATGGTTCAAGTTTGAGTTTTTGACTGCCATCGTGGCGGAAAACCCAAATTTCACCGCTTTTCAAGGCGATGGAAATGGCAGCGCCCCCCATATCAATCGTGGCATCGACGTCCGGATGCAGATGGAACCGGATTTCAAAGCCGATACCCGCCAGTTTGGTCGCATCAAGCGCCAGATCAAATCGACGTTTTTCGGCGTCTCCCATGGCCAGCAGCATATCTTCGCCCGCGATTCCCCGCCCGTCAAAGGTCATCTCAAGGGTACGCGCATGGGTCAGGCCATGGGTGGGCACGAACCCGTTGTGCCCGCCCTGAAACCGGATGCCGTCCGATGCATCCGTGATCTCGATCGGCACATGGGTTGGCGCTTCAATCAAGGGCTCGCCACCCGTTGCAGGGTCAACAGACCCAAGGCGCGCACTTGAATAACCCCCCAGCGCCAGTGTCGAATGGGAGGGCGTGGCGCGCCCCGCCCGCCGCCAGTCCGGGCCGAAAGTGCGCCCCGAGCCGCAATTGACGATCAGAGGGCGACGCCCGGAGGTGACTTCAAACGCCAGTGTTGACGCATGCGCGTTGAACGAGGCGCGCCCGACCGGTGGGACACTCGCATCAATGATGACGCTGGTACGCCCCGCCGAAAGACGCGCAAACCCCATCGACAGCCCATCAGGTTGCTGTGTCTTGATCCGCGCCTGCGCAAGGGCGTGGTCAAGCCAGCCCTCGGCCCCACGCCCACCGCCGTGAAACCGCGCCAGACCGCCATCGGCATGACGCAGGGTGCGCAGCGTTGGGGCAATCCGTGCAATCGCTTCCAGATGCTCCTTGGATGGCGTGTAACCGGACTCTTTCAGCGTTGCCGCAGTCCACGTCAGCAGCGTGAAAACCTCCAGCAGGTCCTCGGGGTTGCGCGAAGGAAGCCCCCCTTGCGCGTCAATCTGCGTACGACATTCGCGCGCCAGACCTTTGAGAGCAGGCATCGCCATGGCCTGCATCCCCTCCAGCGACAAGGCCGCATAGATCAGGCCGGTGAGCGCCTCGAACCGGGGCAGGCCACTGGCGGCACCCTGCCATCGCCGCGACAGGAAATGCGTCTGCTGGTTCAAACTGCGGTAAAACGTGTCGCTGTCCGGACCGTCGCTGCCGCGCAGCAGGAATATCGCATGGTTGATCCAGCGGATCAGGCGACGCCCGGTCAGATCGGGCGTCCAGCCGGGGCCGCGCCCCCGCCCATACCGTTCGATCCATCCCCACAGCCAGCCCTGCGCCACCCCACGGGCCGCCGCATCGCCAACAGCAGCAAGGTCGTCAAGCCATTGAAATCCGCTCAGCTCTAACGTGAATTCCTCATTGGGCGGCGGGAGATCCCAGATGTCCGCGTCTTTTTGTTCGAGAAGATGCCCCGCAAACAGCAAATTCCCGGCCAGCAGCTGGCGGCCACGCGCGTAACTGCCGATAGTGCGCGGCTCGGGCGTCGACACGAACCCGACCGCGCGTGAACGCATACGCCCGGCGCGGGCGGCATGCCACCGGTTTAAAAAATGCACCTTTTTGGCTGCAAAGCTCTTGCTCTGTGACATTGTGATCTCTGCCTGGCGCGCTCTGACGACGCTTTGCGATATGATAGCGCGGTGCCCGCTGCGAGTCACCGCTCTTTGTCAGGTGATTGCCCAGTGTGAGCGCAAGGCTATCCGCCCTTGCGCAGCACCGCGATGTAAAACCCATCCATACCGCCCAGATCAGACCAGTAATCAGGCCGCAGCCGCAGCCCCCCCTCGGAGGTGCGCCACGCGGGATCGACACCGGGAATTTCCAGTGCATCTGCATCCGTACGCATGTCCGCATGCCGCTCCAGCGCGTCATCAATCTGCACTTCGCCTTCATCAGGCAGCAAGGAACAAGTGCAAAACACCAAGCGTCCGCCGGGTTTCACGCAACCCCAAGCATGATCAATGAGGTCGGCTTGCATGGCAATCAGGTCGCCAAATTCCGACCCGTCCTTGGCATGTGGCAGATCGGGATGGCGGCGGATCGTACCCGTCGCAGAACAGGGCGCATCGAGCAGGACCGCGTCAAATGTGCCAGTCGTGATCTGCGCGTCCTGCACCAGCGTCTTGGCCTTGAGACCCGTCCGCGCGAGGTTTTCCTCTACCCGACCCATGCGCACGGACGAATCATCCACCGCCGTGACCATCGCACCCGCGGCCGCCAGTTGCATCGTCTTGCCACCGGGGGCTGCGCATAAATCAAGCACGGTTTCGCCGGGCTGGGGCGCAAGAATGCGCACGGGCAAGGCGGCGGCAGCATCCTGCACCCACCATGTTCCGTCAGAAAAACCCGGCATGGCCGAGACCTGACCCGCATTTGCGATCCGCACCGACCCGGTCGGCAACAATGTACCACCTGTCAGCGCGGCAACAGCGGGGGCGTCGGATTTCGCGGTCAGGTCCAGCGGCGCACCCGCAAAATGCGCGATGTCCATGCGCGCCATCGCATCAGCGCCCCAAGCCTCGACCAACGGGCCACGCAACCATTTCGGCAGACGTGGTGGGCGTAAGGCATCCCATGCGGTCGGGCCATCGGCGGCGACTTTGCGCAGAACAGCATTCGTCAGCCCTTTAAGGTGACTGTAGTGTTTGTGGCGCGACACCAATTCCACCATCGCGTTCACCACCCCATGCGCGGCAGTTCCGGTGCACAGCTCAAAGGCACCGACACGCAACGCGTTGCGCACCGTCAAAGGCGGATATTTGGACAGGTGTTTTTGCAGAATACGATCTGCGCGCTCCAACCCTCTGAGGGTGTCCTGTGCCAGCCGGGCTGCGCGCGCGCGGTCTTCGGGTTCCAGCTTATCGAGCGTGCCCGCTGTCAGAAGTTCCGACATCAGGCGGCCTTCACCAAGGATCTGATCCAGCAGGTAAACAGCGCTTCTGCGCGCCGGGAGGCCTGTGTCTGCCATCTATTGGGTGCTCCTTGCCACACGGGTGCCTTGCCTGCCCCGCAGCGCGACGTATATCAAGACGCAAGCCAGAGGACAGAGCGAAATGACCCAAGACAGTGATGACACGCAAGACATGAGCGATCTGCCACCCGCCGCGCAACGCGCACTCGCCGAGGCCGAAGCCCGGCGCAAAAAGGCACAAGACATCAACCTGCCCCCGGAACTTGGCGGCAGAGAGGGGCCTGAACCCGTGCGTTACGGGGATTGGGAAAGAAAAGGCATCGCCGTCGATTTCTGACGCGATGCCCTGTTTTTTGCTGACGTCTCAGATCGCTGGACGAACCTGCGGTCACGGAAACACTGTCACCTCAGACGGAATTCAGCCGAATCGCCGGCACCCCGGTCGGATGTAAAGCGAATGCGGTCTTCAGTTGCCTGGACTTCCTGGCAGTTATAGCCCAGCGGGTCACCGCCCCAGAAGATATCCCGGCAAAAATAGCCGTCTCTCCACGTCCAGTTTCCTGTCACCGGCCAGGCCGCGCCGTATCCGCTGATTGAACCATCGGGCGTGACTTCCAGATTGACAAAGGGGCGGCGCAATTCTTTGCCACTGATCAGCTCCATAAATTCGGATTGGTCATCGACCTTGGAAAACTCTGCAAAGGCGGGTGCCGCGATCAGTGTTGCCGCGATCGTGAGGGATGATAGAGCAATGCGCATTGTTTCTTACTCCGCTTGATTTGCTTTCTATGATTACGCAGCTCACTAAAGATCAGATCATTTTTCGTATAGAAAAAATCCGGCAGGCATCAGCCATCTTTCAGCCCCAGCACATCCAGCATGTCATAGGCTCCGGGCGCGCGGCCCCGCGCCCACAACGCCGCCTTGAGCGCGCCGCGCGCAAAGACAGATCGGTCAGAGGCCACATGACGCAGGGTGATTCGTTCGCCAAGTGCCGCGAACAGAACGTCGTGCTCCCCGACGATGTCGCCCCCGCGGACAGAAACAAAACCGATGTCACCCTTTTGGCGCGCGCCAGTCAGACCATCGCGCCCGCGATCTGACACCGCATCAAGCGACACACCACGCCCCTCTGCTGCCGCCTCCCCCAGCATCAGCGCGGTGCCCGAGGGGGCGTCGACTTTCTGATTGTGGTGGGATTCGATGATCTCAATGTCAAAATCATCGTCCAGCGCCGCCGCCACGCGTTTTGTAAGCTGCACAAGCAGGTTCACACCAAGGCTCATGTTTCCCGCGCGAACGATCACCGCACCCGCCGACTGCGCATCAAGCTGTGCGATCTCCTGTTCTGTCATACCGGTGGTGCCGATAACATGAATGGCGCCCACCCGCGCTGCGGCCTGCGCAAAACGGATCGTCGCGGCGGGGCTGGTGAAATCAATCACCGCCTCACTGTCCGCCAACGCGCTGTCGATGTCATCGCTTACCAGAACACCCCGTTCTGCACCGCCCAGCGCCAGACCCAGATCGCGACCGATCCAGTCATGACCCGGTCGTTCCAATGCGGCGGACACGGTCACGGCATCGGAGGCGTCGATGGTTTCCAACAGCATCCGGCCCATACGCCCGGACACACCGGTGATGGCAATCTTCATGGGTGTCGTCATTGCGCCCTCCTGCATCTGTCGCTCAAGGGGCGTCTTAGCCTGCGCGGCACCGCTTGGCAAAGGGCCCACAACGGCGTAAATGAAATTCATGGGAAAGAACAAATTTCACACCGGCCCCGGCCCGTCACAACGCCAACTCCGTGTCGGAGAGACAATAAGGCGTGCACTGTCGGATGTTCTGGCACGCGGCGACGTGCATGACACTGACCTGAACCGCTTGTCGGTGACCGTGGGCGAGGTGCGCGTCTCCCCGGACCTCAAGATCGCGACCGCTTATGTCTTGCCCCTCGGCGGTCAGGGCCGGGATGAAGTCATCGCCCTTCTGGCCCGCAACAAGGGCGAGTTACGGCGATTGGTGGCCAAAAAGCTGACGTTGAAATTCGCGCCTGACCTGCGGTTTCAACTGGATGAGACCTTTGATCGGATGGATGAAACCCGCGAAATGCTCAACCGCGCCGAAGTCAAGCGCGACACCAGCACCGTGCCGGCGGGAGAAAGCGACACCGAATGACCCGCTTTGGGTGCATGGCCTTGTTTTTCTGCGCAACTGCCAGCGCCTTGGGGGCTGCGGTTTGCGAAGAGATCACACACGACGGCGCGCAATATACCATCTGTGAAATCGACGCCGTCACACAGCAGCTTGACCTGTTCCTGCGCGATGATGCGGGCGAAATTTTCGGCCAGTTCACTTCCGTGGACCGGGCGCTGTCAGAGCGTGGCGAAAAGCTGGTCTTTGCCATGAATGCAGGCATGTATCACGATGATCGCTCTCCGGTGGGGCACTACGTCGAAAACGGCGAAGAGATCATGCGGGTCATTCCCAACGCTGGCCCCGGCAATTTCGGGCTCTTGCCGAACGGCGTCTTATGTGTGCGTGAGGGCCGCACGGATGTGTTTGAAACTCTCACCTACATCGACGAGGCGCCGGCCTGCAAACATGCGACCCAATCGGGTCCGATGCTGGTGATAAACGGCGCGCTCCACCCGAGGTTTCTGGCGGACGGAACATCGCTCAATATTCGCAATGGTGTCGGCACGTCAGCCGATGGGCAGCGTGTGGTCTTTGCCATATCGGATCAGCCCGTGAACTTTCACAGTTTTGGAACACTGTTTCGCGATTATATCGACGTTCCGAACGCCTTGTATTTCGACGGTAAGGTATCGCGACTTTATGCACCCGATCTGGGCAGACGTGATTTTGGCTTTGCCCTCGGGCCAATCATAGGGGTCGTCGAACCTGCCGACTAGAATGGCCCTCTGTTTGTACCGCCGCAGCGTCGCATCTGTCACTTCAGGGGTGGGCAGCGCGTTTTTCTGACGATAAGAGCGCGGCACAGATCAAAGGAGTACACTATGGGGCGCAGGCGCAAGGGACGCGACATTTCCGGCTGGCTGATCGTGGATAAACCCGCAGGGCTCACATCAACGGCAGTGGTCAACAAGGTCCGCTGGGCGCTTGATGCCAAAAAGGCAGGCCATGCAGGTACGCTCGACCCTGATGCAACTGGCGTTCTGGCCGTGGCCTTGGGGGAGGCGACGAAAACCGTGCCCTATGTGACGGACGCGCTGAAAGCCTATGAGTTTGAAATCCGTCTGGGTCAGGCGACCAACACCGATGACGCAGAGGGCGAAGTGATCGCGCGCAGTGACCTGCGCCCGACAGAGGCTGAGATCAAGGAAGCGCTGAGCGCTTTCATCGGGGATATCGAACAGGTCCCGCCGCAATTCTCTGCCGTGAAGGTGGATGGCGAACGCGCGTACAAACGTGCGCGCGATGGCGAGGAGATGACCCTCGCCGCGCGGCCACTTTATGTAGAAAGCCTGCTGCTGATCGACTGCCCTGACGCGGATCATGTGCTTCTTGAGATGGTCTGCGGCAAGGGCGGCTATGTGCGTTCCATCGCGCGCGATCTTGGGGCTGCTCTGGGATGTCTGGCGCATGTGCGGTCCTTGCGCCGGGTCTGGTCGGGTCCGTTTGATGCTGAAAACGCAGCGGATCTTGAGACGATCGAATCCCTCGCCAGAACCCCTGAGCTTGACGCGCATGTCCAGCCTCTGGAAACCGCGCTTGATGATATGCCCGAGGTCAAGGCCACTGCGGAGGGGGCTGTGCGCCTGCGCAACGGCAACCCCGGCATGGTTATGGCAAGCGGCATTGAATACGGCGAAACCTGCTGGGCGTCGTTTGAGAACCGCGCAATCGCCATCGGGCGGTATAAATCCGGCGAATTGCACCCGGTACGCGTGATCAACGCCCCAGACTGACAGGGCCGTTTGTTTCAATTCGTCGCAAATCTCGCGCGCGCGTCATCAATCCGAGGCCATTGTTACACTGATTATTACAAAAACCGGCCAGTGCATCAGCGGTTCGTGAACGACGTTCAAATTACGCAGAATATCCCCATATTGAGGTCAATCGAAACAGGAATGACCCCAAAAGGACCACACGATATGAAACGCACTGCTCTTACACTCCTCACCGCCGGCGCCTTTGCAACGATTGCTTTTGATGTCTTTGGCCAAGCCCTAAGCCCCCTTTTCGGTCACGCCAAGCTGGCACCTGTGGGTCTGGCCGGGGCAACGATCAAATCCGTGTTCGGTACGAACCCTGCCGGGGCCGCTTACCTCTTGCACAGCATAACCGGCCTGATCTTTTACGCCGTTGGATATTTCGCCATCGCCCGCCCGGTTCAGATCGCCCTCTTGCCCAAGCTGCATTGGAGCATAACAGCTGCCGTCTACGGTGTCGCCTTATGGGCCTTCGCACTATACGGCATGGCGCATCTGGTGGCTGGAATGAAACCATTTCTGGGCTTTACCGGCATCACCTGGGTCGCGCTCTGGGGCCACATTGTCTATGCTCTGGTCGCCGCAGCAATACTGGAAAGCAAGGGTGTGGTCATGGAACTGCCCAAGCGCGCGCTCAGCTAATCCAAACCCTGAGCAAGACCGTCCCGATTATCGGGGCGGTCTTTGCGTTTTGTGGTGTTACGCCGGGCGGACGGGCTTCAAGGCTTCAGGCCTGTTTGCCCGTCTCCTTTGTGACCTTCCGCTTGCAGGTGAAATGCATCACGGTAAGTTAAATAGAAAACCAGCGAGTTGAGCAGATGAGTAATGACACCACCGCTGCCCTTCATGACCCCGGTGGCAAGGTGCACCTGCGCCTCGGCGACGGCGTCACGGGGGGCGCGACTTTCTCCGCTTGTGGCCGATACCGCCATGTACTTACCCGCGACTGGACCCCTCAAGGCAAGCAGCCGCGGACGATCATGTTTGTTGGCCAAAACCCCTCTGTGGCCAGCGCGGACGTGTCAGACCCAACCTGCAACAAAGAGGTACGTTTTGCCAAGCGGTGGGGGTACACAGGCTATGTGAAAACCAACATTCTGGATTGGCGCGCGACAAACCCCAAAGACGTGCCACATGATCCCAGCCTTGCCTGTAGTCCGGACAACCTGCCGCATGTTTTGACAGAGGCCGCGCAGGTCGATGAGATATTGATGGCGTACGGGAAGCTGCACAAACGCTATCTGGATATCGTTATGCGGACGGTTCGTGCGCTGAGAGAGACAGGCAAGCCTCTGAATTGTCTCAAGCTCAACAAGGACGGCTCGGCCCAGCATCCGCTTTATATTCGCGATGATACCCAAAGGATTTCTTTCCCGAGTTTCCTGAACGCACCGGACTGATCCAAGCCAAGCATCCACCGATGGGTCTTGCGAGCAGTGCGATTCATAGATGAGGCATCCACAAACCAAAGTGTTGTGCGGCGCGTCTTGGTTAACCCGCCAGTTACAATTTCGAATTAAGACACCTCTGAGTGATTTGTTGACGTGTTTTGTGCAAACAGAGGTCGCGTATGCTGTGGTTAGCCGGTTTGATGGGCGTAGTAGGTATCAGCGCGGCCTCCATCTGTATCTTTCAGCCCTGAGACGGCCCGAATGTCGATGCGCTTGACGGCGATCAAGATAAGCAAGACGAACCACACGAGCACGACACCCGGACCTTATGCTGCTCTTGGCCGATATCATTATCGGCGCCACTGGGCCGGAAGTGGCCGTTGTAGATGATCCTTGCGACGCAGCGGTGCGGAACGCTCTGTGGCCGAAGTCTGAGGCGATACGGATCTGGGCACGTCAGACGTCACGCCAATCCCACTGAATTCCGGGTCAATCGTTGGCCTTGGACAGATTTGATACCATCGCAATGCAGGCAAAGCGGTAACTGCAGAGATTCAATAATTGCCTTCTGTCAAAAACCCGCCTATACGCGCCCATCGCCGAAAGGAATCCCGTTTTTTCCGGCGACCCTCCACGGGCCTGTGCTGGACGACATCCCGGCCTGCGCCTTATTGAAACCTTAAAATTAGGAGACCCCGATGTCGATTACAGCCGAAGAAAAAGCCCGCGTCATGAAAGATTTTGCAACCAAAGAAGGCGACACAGGTTCGCCCGAAGTACAGGTTGCGATCCTGAGTTCGCGCATTGCTACACTGACCGAGCATTTCAAAACGCATAAAAAAGACAATCATGGCCGCCGCGGTCTGCTGAAGATGGTGGCAACACGCCGCAAACTTCTGGACTACACAAAGGCCAAAGACGAGGCACGGTATCAGGACCTGATCAAGCGTCTTGGACTGCGTCGCTAAGCGATCGCTTCAAAGCCAACCGTGGACAGCGTGTTTCGGTTGGAACGCATCTGCAAATCAAGCCGGCACATCGAACTAGACCCGTTGGTCGCGCCGATTAGCTCCGAGCGCATAAACGAAAGAAACCGCGTCATATGGCGCGGTTTTTTTAATGGATAAGCCACCTGCACAACCACGTCAGCTTACGCTAGGGTCTTGGCATGTATACCTTTGCCGCCGCTGTCTTTTTTCTGATCATTACCCCGGGACCCGGCGTTTTGTCCGCAGCCGGTGTCGGCGCGTCATTCGGCGCGCAGGCCGGAACGCGCTATCTTGTCGGGCTCTTCATCGGCACCAATCTGGTTTGTCTGGCCGTCGTAAGCGGGTTGACCGCCTTTCTGTTCGCCGATCCCCGCTTGCGCACGGTCTTGTTTTTCGCCTCTATCGCTTATCTGACCTATCTGGCGCTGCGCATCGGATTCGCGGGCAGTAAGATCGCGTTCATCGAACGACAAAAACCGCCGGGCGTTATGGGCGGAATTGCGCTGCAGGCGATCAACCCCAAAGCTTATGCGGTCAACACGGCCCTATTTTCCGGTTTCGGGTTTATGTCGGGCAACCTCTTGCTGGAAATCACCCTGAAATTCCTCATCATGAATGCCATTTGGATACCGATCCATTTCGCGTGGCTCTACCTTGGGATCACCCTGCGCAGAATGAACCTCCCCGAGCGGACACAAAGATCCATTAATGTCGCCATGGCTGTATCGATGATGGCGGTTGTCGGCTTGGCCGCGGCGGCTCAGTTCTGAACCGTAACAGGTGCCGCACACCATCAAAGATTTCGCGATGCCGCCTACTTCCTTCGCAGGATTAGTCATAATCGCTGCATTATCTGGCAACTTTAGTCAAAAACACTGTGTTTCAGAAAAATGAAGGTTAAAGTTTCCTTAAATTCTTCTATCATCACGGGTGAGAGGTCGTGCAATACACCCGCTTACAGTTTGCGACCGGCCTGACCAACAGGACTCTCCTCTCCCGGCCACAGACCCAGATTATGGGCGGGCTGACAGGAGATACTTCACAATGACAACAAAACTGCTAGTGGGCCTTGATGGCCACAGCTCAGGCGAGCGTGCACTGGCATATGGCGAAAGTATGGCAAAACTCATCGGAAACTGTACGCTTCTGGTGGTCTATGTCATCGAATGGTCGCCCTATTCCTTCCAAACCGCCGAAGAAAACGCCCAACGCCACAAACGCCGCGAGGAAGAAATTTCAACCGCGATGTCGCGCGTCGTGCAACCCGCATTGGACAGTCTGAAAGAAAAAGGCATCACGGCCGAAGGCATGGTGCGACATGGCAATGTTTCAGACACGCTTGAATCCATCGCATCCAGTAAGTCTGCCGATCAAATCATCGTTGGTCGCTCGACGGAAACCGGGCTGTCACAACGCATATTCGGCAGCTCCACTGCTAATCTGGTGATGCAAGCCACCGTACCAGTCACAGTGGTCGCATAAGGAAAACACAATGCATAAAAAACTAAACTATTTGGCAGCTTCTGCCACACTCGCGATGATGGCCAATCCGGCCATGGCGCAAGAGGCCAGTTCTCTTGATGCGCGCGTGAACGAGATGTTCGCGACGTTTACAGGGCCCTTTGTCAGCCTGATATTTGCACCTTTTCCGGGCACGAGCTTCCCGTGGATTGTTCTGTGGCTGGTGGTCGCGGCAACTGTCTTCACGATCTATTTCGGTTTCGTCCAGCTTCGGTTTTTTGGACATGCGATCTCTCTGGTCAAAGGCGACTACTCTGACCCGAATGACGCAGGCGAAGTCAGCCACTTTCAGGCGCTTGCAACAGCGCTTTCCGGCACGGTCGGGCTCGGCAATATTGCCGGTGTGGCGGTCGCGGTCGGCATCGGTGGGCCCGGCGCGACGTTCTGGATGATCCTTGCGGGTCTGCTTGGCATGGCCTCGAAATTCACCGAATGTACGCTTGGCGTCAAATACCGCAATGAATACCCCGATGGCACCGTTTCCGGTGGCCCGATGTATTACATGTCCAAGGGCTTTGACGAACTTGGTCTTCCTGGCGGCAAAATTCTGGCTGTCCTCTTCTCAGTGTTCTGTATTCTTGGCGCACTTGGTGGAGGCAACATGTTTCAGGCCAACCAAGCGCATGCTCAGATCACCCAAATCACCGGAGACTATCCCGGCTGGATCACCGGTATCATCTTTGCCGGTGTGGTTTTCGCTGTAATCGTCGGCGGGATCAAATCCATCGCGAAGGTTACCGAAAAGGTCGTTCCCTTCATGGGCATCCTTTATGTCGGTGCGGCGCTTATCATTCTGATCGTGAACTACGATATGATTGGTTGGGCCTTTAGCCAGATCTTTGTCGGGGCCTTTACCGGGCTTGGGGTTGCAGGCGGTTTCGTCGGCGCCTTGATCCAAGGGTTCAAACGGGCTGCGTTTTCAAACGAGGCGGGCGTGGGTTCCGCCGCGATTGCGCACTCCGCGGTGAAAACCAAGGAACCGATCACCGAAGGGTTTGTATCCCTGCTGGAACCGCTGATCGACACGGTTGTGATCTGCACGATGACGGCATTGGTGATCATCATCTCGCAACAGCTGATCGTTGATGAGGCAACCGGCAACTACATGCTTAATGAAGCAGGCTCCGCGATTGCGACTGTCGATGGCAACACGGGTGTGGCGCTGACCTCCGCAGCCTTCGCGTCCGGCATCAGTTGGTTCCCCTTCATTCTGGCCATCGCCGTGGTACTCTTTGCTTTCTCCACAATGATCTCGTGGTCCTACTACGGGTTAAAAGCATGGACCTATCTCTTTGGTGAAGGCAAAACATCTGAGCTGACGTTCAAGGTCATCTTCTGCATCTTCATCGTGATCGGCGCTGCGGCCAGCCTTGGCCCTGTGATCGATTTCTCGGATGCTGCGATCTTTGCCATGGCCGTTGTGAACATCTTCGCGCTCTACTTCCTGATGAAGCTGGTTCGCGCGGAACTGGCCAGCTACAGCGCCCGCCTCAAATCAGGCGAAATCAAGAAGTTCAGCCACTAAAGACGCCGGGCGCGCCCTTCGCGGCGCGCCCGGCTGTACATCTGAGTGTGTTTCGACATCTTTGTGTGCCACGCAGAACAATTAACCCAGCGCTCCAAGCACAACTGGACTAATTTTTTTGAACTCTAACAATCATTGTAGTTGTTTTTACTCTTTGTTAGCTGCACGAAATGAACCTTTCTTCCAGATTTGCACCAAACGAGACCATCGCAGAGAAATTACTGCCGTTGGTAATTGAGGTGTCCGATGACGGGTCACATGATCTTTCCCACATCCTCAGAGTCTGGCGAAACGTGCAGCTGCTGAGGGAACGAGAAGGTGGTGACGCCGCCATCCTGACAGCAGCGACGCTGCTTCATGACTACGTAGACGTGCCAAAAACTTCACCGCTCAGATCATCCGCATCTCGTATGGCGGCTGAGGAAGCAACTAAGATTCTGACGGATCTTGATTGGGATCAAAGCAGAATCCAAAGAGTAGCCCATGCGATCGAAGCGCATAGCTATTCAGCGGGAATAAAGCCGGTCAGCTTAGAAGCAAAAATATTGCAAGACGCAGATCGGCTTGATGCAATCGGGCATATAGGGATCGCTCGCTGTTTCTACGTCTCAGGACGTCTTGGTCGAGCAATTTATGATCTGGAAAACCCTGACGCATCAAACCGGGATCTGGATGATGCCACCTATTCTGTCGATCATTTCTACACCAAACTACTACACCTGTCTGAGACGTTCCAAACGGAGACTGGACGCAAGTTGGGAGCAGAGCGGCATAAAGTCACGCGAGACTTTTTAACCGGCCTGCTCAATGAAGTTTCTCCTGAAATATCTGCGTCCTGAGTGTTCACCAAAGGGTCAGCGACAGAATGCACAGCCAATATTCGCTTCTTGATCCATCCCTTTCCAAATGCCCGTATCTCGTGTACCACCGCGCCATCTGAAAGCCGGCGCCCGGACCTCAGCGCCGCCAAAAGAAGATACCGGGGTCAGGGGGAATTCGCCCTCTATGAAATGGCCAATGGGCCGAAACAGGAAACGTAGATGTTTAACGAGACGAAAAAATCAATTGAGTGGGGCGAAGAGACGCTCACACTGGAAACAGGAAAAGTGGCCCGTCAGGCAGATGGGTCGGTGATTGCAACGCTGGGCGAAACCAGCGTCATGGCAAACGTCACCTTTGCCAAGAAACAAAAACCCGGTCAGGATTTCTTTCCGCTGACCGTGCACTATCAGGAAAAATACTACGCTGCGGGTAAAGTCCCCGGTGGTTTCTTCAAGCGCGAAGCGCGCCCGACTGAAAAAGAAACGCTGACCGCGCGTTTGATTGACCGCCCCTTGCGGCCACTGTTCGTCCCCGGCTTCAAAAACGAAGTTCTGGTGATGTGCACCGTTCTGTCCCACGATCTGGTGAATGACCCCGATATGGTCGCGATGATTGCGGCCTCTGCGGCGCTGACGATTTCTGGCGCACCGTTCATGGGCCCCATCGCGGGTTGCCGCGTCGGTTACGAGGGTGGCGAATACGTTCTCAACCCGACTGTCGACGACATGCAGGACCTTCGCCTGAACCCTGAACAGCGCCTCGATCTGGTCGTTGCCGGGACAAAAGACGCGGTGATGATGGTCGAATCCGAAGCCTATGAGCTGTCCGAAGCAGAAATGCTCGGCGCGGTGAAATTCGCCCATGACGCGATTCAGCCAGTGCTCGACCTGATCATTGATCTGGCCGAAGACACAGCGAAAGAGCCGTTTGACTTCGCCCCTGCCGATTATTCTGAGCTTTCCGCAGCCGTTAAAGCTGCTGGTGAGACAGAGATGCGCGCCGCCTTTGCGATTTCTGACAAGCAGGAACGCACATCGGCTGTTTCCGCTGCCCGTGACACCATCATGGCCGCGCTGACAGACGAGCAGAAAGAAGATCCAAACCTCGGCTCCGCGATGAAGGGTCTTGAAGGCTCCATCCTGCGCGGTGACGTGGTGAAAACTGGCACACGGATTGACGGTCGTAAAACCGACGAAATCCGCGATATCGTGTCTGAAACGGGTCTTTTGCCCCGGACCCACGGTTCGGCGTTGTTCACCCGTGGTGAGACGCAAGGTCTTGTCGTGACCACACTGGGCACTGGCGATGACGAGCAATTCATCGACGCGCTGCACGGGAACTTCAAATCGAACTTCCTGCTGCATTATAACTTCCCGCCCTACTCGGTCGGTGAAGCAGGTCGCGTGGGCCCTCCCGGACGTCGTGAAATCGGTCACGGTAAATTGGCGTGGCGTGCGTTGCAGGCGGTTCTGCCAGCGGCGACCGACTTCCCATATACCGTGCGTGTCGTCTCCGAGATCACCGAATCAAACGGTTCATCTTCGATGGCATCGGTCTGCGGTGGTTCCTTGTCCATGATGGACGCGGGCGTTCCGCTCAAGGCACCGGTTGCCGGTGTTGCCATGGGTCTGATCCTCGAAGAGGACGGTTCCTACGCGATCCTGTCGGATATCTTGGGTGACGAAGACCACCTTGGCGACATGGATTTCAAAGTGGCCGGTACAGAAGCCGGGATCACATCGTTGCAGATGGACATCAAGATCGCAGGCATCACGCCCGAGATCATGGAGAAAGCACTGGAGCAGGCCAAAGCGGGTCGTATCCACATTCTGGGCGAGATGGCAAAAGCCATCACCGGCGCGCAGGATTTCTCGATCCACGCGCCACGCATCGAAACCATGCAGATCCCAACGGATAAAATCCGCGAAGTGATCGGTTCTGGCGGTAAAGTCATCCGCGAGATCGTGGAAGTTTCCGGTGCCAAAGTGGACATCAACGACGAAGGCATCATCAAGATCGCCAGCCCGAACGGCGAAGCGATCAAGAAAGCCTACGACATGATCCACTCCATCGTGGCCGAACCCGAAGAAGGCATGGTTTACACCGGGACAGTCGTCAAGATCGTCGATTTTGGTGCTTTCGTGAACTTCTTTGGCAAGCGGGACGGTCTTGTGCACGTCTCCCAGATCGAGAACCGCCGCCTGAACCACCCTTCCGACGTTCTGAAAGAAGGTCAGGAAGTAAAGGTCAAGCTGCTGGGCTTTGATGATCGCGGCAAAGTCCGCCTGTCGATGAAAGTCGTCGATCAGGAAACCGGCGAAGAAGTCAAAAAAGAAGAAGCGGCAGCTGACTGATCCGCATTATTCTCAGAAAACCAAACCCCGGCGGCAACGTCGGGGTTTTTTGTTTGTCTACCGGCGTTCGTACTTGCCTTTAAACCAGGTTAGACGCATCTGCTCTTTGGCAGAAACCCGCCGGAGTTTGTTCAGAAACAACCACATCTGAAACCGTTCCGAAACTGAAATGTCGGGCTCTCGGAAAGCAATGCGCATGGCCCCGAACGAGGGCAGCAGAAAACGCTTGAACCGGGGAATGTAGTACTTCCACCGTTTCTTTGGATCCGCGTTACGAATCTGAGCGCCAAGAATACGCCGCCGCTTGATCACATGTGCTTCCATTGATGCGCGTGCAGGGTGGCCAACGATAACTTCGGACACGTAAAGCTGCTCGACACCTTGCGCCATACAACGCCTTGCCCACTCCATATCCCCACCGGATAAGGCGGTATCATCGAACAGACCAACCATCTCAAACGCAGCGCGACGCGCAAAAACATTTGCGGTCGCAGCCCGACCCTGAGTAGCATAATGCTCTTGCTTGAGAGACATCATGCGATCCACACGCTCTGCAACCGTCCACACCTGACCTGCCGCCGCAAGCTTGACAGCACCAGCAAACCGCATGACGTTCGGATGGGCCTCAAGGACCTTTAGGCCATGCGCTATATAGTCCGGCCGCGGCCTTCAATCAGCATCGGCAAAAAACAAAAGGTTTGTGCCCGCGGCGCGTATACCTGCATTGCGCGCGGCATATGACCCCGGTTTCGGCTCCTGAATCACGCGGGCATTGGGCGGTAAACGAAAGTCATCCGGCACATCATCAGAGACTGCATTATTGGCGACAATGATTTCAAAATCGGACGCAGGTGTTGTTTGCGCGGCCAACAGGTCAAGGCAAAGCTGCAGATCCTGCCAGCTATGATAGGTCGGGATAATAACGGACGCTTTTTTGTTCAACTGAACACTCCGCTTGACGCATGACGCTTCCAGCGCTGGTTGCGCTGGCCCGGTATAGACAGTAATCGGTATTTATGTCCACATCGCGCACCCTTCGCATTACGGTTTCAACCCTCACCCGGCAGCGCCCTGCCATGCTTGCTGCGCTTATTGAAAGCTGGGGCAAAATGGCCTTGCCCGTTGATTGCGAAATCACTTGTCTGGTTGTGGAAAACGACAGTGAACCCAAGAGTGTCGGGGTGATTGAAGCGGCTAAGCCACTGCCCAACGGCATGGGGTTGGCCTATGTGCTTGAAACCGAGCCAGGTATTCCGTTCGGGCGCAACCGGGCGGCAAAAGAAGCGATCGCTGCCGGATCAGATTTGCTGGCCTTTGTGGACGATGATGAGATCGTGGCAGAAGACTGGCTGCTCAAGCTTATCGCCGCTTACCGCCAAAGCGAGGCGCTTTTGATCGGCGGGCCATTGCGCGTCAAGCAGACACCGCGCAAGCTGTCCTTCATTGACGCACTCATGGATAAATGTATCGCCCGCAGATACCTGCGCAAGGAAACGCGCGCCGCCCGCCGCGCCGATCTGACCGGCACGCCGGGTGTGACCATCGTCACCAACAACTGGCTGGCCGAAACCTCGGTTTTCGAAAAGCACGGTATCTGGTTTGACGAGAAAATGCGTTTTACCGGCGGGACGGACTCCAAGCTCTGTGCTGAGGTGAAGGCCGCCGGATTGCCCACCGCATGGGCTGCTGACGCTGCCGTTTATGAAGAAATCCCGCTTGAGCGGCTCGCCGTAAGTTATCAGTTCAAACGGGGTCGGGATCAATCCTCGACCAATTACTCCCGCAAGCTCGAAGGGCAACCCTCGGCAAAATACAATGTGCTGGTCAGCGTGCCGATCAAGATCGTCATCATCTGCGGTCTTGTGATCGCCCTGCCGTTTACAGGCGGGCGCACCTTGCTGGACGTTGTACGCACGTCGGGCTGGGTGGCCGGTCGTTTCGACGCGCTGCTTGGGCGCCGTTCTGATCTTTATAAAACCGTCACGGGCGATTAGCGGCAGGCCCGCACCCTGCATGTCGCGGGCACGGGCGGATTTCTCAGTCTGGCGCTTTTGTCTTGCGCAGATAGGGCAGCACGGTTTCAAACGCGCCGAATTTCGCCTTTGCGTCTTCATCCGAAACCGATGGTGGAATGATCACATCCTCACCGGGAACCCAGTTGGCAGGGGTCGCGACACCTTTGCCGGTCGACATTTGCAAACCATCCAGAGCACGCAGCACTTCTGCGAAATTGCGACCAACGGTCATCGGGTATGTCATCGACAGTTTAAGCTGCTTGTCCGGCCCGATGATAAAGACCGACCGCACCGTGGCGCTGTCAGCGGGGGTGCGGCCATCGGGCAGATAGGCCTCGGACGGCAACATATCAAAGGCTTTGGACACGGCCAGACCTTCGTCAGCGATGATCGGGAAACCGGCGGTAGCCCCCGCAACCTTTTCAATGTCGCCTTTCCACTTCTTGTGATCCTCAACGCCATCGACCGAAACGCCGATCACCTTGGTGCCACGTTTTTCCCATTCATCCGCCAGCTGCGCTACGGCGCCGAACTCCGTGGTGCACACAGGTGTGAAATCCTTGGGGTGTGAAAACAGAATAGCCCAGTTGTCACCAATCCAATCATGAAAGCGGATCGTGCCGTGGTCCGTTTCTGCCGTAAAATCGGGAACTGTGTCGTTGATGCGCAAGCCCATAAATACCTCCGGTGCAATGCTGTCTTTTACGTGTGATGCGCACATAATACGAAACGTTCCGGGTGACACCCCCTCTCTTGCCGTTCACACGCGACAGTGACACAGTGCGCGCCGGACAAGGTGTATCAGATACCCTCTTAAAGGAATAAACCTCATGCTTGAAAAGCGCGAATTCTATATCAATGGCCAGTGGGTTGCCCCGGCAAAACAAAACGACTTTGCCGTTATTGATCCCTCTACGGAGGAACAATGCGCCGTGATCTCACTGGGCGGACAAAGCGATACCGATGCGGCTGTTGCGGCGGCGCGTGCGGCATTTGATGGGTGGTCGCAAACCTCAAAATCAGAACGCCAAGCACTGCTCAAGCGGCTGCTTGAGGTTTATAACGACCGCGCTGAAGAAATGGCGCAAGCCATGTCGATGGAAATGGGCGCGCCCATGGCGCTCAGCCGTGCACAACAGGTAGGCGCGGGCAGCTGGCACCTTGAAGGTTTCCTGAAAGCCTTCGAAAACTTCAGCTTTGAGCGTGATTTCACAAGCAGCGAAAAGACGCTGCTCGAACCGATCGGGGTTTGCGCACTGATTACGCCATGGAACTGGCCGATGAACCAGATCGTACTCAAGGCGGTGCCTGCGATGGCGACCGGCTGCACGATGATCCTCAAACCATCCGAAATCGCGCCTCTTTCCGGTTTGCTGTTTTCCGAGTTCGTCCATGAGGCAGGCTTTCCAGCGGGCGTTTTCAACATGGTGAACGGCGATGGGGCCGGAGTGGGCAGCCAGCTTTCCGCGCACCCCGAAGTCGATATGGTCAGCTTTACCGGCTCGACCCGCGCCGGGATCGCGATCTCCAAGGCGGCGGCGGATTCGCTCAAGCGCGTAAGCCTTGAGCTTGGTGGCAAAGGTGCGAACATCATCTTTGAGGACGCACGCCCGGATGCTGCGAAATCCGGCGCGGTACGGTGCTTCAGAAACTCGGGCCAGTCCTGCAACGCACCAACACGTATGCTGGTGCACAAATCGCGTTACGACGAAGCGGTCGAGATGGCCGCGGATGTGGCCAAAAACACCCACGTCGGACCGGCCTCCGAAGAGGGCAAACACATCGGCCCCGTCGTATCCGAGGCGCAGTTCGACAAAATCCAGAAACTGATCGAGGTCGGCATCGGTGAGGCGCGCCTCGTTGCGGGCGGGCTGGGGCGTCCTGACGGGCTGAACCGGGGCTACTTTGTTAAACCGACGGTATTCGCGGATGTCACCAATGAGATGACCGTCGCGCGCGAAGAGATCTTTGGCCCGGTGCTGTCGATCATCCCGTTTGAAAGCGAAGAAGAAGCCATCGCCATCGCCAATGACACGCCTTACGGGCTGACCAACTACATCCAGACTGAGGATACCGACAAACGCCGCCGCGTGGCGCGTCGCTTGCGCTCTGGCATGGTGGAAACAAACGGTCAGGGCTTTGCCCAAGGATCACCCTTTGGCGGCTATAAACAGTCCGGCAACGGGCGCGAAGGTGGCATCTATGGCCTTGAGGAATTCCTCGAAGTCAAAGCCGTCTCTGGCTGGGCTGCTGAATAAGCCCCCCTGCCAAAGATACTCTCGTCAAAGGCCACCGCATCGGTGGCCTTTTTTGCATTCCTGCCACCAAAGGACCCTGAGACTGCGCCCGAAAGCCCGGCGCGTTAAAATGGCGCGGTTGCGCGCACCTTCATCGATCTCCCGCCCTGCGGATGTTTAAACCGCAACTCTTCGGAGTGCAGCATCAGGCGCGGGTAATCGCGCGCAGGCCCCGTCGCGTAAAACGGATCGCCCAAAATCGGATGGCCAAGGGCGAGCATATGCACCCGCAACTGGTGGCTGCGCCCCGTGTACGGATGCAGGCGCACGCGCGCGGTTTGCCCGTCGTCTTTCAGAACCCGCCATTCGGTTTGCGCGGATTTACCTGTCTCGTGGCAGACCATCTGCCGGGGCCGGTTCGGCCAATCCACGATCAGCGGCAGATCAACGGTGCCCGTTTTTTCCAACGGCACACCCCAGATCCGCGCGACATAGGTCTTGCGGGTCATGCGCTTTTCAAACTGCAACCCCAGATGGCGTTGCGCGTGCGGCGTCAGGGCAAAGATCATCACACCTGAGGTGTCGCGGTCCAGCCGGTGCACCAGCAGCGCGTCGGCAAACATCGCCTGCACGCGCGCCAACAGACAATCGGCCAGATGCGGCCCCTTGCCGGGCACAGACAAAAGCCCCGCCGGTTTATCCACCAGTAGCACTTCGGCGTCTTCATGCAGGACCGTCAAAGGGGTTTGCGGGGGCGCGTATGTCTCATCCATACGCCCTGCTCGCAGATCGCCCCCGGCTTTTCAACCCGCCTTGACCCGTTCGGATTTCGGATCGTACATCGGCTTCAGCGAGACTTCGGCCGCCACGCGCACGCCTGCCACATCCACCTCATAGTCAGAGGCGAGCACCTCGGCTGCGGTCTCCCCGGCACAGGGGACATACCCCAGCCCCATTGCACCCCCCAGATGATGACCATAGGCACCGGAACTGAGAAACCCGACGATCTCACCGTTTCGCAGGACGGGTTCATTGTGATAGAGCAGTGGTTCGGGGTCTTTCAGTCTGAATTGCACCAAGCGGCTTTCAAGCCCGGTGTCCTTCTTGCGCAAGACCGCATCGCGACCAATGAAATCAGGCTTGTCCGTTTTGACCGCAAAACCAAGCCCCGCCTCCAGCACGTGATCCTCGCAGGTGATGTCATGCCCGAAATGGCGGAACCCTTTTTCCATCCGCGCGCAATCCATCATATGCATGCCGCACAGCTTGACCCCGAGGTCCTGCCCTGCCTCATGCAGCACTTCAAAGGCATGCGCGGCCATATCCGACGAGACATAGACCTCCCAGCCCAGCTCGCCCACATAGGTCACACGGTGGACACGGGCCAGCCCCATGCCCAGCTCGATCTCCTGCGCGGTCCCGAAAGGGTTCACCTCGTTTGAAAAATCCGCCGGCGAGACCTGTTGCAACAGTTTGCGCGCGTTCGGCCCCATGATGGCCAACACGCCCTCGCCCGCCGTGACGTCCGTGATCACAACGTTGAAATCCCCGCGATGGCGCATCATCCACGTTTGATCCGCCAAACGGGTTGCCGCCGGAGTGACGACCAGAAATGCCGTTTCCGACAGGCGCGTGACGGTGACATCCGCCTCGATCCCGCCTTGATGATTGAGGAATTGCGTATAAACAATCTTGCCGACCGGCACATCATACTGCCCGCCGCCAACATGGTTCATGAAGGCCACCGCATCGCGACCTTCCACGCGGATTTTACCAAAGGACGACATGTCATACATGCCGACATTCGTGCGGACCGCCGCGACTTCTTCTGCGATATTGGCAAAGAAATTCTGCCGCTTCCATGTATATTCATATTCCGGTTTCTGGTTATTGACCGCGAACCAGTTGGCACGCTCCCAACCGGCCAATTCCCCCATCACGGCACCATGCCGGATCAGATGTTCGTGGAACGGCGTGCGCCGCACCCCGCGCGCCGTCGCCTTTTGCCGGAACGGGAAGTGATCTGCGTAAAGCAGCCCCAGCGTTTCTTTTGATCGCTCGAACAGATAGGTCTTGTTGCCTTGGAATGGCTGCATGCGGCTGATGTCAACATCCCCCAGATCAAACGGTTTTTCGCCAGCCTCCATCCAATGCGCAAGCGCCATCCCCGCCCCGCCAGCGGATTGGATACCAATCGAGTTAAATCCAGCGGCAACCCAGAAATTATCCATCTCAGGCGCAAGGCCGAGGTGATAGGCGTCGTCCGGCGTGAAACTTTCGGGGCCGTTGAAAAACGTATGAATGCCCGCTTCCGCCAGCATTGGCATGCGCTCCACCGCCGCCTCAAGGATCGGCTCAAAATGGTCGAAATCTTCGGGCAGCTGGTCGAATTCAAAATCAGCAGGAATACCCTTCATCGCCCAAGGCTTGGCGTTTGGTTCAAACGCGCCCAGCAGCATTTTGCCCGCATCTTCTTTGTAATAGGCGCATTCATCGGGCACGCGCAGCACCGGAAGCTGGGTCAAACCGGCGATGGCCTCGGTGACAATGTAAAAGTGCTCGCAGGCATGCAGCGGTACGTTGACACCCGCCATGCGGCCCACTTCATGCCCCCACATGCCCCCGCAATTGACCACCATATCCGCCGTGATATGACCCGTCTCCGTACCCTGCGCCCAATCCACGCCAGTAACGCGTCGCCCGGCGCGGGTGATGCCAGTGACGCATGTGCGCTCCAGCACCTTGGCACCGCCTTGCCGCGCGCCCTTGGCCAGCGCCAGCGCGATATTGGCCGGATCGCCCTGCCCGTCCTTGTCGAGATAAACCGCACCGGTCACATCCTTGATGTTCAGATGTTCATACCGCGCCTTGACCTCCTGCGCAGAGATTTCCTCGACATCGACGCCAAAGGCGCGCGCCATGGCCGCCTGACGGTAGATCTCTTCGCGGCGTTCTTCGGTCAGGGCAACGGTAATCGACCCACAGCGTTTGAATCCCGTCGCAACGCCCGTTTCCGCTTCGAGGTTGCCGTATAGTTCCTGACTGTATTTCGCCAGTTTCGTCATATTCGCCGTGGCGCGCAGTTGCGCAATCAATCCAGCCGCGTGCCAAGTCGTCCCGGACGTCAGCTGTTTGCGTTCCAACAAGACAACGTCTTTCCAGCCCTGTTTGGTCAGGTGATAAGCGACAGAACAGCCGATGACGCCACCGCCGATAATGACGACCCGTGCGTGCGAAGGAGGAAGTGCCATAAGAGGTCTCCGTTCAGAAAAACCTGCCCTCAGGCGAGGGTGTGTTCGGCTGCCAGCAGCCGCTTTTTAAGTTCCGCGATGTGTTTTGGGCCGACCTCGCAGCAGCCACCGACGATGGTGGCCCCGGCGGCGACCCACTCCATGACATACCCCGCATAGGCGCGCGGCCCCATATCGCGGCGCGTTTCGAGCGTGTCCACGGTCGGTTTTTCTTTCAGGAAGTCTTGGCTGATTTGCACGAAGCCGTTCGCATAGCCGCCAAATGGTTTTCCGCTTTGCGCGAGGATGGGCATTGCCTTGGTGACCGCTTCGGGGGCTGAGCAATTAACGAGTACCGCATCCGCATTTGCGGCAACCTCCAACGCGTCCTCAAGCGGTTCACCCGAACGCAACTGCATCCCGTCACCGTCCGAAACTGTCAGTGACAGCCAAACGGGCAGGTTTGTGCTGCGCGCCCCTTCAAGGGCATCGCGCGCATGGGCAACCGAGGCGACCGTCTCAAGGATCAGCACATCGCACACAGGCGCGAGCAGCGCCGCAGCCTCGGCAAACAATGGCACAGCGATCTCACGAGACGGGTGAAGATCAGGACGATAGCTCGCCACCAGCGGCCCGAGCGCTCCAGCGATACGACCCGATCCATGTTTCGCGCGCGCGGCGGACGCTTCGCTCAGGGCGCGCTGATACAGATCCTCAAAAGCGTCCTCCATACCGGTGCCTTCCAACCGATCATGGTGGATCGCATATGAATTCGTCGTGGCGACCGTCGCACCGGCGGCAAAGTAATCAGCGTGCACCGCCTCAACCAGACCGGGGTGATCCACCATCACCTGCGTTGACCAAAGCGGCGTGGGCTTGTCCCCGGCGCGGTGCACCAATTCCTGCCCCATGCCACCATCCAAGAGGGTAATCTGCGTCATACACGGATCCTCTCGTTTTGCGGATCCCAGAGCGGCTGATCTGCCTGCACCGTCGCGCGGCGGCGTTGGCCATAGATTTCAACCTCGATCTCGGTGCCCGGTTCGGTCAGGTCCTTGCGCAGCATGCCAAGCGCGATGGACTTGTTCACACGGTAGCCCCAATCGCCCGAGGTCGTCTCGCCCACGACCTCATCCCCGTGAAACAGCGGCGCCATATAGGGCGCATCCTGTGCATCGGCATCCACCACCAGCGTGACGAATTGCTTTTTCACGCCCTGTTGCTTTTCGTTCAGCAACGCAGATTTGCCGGGAAAATCCTGCGGCTTGTCAAAGCGGATGAACCGTTCCAGCCCGCCTTCCAGCAGCGAATAATCCGACGACAAATCACCTTTCCATGCGCGATATCCCTTTTCGATCCGCATCGAATTCAGTGCATACATCCCGAAAGGCACAGCCCCCGCATCAAGGATGGCGTCATACATCGCCGGGATATCCGCGTTTTCGGCGTGCACTTCCCAGCCAAGCTCCCCCGCAAAGGAAACGCGCAGCAAGGCCGCCCAACCGCCCGCAACCTCGGTCTCCTGAAAGCTGAGCCACGGCAGGGTCAGATCGGCGTCGCACAGCTTGCCCAGAAGGGCGCGCGAACCGGGGCCGGTCACGATCAGGGTCGACATCCGGTCGGTCCAGTCTTCAAGCGTAAAGGCGCAGTTGTCCGGCATCTGACCTTCAAGCCAGTCGCGGTCATGCCATTGGGCCGATGCGGCCGTCACCAGAACAAAGCGATCCTCCGCCTCGCGCGTCACTGACATTTCTGTCAGGATACGCCCACGGCTGTCCGCAAAATAGAGCAGACCAACGCGGCCGATCTTGGGCAAGGATCCCGTCGTCAGACCACGCAGCCATTCATCCGCCCCGGACCCTGCCACCTTGAAGCGCGAAAAGCCCGGCAGGTCCAGCACGCCAACGCCATCGCGCACCGCCTCGACCTCTTCCTTGATACGTGCGGCCCACGGCCCGTTGCGATCCCATGTGTGGGTCGAGTCCTCTGAGGTATCATCGCCGGGTTTGGCAAACCAATTCGCCCGCTCCCACCCGTTATAGGCCCCCATCTGACCGCCAAGCGCACGGATTTTCGCATCCACCGGTGACAGTTTCTTGTCCCGCCCCGCAGGCCATTCGTGGCGCGGGAAATGCATGGCGTATTCATGGCCATAGGTTTCAAGCGCCTTGCTCAGGCAATAGTCGTGATCCGCATAATCGGTGTAGCGGCGCGGATCGACGGCCCACATGTCAAGTTCGGTCTCGCCATGCATGATCCATTCCGACAACACTTTGCCGGCCCCGCCACCCTGCGCGATCCCGAAAGTAAAGCTGTGCCCTTCAAAGGCATTCTTGACCCCCGGCATTGGGCCGATCATCGGCAAACCATCGGGCGCATAAGGGATAGGCCCGTTGATGTTGCGCCCCACACCGGATGTGCCCAAAAGTGGCATCCGTTCCATGGCGTCTTCGATGTAATACTCCAGCCGTTCCAGATCATCCGGGTAAAGCTGGAACGAGAAATCCTCCGGCATGGGATCCTCCGGCGTGACCCAATGCGCCTTGCAATTACGCTCATAGGGGCCGAGGTTCAGACCCGTCTTTTCCTGCCGTAGGTAATAGGACGTATCCACATCGCGGATCATCGCGACCTTCTTGCCGTTCTCCTTGGTCCAGGCTTCCAGCTCGGGGATCGGTTCGGTCAGGAAGTACTGATGGCTCATGACCACCATCGGCACAGTGCGCCCGCCGAAGGGTTTGAACATCTCACCGACGCGCTGCGCGTAATACCCGGCGCAGTTGACGACCTTTTCGCAACGAATATCGCCTTTCTCGGTTTTCACGATCCATTCGTCGCCATCCCGGTCCATCCCAATGACCGGGCAGAACCGTTCAATCCGCCCGCCCGCCTGCCGCGCGCCTTTGGCCAGCGCCTGCGTCAGTTGCGCCGGGTCAATATCACCATCCAACGGATCCCACATGCCCCCCGCAAGATCATGCGTTTCCATGAAGGGGTTATACTGCTGCAATTCCTCAGGCGTGCAGATGTCCATCTGCAGGCCCTGCGCGCGCCCCATGCCCGCGACTTTCTCAAACTCCTGCATCCGCTCTTTCGAGTGCGCCAGACGCACAGCCCCGGTGACATGGTAGTTCATCGGGTAATCCACGTCGTCACCCAGCGTCCGGTACATGGCCGCCGAATAGCGCTGCATGTTCATCACCGCCCACGACCCTGCAAAATTCGGCACATTGCCCGCCGCATGCCACGTCGACCCGGCGGTCAACTCGTTCTTTTCAAGCAGAACGCAGTCTTTCCACCCTGCTTTGGCCAGATGATACAAAGTCGAGGTGCCCACCACGCCCCCGCCAATAATCACGACACGCGCTGTTGTTGGAAATTCAGCCATTTCACTTCTCCTCTTGTGGGACAAAGTCCGTACTCTTGTGGTAGCCCCCTTTGCCGACGGCAAAGCGATGTGTTTCGCGACATAAACCGGCAAGTGCCATACGCAGGTTTGTCGTGGTGACGTTTGTTGTCATGTCACGTGCGCCCCGGCGCATTTGAAAAGCCGAGCAACAGACCGTAGATCACGAAACAGGACGCCAGAATGCGCCGCAGCCAAACGTTGAAAACCGCGTCCAGCGCTGCACGCCCAAGCCCTGCGCCAAGGGCATAAAAGCCGGTGTAGCTCAGCGCGGTCAGCGTCAGGGCGGTTGGCACGATGACGGTCATCTGCTCCCAAATCGGCACATCCGGTTGCACGAATTGTGAAAAGGCCGCGAGATAGCCCGCAACGCTTTTGGGGTTGATGGTGGCGATGGCGAGCGCTTGAAAGTAGATGGATTTCGCTGGTTTTGCGCTGACTCTCACCGGGGTGCGGGCCTGCATCCAGCCGCGCACCCCAAGGTAAATCAAAAATGCCGCACCGATCATCTTGGCCGCGAAAAATCCGGCGGGTGATGCCGCAATCAGTGCCGTGATGCCAAAGGCGGAGAGGATCAGAAACAGCGTCGCCTGTGTCAGGATCGCCAGCACCCCGATCATCGCAGGGCCAAACCCGAGGTGTATGCCGTTTTGGATGCAATTCACCGCATTGGGACCCGGCGTTGTGACAAAGACAATCCAGAATAGCGCGAATATGGTCCATGCCTCAAACCCCATCAATAAACCGGTGGGGCGATAACCCAGATCGCCACTGCCGGCTCTGCGTAGGGGTTTGACCAGCGGAACGCTTCGCCGCGAATGCGAAAGCTGTCACCGGGATGGATCGTGTGGACGGTTTCGTTGATCTCGATCTGCAAGGTGCCGGAGAGCAGATAGGCGACTTCTTGAGTGGGGCGGGTGACCATCTCCTTGACGCGGCTGCCCGGTTCAAAGGTGGAATGCACCATCTCGAAATCATCCGTGAGGTCAGGCGATAATAGCTCTTCGACCAACCCTTCGGTTTTCGAGCCCATCGGGCGGCGCGCGGCGGCACGCACGATATAGCCCGCCTCGGTCGCGGTCGCCGGTGCGTGGCGAAACAGCATCGAGATTGAGACCTCAAGCACCTTGGCAATCGCGCGCAGGTCGGAAATCGACGGGTCGGATTTGTCCCGCTCCACCTGACTGAGCCATCCGACAGAACGCCCCAAACGCTCCGCCAGATCCGCCAGCGTCAGCCCGCGCGCTTTGCGCAGGGCCCGCAGATCGGCCCCCAAAGTCTGTGGTTCGTCTGGTAGGCTGTGGTGCATGGGCGTGAAAATTCTCCTTCGAATTTCACGGTGCCTGAGTTGAATGAAAAAATCCAGATATTTTTCACGCCGCAGAGTGCGTTTTTTCCGCCCGATTGAACATCTCTTGACGCCGGACGTTATAACCGACCGAAAACAGCCTTCAGAATACGGTCGATCTCATCCGCATCGCGCTGATGGAATGCAGCGGGCTGGTCGCTGTCGATATCAAATACCCCCAGCAACGCGCCACGCGCGTCCTCAACCGGCAACACCAGTTCGGATCGTGTGCTTGAGGCGCAAGCGATGTGACCCGGAAAGGCATCGACGTCTCCAACACGCTTTATCTCGCGCGTCCTTGCGGCAGCCCCGCAAACGCCGCGCGAAAACGGGATGACCAGACAACCATGCCCCCCTTGATAGGGACCGATTTTGAGTATTTGCGGCCCCGTCACGCGGTAAAAACCGGTCCAGTCAAAACGATCGTCGCAGTGATGGACTTCGCAGGCGACCGTCGCCATCAGGGCGACAACATCCGTCTCTCCCTCGGTCAGGGCAGCGATGGTTTTGGCGAGGGTTGGGTAATCGACCTTCACGCGTCTGCACTCCGGGTATGAAACCTGTTTCTTCAAGACAACAAGCGGTTCAGTCGCGCTCAAGCGCGATGGCTGTCGCCTCGCCCCCACCAATACAGATCGCAGCGACACCCCGTTTGACATCGCGCTTTTCCATCGCATTCAGCAAGGTCACCATGATACGCGCGCCCGACGCGCCAATCGGATGCCCCAGCGCACAGGCACCGCCGTTTACGTTTACGACGCCATGATCAAGGCCCATTTCATGCATGAAGGCGAGCGGCACAACCGCGAAAGCTTCGTTCACCTCCCACAGATCAACGCTGTCCTTGTCCCAGCCTATCTTTTGCAACAGCTTCCGGGCGGCTGGAACCGGTGCGGTTGTGAATAGCCCGGGCGCTTGGGCATGTGTCGCATGGCCAGCGACGCGACACCGAACTGTCAGACTATTTGATACGGCATAAGGATTTGAGGCCAAAACCAGCGCCGCTGCCCCATCCGAAATGGACGACGCATTCGCCGCAGTTACCGTGCCACCGTCCCGAAACGCAGGCTTGAGCTGCGGGATTTTCTCCGGCCTTGCCGCCCCCGGTTGCTCATCCGCGACGACCGTGATCGTGCCCTTGCGCGACACCACGTCAACCGGTGTGATTTCGGCGTCGAACGCGCCGGATTTCTGAGCTTCTATCGCGCGGGAAAGTGATGCCAGTGCATATGTGTCCTGTGCCTGCCGCGTAAACTGAAACGTCTCTGCACAGTCTTCGGCAAATGTCCCCATCAAACGCCCTTTGTCATAGGCGTCTTCCAACCCGTCAAGGAACATGTGATCGATCACTTCACTATGACCAAGGCGCGCGCCAGAACGCATTTTATTCAATAAATAAGGGGCGTTGCTCATGCTCTCCATGCCACCTGCCGCGATCAGACTGGCCTGTCCGAGGGCGATCTGATCAAAGGCGATCATCGCCGCTTTCATGCCTGACCCGCACATCTTGTTGAGCGTGGTCGCAGGCACTGTGTCGTCCAGACCCGCGGCAAAACCCGCTTGCCGGGCGGGCGCCTGACCCTGACCCGCGGGTAAAACGCACCCCATCAACACCTCGTCCACTGTCGCGACCCCAGCAACCTGCATCGCTGATTTCAACGCGACCCCGCCAAGCTGCGCAGCGCTCAAAGACGACAAGGCGCCTTGAAACCCACCCATTGGGGTGCGCGCCGCTCCCACGATCACAACGTCTTCCATGATTCGCATTCTCCGAATACCTAAATCAAATCGTAAGACTTACCCGGTAAGCACTTATGCACGATTATGTCAGGGTATATAATGGAACTTGCAAGCAAAACAGACCAGCAATTGCGGATCGTTTCCGTACAAGGTGCGCGCATAGACGCGGCTGTCGCGATTGAGTTCAAGGATGCAATGCGTGTGGAAACAGATGACGGTCCAGACGTCGTCGTTCTGGACCTGAGCCGTGTTGAGTTTATCGACTCGAGCGGATTGGGCGCCATCGTGGCGGCAATGAAACATATGGGCGCCAACCGCAAGATGGCGCTTGCCGGTCTGACGCCGACTGTCGAGCGTGTCTTTACCTTAACGCGAATGGACTCGGTCTTTAGCGTCTTTCCGACATTGGAAGGTGCCCTCGCCGAATTAAGGCCTCAATAGAAGTGCCAGTAAGGAGCGATTAAATGGAAGCGGAACAACTCCGTCCATTTAGAGTCTGCGTAGAGAGCGGGCAATACGCGGCGAGAGAAGCTCTAAGCCAGTTTCTTGACGCCTTGCGTCCTTTGGAACTGGATGTGGAAGAATCCGGTACCATCGAACTGGTCCTGGCAGAGGTTTTGAACAATATTGTTGAACATGCCTATCCACCGTCGCAACCTTCCGGCCCGATCGCAATAGAATGCGCGCACCGGAAAGATGGCCTGATCCTGAAGATCAAGGATAAGGGCTATGCAATGCCCGATGGCAAAATGCCCTTGGGCGAACTGGGCACTTTGGATTTGGAACTGGAAGACATGCCTGAAGGCGGCTTTGGTTGGTTCCTGATCACGCATCTCGCAAAGGACGTCCGTTACGAACGCGTTGGAAGCGAGAACCATCTGGATATGCGCCTTGCAGTTGGTACAGCTTAACAGGTGCAAAGACGGCAGGTCGTTTTTCTCGGTACTTTCCTCAAACGGCCCCGTTACGAGCATATTCTTGCCTTGATTGCACGTCACACCAACACCTGTAGCTAACATAAGCTTCCCTCGACGCTGCGTGTAACAGCCCCCACCCAGTACGCAGCGTCGGGGACTTCCCTTTGCACAGATTGACATATCCAGCCAAGGGTCGTGGACTTCCAAATCGAAGTCGCTAATTTACGCGCAACACAGCCCTGATTAAAGGTCCTCAAATGCGCGATTTTCACCACCCCGGTCGTTCCCCGGTTCTTGCCAGCAACGGCATGTGTGCAACCTCTCACCCGCTCGCGGCAAAAACCGCAATCGATGTTCTGCAACAAGGCGGAAACGCGATGGACGCCGCCATCGCGGGGGCTGTCTTGCTGGGCCTGTGCGAACCGGCCATGACGGGCATCGGCGGTGATTGCTTTGTTCTGTGGTCTGATCGTGACCGCCAGAATGTGCGCGCTTTGAACGGATCAGGCCGGGCACCCGCAGCTTTGGATGCGCATGATTTGCGCGTGGCAGGTGAAACCACCGTTCCGCCCTTTTCGGCCCATGCCGTTACAATTCCAACGGCTGTCGCCGCTTTTGCCCATTTAGCTGAAACGGTCGGCACCCTTGGTCTGGATAGGCTGCTGGCACCATCCATTAAATATGCACAGGACGGAATTCCGGTCGCACCGCGCGTGGCCTTTGACTGGGAAAACTACGGCCATAACCTGCAAGGCAGCGCGAGAGAGAA
Organism: Roseobacter litoralis Och 149; assembly: GCF_000154785.2. Taxonomy (NCBI): domain Bacteria; kingdom Pseudomonadati; phylum Pseudomonadota; class Alphaproteobacteria; order Rhodobacterales; family Roseobacteraceae; genus Roseobacter; species Roseobacter litoralis. The sequence continues at coordinate 3,970,681 of NC_015730.1, forward strand.
GTACCTGATCGCCGGGAAACCCCTGAAAACCGGTGATATCTTCCGCGCACCCGGTCAGGCGGAGGTCTTGCGCCGCATCGCTGAACAAGGCGCGTCGGCCTTTTACGCCGGCGAAATTGCCGAAGACATGGTCACCACCCTTCAAGCCGCAGGGGGCGTCCACACATTGGATGATTTTGCCGCCGCAGCCTGTGACGAGACCACGCCAATCTTCGGCTCCTACAAGGACATCGAAATCGTCGAACATCCCCCCAACGGTCAAGGGGCCACCGCGATCCTGATGCTCAACATCCTCGCGCAGTTTGACCTTGCGTCGATGGCGCCTTTTGGCACCGAACGCGCGCACATCGAAGCGGAAGCAGCGAAACTGGCCTATGACGCCCGCAACCGTTTCCTTGCCGATGCCGATCACACCACGCGGTTGGCGCATATGCTGGATATGTCGCTGGCCAAAAAACTGGCCGCGATGATTGATCCGGGCAAAGCGATGCCAGCGGCCGCTCCTTTGACCGAGATGGTCCACAAGGACACTGTTTATATTTCCACTGTCGACCGCGATGGCATGGCCGTGTCGCTGATTTATTCAATCTTCAAAGATTTTGGCTCGGGGATCGCCTCTGATAAATTCGGGATTCTGCTACAGAACCGCGGGGCAGGCTTTACACTCGAACAGGGGCATCCGAATGAGCTCAAGGGTGGCAAACGTCCGATGCACACCATTATCCCTGCCATGCTGCGCAAGAACGGCAAGGTGATCATGCCGTTCGGCGTCATGGGCGGGGCTTACCAGCCGAACGGACATGCGCGATTTGTCAGCAACCTCACCGATTTTGGCATGGACCCGCAATCAGCGATTGATGCCCCGCGCGCCTTTTCCGACATGGGCAATATGCAGGTCGAACGCGGCTATAGCGACGCAGTGCGCCAAGAACTGACCGATCTGGGGCACTCGGTGAGCATCCCCCAGACGGCAATTGGCGGGGCGCAGGCGATCCTGATGCATGACAATGGCGTTTTTGAGGGCGCGAGTGATCCACGCAAAGATGGCTGCGCTTTGGGCTACTGATCGAGCACTCAGTTCAGCTGAAAATGCAGCGGGTAGGTGCCATCCTGCAGGGGGCCGAACAAGTCGGGGATATCAGGGTGATCCACCGGCTCACCTGAATAATCCGCAATCAGGTTCTGCTCCGAGACATAGGCGACGTAATAGCTCTGCTCATTTTCGGCCAGCAGATGATAATACGGCTGTTCTTTCACAGGGCGGCTGTCTTCGGGAATGGCTTCATACCATTCCTCGGTGTTTGAAAACTCAGGGTCCACGTCAAAGATCACCCCGCGAAACGGGTGTTTTTTGTGCCGGACGATCTGGCCAAGATGATATTTTGCGCGTGTTTTAATCATAGCATTGCAGCCCCTCGCTTCCGTTAGTAGACGCTTCGGGCGGTGTTTGTCCAATACTTGGTCGGCAAAAAAAGGAAACAGTCTGTGAACCTCGCACTGACAGTGCTCGAAATCGTGGCGCCGGTGTTTTTGTTGGCTGCAATCGGATTTGTCTGGGTTAAACTGGGCAATGAATACCGCATCAGGTTTGTCACACAGCTTGCCATGACGCTCTCGGTGCCCTGTCTGGTTTTCGTCTCCTTGATGCAAACGGAGATCGCTCCGGAGGATTTAACAGCGCTGTCACTGGCCGCAATCGGGGCTTATGGCATTGTCACAATTGCAATCCTTGTGTTGGTCTTTGTGCTCAGACTCAACCGCCAGACATTTGCGGCGCCCCTCATGTTTGGCAATACCGGCAACATCGGTTTGCCACTGGCATTTTTCGCGTATGGCGAAACGGGCCTTGGCTATGCCATCATCGTTTTCGGAATTATGGCGGTCTGGTCCTTCACCTTCGGGGTCTGGCTGGTCGCGGGTGCCGGATCGCTGGGCAAGGTGATCCGCGAACCCATGGTCGCAGGCACCATTTTGGGCGCAATCTTTTTATGGCAAGGCTGGCAGACACCGCCCTTTGTGACAAATACGCTCGACCTCATCGGGCAAATGGCGATTCCGTTGATGCTCATCACACTTGGGGTCGCCATCGCGCGGTTGAAACCGGGCGGGGTGTTGCGCGCAACGGCTTTAAGCGCGGTTAAACTGGTGATATGCACAGGCGTCGCGTGGTATGTCGGTGATGCGTTTGCCCTTGATCGCGTTGCCTTGGGCGTGCTGGTTCTGCAGGTCGCAACGCCGGTTGCGGTGACGTCTTACATGTTGGCGGAAAAATACGGCGCAGACGCCGAAGAGGTCGCGGGCCTCGTTGTGGCTTCAACTCTGATGTCTGTTGCTGCCTTGCCTCTGTTGCTGGGCTTTCTGTTGTAAAAAACGTGATTTCCCCTTGGCGAAGATTTGCGCTACTGCAATAAAAAACAAAAAATAAAAGCGAGAGGCAGATGAGCAGAACTCTTCGCGCTATGGCAATTTTACTGTTGGTCGCCTCCTGCGGGGGGGTGTCCTCTACGGCTCCGCGTAATCTGAACGATGCGTGCAGCATTGCCCAACAGCGCCCTGAATATATGCGTGCTTTCCAGAGGACCCAGCAAAAATGGGGTGTTCCGGTGCATGTACAAATGGCAACAATGCATCAGGAAAGCCGGTTTATCGGCAATGCAAAGACGCCACATAAATACGCCTTGGGGGTCATCCCGATGGGCCGCGTTTCCAGCGCATATGGCTATTCGCAAGCGCTGGATGGCACATGGTCAGACTACCAACGCGCGACCGGCAAACGTCTGGCCCGCCGTGACCGTATTCGCGACGCCTCCGATTTCATGGGCTGGTATATGAACATCAGCCAGCAGCGTAACGGCATCGCCTTACATGATGCGCGCAACCAGTACCTTGCCTATCACGAGGGGCACACAGGTTATGCGCGTGGGTCGTACAACCGCAAATCCTGGCTCTTGAATGTGGCCAACAAGGTGGACGCGCGCGCCGATCTTTATCAGGCGCAACTGGCCACCTGTAACCTGCGCCGCTGACCTCAGCGGTCGCGGCTTTTCTCACGGTCCGGATCAAAAAGAGAGTTGGGCAGGTTTATGCCCGTCTCGAACTCACCCAGAACGACTCTGGTCCGCCCGCCTGAAGCATCGTGGATGACCCATTGTTCCAAACGCGTGGGCTGATCGGTGAAATACATCTCAAGATAGCCGTTTTCGAGGTTGTCGGGGTCCTCGGCGGTCACGATGGTCCATGTCCCGTCAAACCGCGCATTGCGCACCATAGCGGCCCGCGTCAAATCAATATCCCGGCCGAGCAGCAGCGACAGCGGCGTGCGGCTCAGCGGATATGTTTCTGACGGTTGGTTCGATTTCCTATCGATGATGACGACGGCAGAGGCTGCCGCAATCACCAGCGCCTGTTCGGGCGGGTCGTATTCAAACCGCATGCGTCCGGGCCGCCGCATATAAAGCTGCCCGGTGCTGACGGAACCGTCATCGTTGATTTGGCGAAAATCGCCCTTCAGCGTTTCGAGACTGTTGAGATAGGCGGATATTTCAGCCAGCTTCAACTGCTCCGCCGCACCTGAGGCCGCAGGGACCAAGGACAAGCAAGCAACCAACAGAATGCGCGATATAAGGCTCAAGGAAGTATCCTCCGATGTTCAAACTCACTTGTGACATAGGAGGCATCGGCCTGTTATGCGATATCACCGCGTCAAACGAAGCGTTTTTTTGCCCGTTATCCCTGCTCTGGCACGAGAATCTCCCGTTTGCCGACGTGGTTTGCAGGCGAAACGAGACCCTGATCCTCCATCTGCTCGACCAGACGGGCGGCTTTGTTATAGCCGATGGCCAGTTTGCGCTGGATGTAGCTGGTTGAGCATTTGCGATCCTTCAGGACCACCTGCACGGCCGTGTCATAAAGCGCGTCTTCACCATCGGTGTTTCCGCCCAGACCCAGCACCGCGTCGATACTGCTTTCTGCATCCTCGGACGGCCCCTCTACCACGCCATTGACGTAGTCAGGTTCACCGAATGCCTTGAGGTGATTGACGATTTCCTCGACCTCTTCGTCAGACACAAAAGGACCGTGGCAGCGGATGATCTTTGCCCCGCCCGCCATGTAAAGCATGTCACCCATGCCCAGAAGTTGTTCCGCGCCCATCTCTCCAAGGATTGTCCGGCTGTCGATTTTCGACGTGACCTGAAAGGAAATCCGCGTCGGGAAGTTCGCCTTGATCGTGCCCGTGATCACGTCCACCGAGGGGCGTTGCGTCGCCATGATAAGGTGGATGCCAGAGGCCCGCGCCATCTGCGCCAGACGCTGAATGCAGGCTTCGATTTCCTTGCCGGCCACCATCATCAGGTCTGCCATCTCATCAACGATCACGACGATATAGGGCAGCGTCACGGGCGTGTTTTCTTCCGTCTCAAAGATCGGCTCGCCGGTATCATCGTCAAACCCGGTCTGGACGGTGCGGCTGAACATCTCGCCCTTGCTGAGCGCCTCGCGCACACGGCCATTGTAACCCTCAATGTTACGCACGCCCATTTTCGACATCTTGCGATAGCGTTCTTCCATTTCACCGACCACCCATTTCAAGGCGACAACCGCCTTTTTCGGGTCGGTCACAACCGGTGAAAGCAGATGTGGAATGCCGTCATAAACGCTCAGTTCCAGCATTTTGGGATCAATCATGATCATCCGGCATTCCTGAGGCGACAGCTTGTACAGCAACGACAGGATCATCGTATTGATCGCAACGGATTTACCGGACCCCGTGGTCCCGGCAATCAAAAGGTGGGGCATTTTGGCGAGATTGGCCACGATTGGATCGCCGCCGATATCCTTGCCCAAGGCAAGCGGCAGGCGCATGTTCGTGTCGCCAAAATCCCGGGCAGACAGGATTTCGCGCAAGACAACCTTTTCGCGCGTGTCATTGGGCAGTTCGATCCCGATCACGGACCTGCCCGGCACAGTTGATACCCGCGCAGAAAGGGCCGCCATCGACCGCGCGATATCATCAGCCAGACCAATCACCCGGCTTGCCTTGAGACCCGGAGCAGGCTCCAGTTCATACATGGTCACGACCGGGCCGGGACGCACGGCGACGATTTCGCCCTTAACGCCATAGTCATCGAGAACGGACTCCAGCATGCGCGCATTTTCCTCAAGCGCTTCATCGCTAAGCTGCAGGCGCGGTATGTCTATCGGGTTTTCCAGCAGGTTCAGCGGCGGCAGTTCGAAACCGGGGTGGGTGTCATCGAACGACAGCGTCGGCTGGGCTTCGGCTTGCGCACGCCGTGAGGGTTGAACCGGTTTTCGCACAGGCTGCTGCACAACGCGGCGCGGTTCCGGACGGGGAATTTCGATGACTTCGTCAACGCGGGCTTCGGGCATCTCAAATGATGCCGTGTCTTCTACTTCCGGCTCTGGTGCCTGCGCATGCCGCGCAGTGAGCGGTGGTTCAGGCCGCACAGCCGGGGATGTATCCAGCACCAGCGGATCCGGGCCACGCCCGCGTCCGCGCGTCAACGGGGCCGTCGTCGGGACATGCACTGCGGTGCTTGAGCGCACGCGGGATTTGATCACATCCGCGATGCGCGCCTTTATTCTGTCCTCGCCCGGACCTTCTTCGACATCGGGTGCGTCGGGCTGTGTGACCAACTCCGGTTCGGGCATTGCGTCTGGTCGACGCACAAGGCTGGGCATGCGGGCAAACAAGCCGCTTTTCTGCTCAGGCTCAGGTGTCTCGAACATCATGTTCTCAGGCATCGGCGCAACTTCGGTTTGCGTAAGCGCTGCCATTTCCTCCGCCTGCGCCCTGCGTTCGGCGCGCCGCGCCGCAATTTCTTGCGCGGTAGAGACGGCGCCCTGCGCACTACGGCCCAGCAAGGTCATCAATCCAGCGTAAAGCATCACAAGACCCATCAGCAGAAAGCGCCCGATCCGCGCAACCTCTGCGCGCGTAAAGCCCAAAACGAAGCCGCCAAACACAATGATACCAACGGCCATCAGCAAGGACATCAGCTTCACCGTGACGGTCGAACCAACAGGCAGCAGCGTCAGAATTGCGCCCATTACCGTATCACCAAACAGGCCGCCCAACCCAAAGCTATGAGTATCGAGCCAATTGCCATCCGGTGTCAGCGTCGCCGCATAAATCGACCCCAGTGCAATCGCAATCGGGGCGAAAATCAGGCGACCCAAGGCGCGCTCCGCCCCGGTGTGCAGTGCAAAACGCGCGCCCCAGGCCAAAAGCACAATCCCGATGCCCCAGGCACCCCAGCCCACGATCATGAACAACGGTGCCGCAATCGAGGCCCCGATCCGCCCCATCCAGTTCTGGACCGTCGCGTCGGTTGATACCATCCAATTGGGATCATCCGGCGTGTAGGATGCAATCATCGCGCAGGCCATCGCACCGAGGATCATCAGCGCCAGACCGAAAAGCTCTTTCCCGCGCTTTTCCATCGCCTCCGCCATGTTGCTGTCGAAAAGTGGATCCCGCCCGCGTGTCTGAAATGCCATACCCTTTTTACCCTTCATATTTTTCACGGATACAAACAATCGCGGATCATCTGGATGCCCCGCTCAGTTTCCGCTTTTGGAGCCACCATCGCAGCCCGAATATATCCCTGGCCGGGGTTTACCCCCTCCCAGTCCTGCGCCAGATAGCCACCCGGCAAAACCCGCACACCGGTTTCGCGCCAAAGCTTCACCGCCGCCTGTTCATCGTTTTCGACCGGTAACCACAGGAAAAATCCGGCATCCGGGCTTGCATAGCCCGGCACATTTCCCAAAATCCGGTCTGCAATTTCGTATTTTTCGACGTAAAGCGCGCGGTTTTCGCTCACATGCACCTCGTCATTCCAAACCGCGGCGGCAGCCATCTGCAAAGGCAAGGGCAAAGGCGCCCCCGCATAGTTTCGCAGCTGCTTGATTTCCGTGATGTTTTTTGCGCCACTTGCAACAAACCCGGAGCGAAGCCCCGGCAGGTTGGAGCGTTTGGACAAGGAGTGGAAAATCACAACGCGGTCCGGGTCTGCGCCGATGTCTTGTGCGATCTGCAACGCCCCGATGGGCGGCGCGCCGCGATAAATCTCAGAATAACATTCGTCTGCAAAGACTTTGAAGTCGTATTTTTCGGCCAGTACGATCAGATCACGCCAATATTCCGCACTCGCGACCGCCCCTTGTGGGTTGGCCGGTGAGCAGATGTAGGCCGCTGTCGTACGGTTTAGGGTTTCCTCAGACAGGGACGAAAAATCAGGCAGATGACCGTTTTCGACCGTCGCAGGCACCATCACAGGGTCCGCGCCGACAGACAGGGCGGCGATCATATAGACCTGATAGAACGGGTTTGGCATCAAAATTGCGGGGCGTTGTCCGTTTTTCGTCTCCGGACACAGGGCCATAACCGCGTTATACAACCCTTCCCGCGTGCCGTTGAGGGCCATGACCTGCGTGTCCGCATCGACGGGCACGCCGTAGCGACGATGCACAAAGCTCGCGATGGCCTGACGCAGTTCAGGCGCGCCATCATTGGGCGGATAGCTGTTGAACCCGGCTGAATGTTCGTTGATGACTTCCATAACCCATTGAGGAAAAACATGTTTCGGCTCACCAATGGTCATGTGAACAGGCACGCCGCCGCCCTCATGCACGTCTAAAAGAGCGCGCAGGCGCGGCCAAGCATGTGCCGGAAGGTTCGAAAACCGCTCTGGATACATCATCAAAACTGCCTCAGTCGGGATCGTTATCGTCCCGTTGTCCCTAAGGTAGCCAAGCTGACGCCTTGCGTCCACAAAAACGCGCAGCTTTATCGCAGTTTGTGTCTTTTAGGCCAAAGCCCGTTCCGCCGCCGTTCCCAGACGCAAAAGGGATTCCTCACGGTGCGGCGGTGCCATCAGCATAAGCCCGCAACTGGGCGTATCCGTTGGCAGGCTCAACGCGCAAAGCCCCATCAGATTGCCAATGCGCGTATTGCGCAGCGACATCAGGTTTTCTGTGACGTAATAGTCGTGATCCGTGTTCAACCTGTTCAGATTCGGCGGCAAAATGGGTGCCGTCGGCAAAATGACCGCATCAAACCCGGCCGTCGCTTGATGGTAAGAAACGCGGGCCGCCTCAAGTGCTGCCCAAGCAGCGACATAATCCGGCCCGGAATGGTTCTGGCCAAGACGAAAGCGCTTGAGAATTTCCTGATACATCGCGTCCGGGTTCGCCTCGATCACGTCGCGCCACAGCCCATAGGCCTCGGCGGTATATAGGCATGTGGTCAGGGCCATCGCATCGTTTACCGCGTCGATATGGATCTCCTCTATCTGCGCCCCCGCCTGTTCCAGCTTGGAAACAGCGGTGGAAAACGCTTCTGCGGGACCGCTGCGTACATCTTCCATCGCGATGGTGTTCAGCACCGCCAAACGCCTGCCGACAAGGGATGCCCCGGATAGATCCGCCGCCCTGCCCCCTTGCAGCACCGCCAGCATCAGCGCTGCATCCTCGACAGAACGGCACAGCTGGCCGACCGTATCAAAGCGCGCAGCGAGAGGCACGACCCCTTCAAGGCTCAGCCGCCCCGACGTCGTCTTGAGACCCACAAGGTCGTTCCAAGCCGCCGGAATACGCACCGAACCGCCGGTATCAGAGCCAACACCAACAGCCGCCAGATCGAACGCCACAGAGGCCGCCGCACCGGAAGAAGACCCGCCCGGCACCGCGCCCTCATCATTGACGCAAGGCGGCGTCGCCGTGCTGGGGTTATAGCCCAGACCAGAAAACGCCAATTCGCTCATATGTGTCTTGCCGAGACAAACAAGCCCGGCGGCGGTGGCGTTTTGCAGCACCTGTGCATCCTGATCAGGCACGCGATCCTTCAAAAGCAGCGATCCCGACTCAGTTGCAACACCCGCCGTATCGAACAGATCCTTCCAACTGATCGGCACACCATCCAGCAGCGAACGACGCTGACCACTGCGCGCGCGATCCCGGGCGGCTGCCGCTTCGTTCAAGGCACGCTCTGCTGTCACACGGGCGTAAATTCTATCCCGTAACGGATGTGCGCTGATCGCATCCAGATAGGTTTGTGTGAGATCGACCGGGTCGATTTCCCCCGTGGCGATCCCCCTGCCCAGATCAGCCGCCGTCATTTTGAGCCAAGCCTGCATGCCATTCCCCCCGAAGCTTTCGATTTGTGCGACGGTAGCGACGCAACCGCGCATGGACAATCCCCCCGCCCCGACCATATTCAGACCTATGACCTTTGACAGTGACATTTTGATCGTAGGGGGCGGGCTCAATGGGCCGGCTCTGGCTTTGGCGTTGGCTCAGGCCGGACACAGCGTGACGATGATCGATTCGGTACCCCTGATCAGCCGCAAGACCCCCGGTTTTGATGGCCGCTCTTATGCGATGGCGCTGACCTCGACACGGCTGTTGCAGGCAATTGGCGTATGGGATGCGCTGGAACCTCACGCGCAGGCGATGCTGGACATTAAAGTGACCGATGGCCGTGCTGGCGAAGGGCCTTCACCGTTTTTCATGCATTTCGACCACGCCGAGATCGAAGAAGGTCCCATGGGCTATATGGTCGAGGACAGACACCTCAGGCCCGCCTTGCTGAGCGCTTCGGACGCGCATGAAAACATTCAGACGCTGCACGGTGAAACAGTGGTTTCGCAATCGGCAGAGGCAACAGGCATATCGGTGGCACTGGCAAGCGGGCGCGTCCTGACGGGCAGGCTGCTTGTGGGTTGTGATGGGCGCGGGTCCGGCACAGCCACGCGCGCCGGGATCAAACGCACGGGCTGGGACTACGGCCAGACGGCCTTGGTCTGCGCGGTTGAACACGCATTGCCGCATCATGGCGTCGCACATCAATTCTTTATGCCGCCGGGGCCGCTGGCGATCCTGCCCCTGACGGGCAACCGTTCATCCATCGTCTGGAGCGAAACTGCCGAGAACGCCGCGCGGATCAATGAGATGCCCGACGATGCCTATATCGACGTCCTCAAACCAAGGTTCGGCAGTTTTCTGGGCGATATTTCACGCGTCGGCGCGCGCTACACGTACCCTTTGTCGCTGTCGCTGGCGAACACGCTGATCGCGCGCCGGGTCGTTCTGCTCGGCGACGCAGCCCATGGCGTCCACCCGATTGCAGGTCAGGGACTGAACGCCGGGGTTCGCGATATCGCCGCACTGGCCGAGGTTCTGACGGACGCAAAACGGCGCGGCGAAGACATCGGCACCGAGGGCGTGCTGTCGCGCTATCAGGAATGGCGTCGGTTTGATAATACCACTTTGGCGCTGGCCACGGACACATTCAACCGGCTGTTTTCAAACGACAACCCTGTGTTACGAGCCGTCCGTGACATTGGCATGGGGATTGTCGGCAATATGCCCGCATTGCGTCGGAGTTTCATCCGCGAAGCCGCCGGTCTGACCGGAGAGTTACCCAAGCTGCTGAAAGGCCAAAGGCTCTAGAGCGTCTGACGAAATATCTGGAACATCAAGCATCACGTAACGGGTTGAAATCTTTGATTTCAGGCAGCGTTACGTGGTTCAGGTTTTTCGCATGACGCTTTAGTCCAGCACCCGCGCCTCATCCGTGAGCATCACCGGAATGCCGTTGCGAATAGGGTAGGCGAGATTCGCAGCTTCCGAAATCAATTCCTGGCGCTCCTGATCATATTTCAGCGTCGCGTGGCTGCGCGGGCAGATCAGGGCTTCGAGCATGCGGCGGTCAAACACCACTTCGGTCTCGCTCACTGCATCATCTCGCTCTCTTGCCCACCGCGCAATTGGTACTCCATCAGCGTGACCAGCGTCTCGCGGCGGGTGGTCAAAGATGGGGCTTCAAGCAGCGCTTGTTTGTCCTCGGGATCAAAATCAAGCATCATCGACAGTGAATTGACCAGCAATTCGTCATCCGCTTCTTTCAGGGTTTCCCAGTCCGCCGACAGCTCACGCGCATCAAAATACCGCTCCAGCAGCTTTAAAAAGCCTTTGCGCTGGAACGCTGTATCGGTTTCATCCGGGCCAAGGTCCCGGTCAAACCCGTCCCAGACGACATCGCAGCGTCGGTAGGGCGTGAACCCTTCAATCTCTTTGACGACGCGGAACCGGGAAACACCACCAAGTGTGATCAGATAGCGGCCATCTTCGGTCTCGGAAAACTGCATGATCCGCCCGGCACATCCGATGGTGTGCAACCCGGTTCCGGCACGGCCCGGCACCTCATTGGGCTGTATCATTCCGATCAACCGTTCACGCGTTTTCAGCGCATCCTCCAGCATCTGAAGGTATCGCGGTTCGAAAATATGCAGTGGCAATCGGGACCGGGGAAGCAACAAAGCTCCGCCCAATGGAAAGATTGCAATCGTGTCAGGCAATTCTGAAGCTTTTATCATAATGGGGAACCTAGCCCGCCCGAACGATCAGGCAAATATGATGGAGCTAAGTTTGCGCCGCCCATTCAGAACAATCGGGTCATTCGGCTTAAGCGCCTCGAATATCGTGAACAATTGCGCCTTGGCCGCCCCGTCATTCCATTCCTGATCGCGCCGGAAAAGTTCCAGCAACTCGGCCACGCCGCCCTCGACATCGCCGTTCGCGTGCATGGCCTGCGCCAGATCGAACCGCGCCTGATTGTTGTCCGGGTCTGCTGCAACGGCGGCTTTCAACTCGTCAACGGGGCCTGCACCCTCGGCCTGACGGGCAAGTTCAAGCTGCGCAAAGGCCGCTTCCAGCTCAGGCGCTTTTGAAATCTCTGCCGGTGCGCCGTTCAAAATCGCCTCTGCCTGATCGAGTTCGCCCATCGCGATATGGGCCCTCACCATGCCACCGTAGGCCGCCGCATGTTTCTCATCCTCGCCCAATACGGCGGCGAAGGTCTGCGCCGCATCCGCCGCCGCCCCTTCGGTCAGCATTTCTTCGGCCGCAGCCACCGCATCGGCCAGGCCATCTCCGGGCGCTTCACCACCGGTAGCTTTCACCACACGGTCCACAAACGCCTTGATTTCAGATTCAGGCAACGCCCCCTGAAACCCGTCAATCGGTTGCCCTTTGGAAAACGCATAGACGGTCGGGATCGATTGGATCTGCAACTGTCCGGCGATCATCTGGGCTTCGTCCACGTTGATCTTGACCATCTTGACCGCGCCCTTTGCCGCGCGCACAGCGGCTTCAAGCTGGGGACCAAGCGTTTTACACGGTCCACACCAAGGCGCCCAGAAATCGACGATCACCGGCACCGTCTGGGACGTGTCAACCACATCCGCCATGAATGTCGCTTCGGTTGCGTCTTTGATCAGGTCATCCGCTGCGGGTGCAGCCCCCAAATTCAGGTCCATCATCGTGTTATCCTTCCGCCTGCGCGTCTAGCGTTATATGGGAGGCAAATTGCTTTTTCAAAGGTCAAATTGCGCAAAAACCGGGGCGTGATCGCTGGGCTTTTCCCAGCCTCGCGCACCGCGAACGATGCGGCTGTCGTGACCCGCTGCGGCGATATCCGACGTGGCCCAGACATGATCCAGCCGCCGCCCCTTGTCCGCCGCATCCCAATCGGCAGCGCGGTAGGACCACCAGCTGAAGAGCTTGCCCTCAGGAATGTCCTGCCGGGTGATATCGACCCAGCCACCGGCGTCTTGCGTTTGCGCCAGATGCTCAACCTCGATGGGCGTGTGGCTGACAACTTTCAGCAGCTTTTTATGATCCCATACATCGTCTTCGCGTGGGGCAATGTTCAAATCACCCACAAGGATTGATTTTTCAGGCTTTTGCGTATGAAACCAGTCGCGCATTTCCGTCAGGTAATCCAGTTTCTGACCGAATTTTTCGTTCACTTCCCGGTCCGCGACGTCTCCGCCTGCTGGGACGTAAAAGTTATGCACCGTCACGCCGTTTTCCAATCGGCCCGCGATGTGGCGCGCGTGTCCCAATGCAGCAAAGTCTTCGGCAGCGGCTTCTTCCATCGGGATTTTGGACAGAATGGCCACCCCGTTGTAGCCCTTTTGGCCGCGTGCCACGACATGCGCGTAACCTGCGGCGGCGAAAGCATCCAACGGCATCTTGTCGACAGGGCTTTTGCATTCCTGCAGGCACAGGACATCGGGCGCTTCTTCGGTCATGAGTTTCAGCACGAGGCCTTCACGCAACCGCACAGAATTGATGTTCCAGGTTGCTAACGAGAAAGCCATAGAGATACTCCGCCATTGAGATTCTGCGGCACCCTAAACACTGCGCGCCGCTGGCACCATGCCCAACCGTGACGGATCGTGTTTTCTTTTGAGGGGGGTTCTACCCGCGGACCAGACAAAAAAAGACCGGGCATAAAGCCCGGCCAAGTCCAACAGGGAGGTGCATGTCAAAAACCCGGACATGCGCGGGATATCTATGTTTAGCAAAAGATGGTTAACAGATTCTTGATTCATATCAAAAACTGCGAGAAATTTCTTAAGCCATTAGTCTGTATCCACCAGATTCTGTAACCAGCAGACGCGCATTTGACGGGTCCGGTTCAATTTTCTGACGCAAACGGTAAATATGCGTCTCCAACGTATGCGTTGTGACCCCGGCATTATATCCCCAGACCTCGTGCAAAAGAACATCGCGCGCCACCACACCCTCGGTCGAGCGATAGAGGAATTTCAGAATATTGGTTTCCTTTTCCGTCAGGCGAATTTTCTTTTCGTCTTCGGTAATCAGCGTTTTCATCGCAGGCTTGAATGTATAGGGCCCAAGCTGGAACACCGCGTCTTCTGACTGCTCATGCTGTCTGAGTTGCGCGCGTATCCGCGCCAACAGCACGGGAAATTTGAAGGGTTTGCTGACATAATCATTGGCGCCGGCATCCAGACCCAAAATCGTATCAGCATCACTATCGTGCCCGGTCAGCATCAGAATCGGGCTTTTCACACCTTGCTTGCGCATCAAACGGCATAATTCGCGACCGTCCGTATCTGGCAGCCCCACATCAAGGATCACAAGATCATAGAGCGCCTCCTTGGCGCGCACCATCGCATCCGCGCCGTTTGCCGCTTCAAAGACATCAAAGTCTTCGGTCATGATCAACTGTTCGCTCAGCGCGTCGCGCAGATCATCATCATCATCTACCAACAGGATTTTCTTTAACTGTGCCATCTGCCGCCTCCGTTTTGCCCTATTAGACTTGTGCATTTCAAAGCGATCTCACAAGCTTGTGTGCTCACGCCTCACGGCCTCGTGTTACAAAGCGGCTCAAATGTTTCAATTCCATCCGAATTGCCCTAGATCGAGGCATGATTTGTCAGGCATTGTAACATCATGAACTTTTCTCCAGACCAAAACGAGTTGATGGCGCGTGCGCGCGCAGACCTGCGTATGGGCGTGCCGGTTGTTGTTGACGGACCGACGCCTCTTCTCGCAGCAACGGCGGAGACGCTCAATACCGACCGGCTGGGCACCATGATGGCCCTGTCTCAGGATGCAATGCTGGTCGTTACGGCGCGGCGCGCGGCGACGCTGAAGGCCGCCGCCTATGATGGTGATCTGGCCCGGGTGAAACTGCCGCGCGATGCGACACTGGCATGGGTCAACGGGATCGCGGACCCGGCGGGTGATCTGATGCACCCGATGAAAGGTCCGCTGTCTTGCGCCCGCGGCGGGAACGTTGAAACGCATCGGTTTGCCATTCAGCTGGCGAAAGCTGCGCGCCTGTTGCCGGCTGTTGTGTGCATCCCTTTGGAACACGCACTTTCTTTTGCGGCGGAGCACAACCTCGTTTATTTATCCGCGCACAGCGGCCAGGCGATGCTGGACGCCTCCAGCCCGTTGCATTCGGTGATCAGTGCGCGGTTGCCGATGGAGGTTTCAGAGGCCGGGCGGTTGCATGTATTCCGTCCCGAAGATGGCGGCGAAGAGCATTACGCCATTGAAATCGGCAAACCTGATCGCGCTGAGCCGCTGCTGACAAGGCTGCATTCCGCGTGCTTTACCGGTGATTTGATGGGGTCGCTCAAATGCGACTGCGGGCCACAATTGCGCGCCGCCTTGGCGCAGATGGGGGATGAGGGGCACGGCGTGCTTTTGTATATGAATCAGGAAGGACGCGGCATCGGTCTGGCCAATAAAATGCGGGCATATTCCCTGCAGGATCAAGGCTTTGATACGGTCGAGGCCAACCACCGGCTCGGGTTTGAGGATGACGAACGCGACTTTCGCCTCGGCGCAGCAATCTTGAAATCCATGGGGTTTTCCAAGGCGCGGCTGCTGACGAATAACCCGCGCAAGGTCGCCATGATGTGCGAAAACGGCATCGACGTGACCGAACGTGTGCCCCTGCATGTGGGCGAAAACCCGCATAATCACGCCTATCTCGCGACAAAAGTTGCCAAATCGGGCCACCTGAAATGACGCCGGATGATCTGGTTGTCACGCCACGGGGCCTGCGGTTTCAGGGGCAACTCTTTCCCTGCACGATTGGGAAAACCGGCATAACCCGGCGCAAGAAAGAAGGGGACGGGGCCACACCCACGGGCATCCACCGGATTGTCGGCATGTTGTACCGCCCAGACCGGATGGCCAAACCCGCAGACTGGGCCTTGCCCATCGGGCTGAATGACCTGTGGTCAGATGATGCCGGGCATGAAGATTACAACATGATGGTGCGCGCGCCCTACCCGCACAGTCATGAAAAGCTGCGCCGGGCGGATCCATTGTACGATCTTGTGCTGCTCACGGATTGGAACTGGCCCTACGCGGTCAAAGGGCGTGGTTCGGCGATCTTCATGCATCAGTACCGCCGCCCCGGCTTTCCAACCGAGGGCTGTGTCGCCCTGTCGCGCCACAACCTGCGCCGTATCGCCCCGCGAATTACGCTCCAGACGCGGCTGATTGTATCCTAGCCCCCGATCAGGCCGGAACGCGCGCCCCGAAGATCGCAGACCCGACGCGGATATGCGTCGCCCCAAAGGAAATCGCTTTTTCGAAATCGTCGCTCATGCCCATGCTCAGGCCCGCCAACCCGTTGCGCTCTGCAATTTTGGCCAGCAAGGCGAAATGCAGGGAGGCTTCCTCGTCAATCGGCGGGATACACATCAAGCCTTTGATCGGCAAATCAAGTGCTCGACACTCCGCGACAAACCCGTCGGCGTCGGATGGGAAAACGCCCGCTTTCTGCGGCTCTTCGCCTGTGTTGACCTGAACGAACATTTCCGGGCAGTGACCCGTATCCTGCGCCAGCCGGGCAAAAGCCTTGGCAAGCTTGGGTCGGTCCAAGGTGTGAATGGATTGAAACAGGTCAAAGGCCTGTCGCGCCTTGTTGGTTTGCAGAGGGCCGATCAAATGCAGATCAACGCCGTCGTAGTCATCGCGAAACGCGGGCCATTTGCCTGCCGCTTCCTGCACCCGGTTTTCACCAAAGCAGCGGTGGCCCTCTTTCAGCACCGCTTCTACCCGCTCATCCGGTTGCACTTTTGACACCGCAATCAGCTTGACGGAGCCCGCAGCGCGCCCCGCGTCCGCCACTGCCTTTTCGATACGTTGTGAAATGTCGCTCAGGCTCATCATGTCTCTCGTTTACTGTCCATGGACAACATAAACCCGTTGCCCAAAAGAAAAGGGGCGGACCCAAAGGACCGCCCCAAATTCACGATGTTATTTTCAACTTAGAAGTTGAAGATTACACCCAGGTCACCAACGGTATCACCGAGGCTGTTTTCACCGATACCACCTTGGAGGCGTACACCGCCGCCGAGGCTGTGACGGAAGCCGATGGCGTATGCAGTGTCGTCACCTTTGGTCGCCGCGAACGAGTCGCTGCTGTCAAGACCGTTGTCTGACACAACGAAACGGACGTCTGTTGCTGCACCAACTGGTACGGCAATGGATGCACCAAGTGCTACGTCGTCTTGGTCGTCGCTATCGGCTGCCAAGAGCGAGAATGCGAAGGAGCCGAGGTCGCCGTTGAAGGACAACGCCCAGAAGTCCGTATCGTCAAAGTCACCGCCATCAACGTTACCGAACGCAGCACCGACACCGTAGTTGCCGAATTTGTAGCCCAAACCGATCTGGTACTCTTCAGTTGCAGAGTCCAGCGCGTTGTCAGAGTAGGACGCACCGAATGTGAAGTCGCCAACGGTATAGCTGGTTTTGATCGTTGGATCGATGTCGTCGCCGCCATTGATGCCGCTGATGACGTCACCGGTTACGAAGTTGCTGGAAGTTTCAGCAAAATCTGTAAGACCGATACCGTTACCGTAGTAATCAACAACGTCGCCGGAGTCGATAAGGTCAGATGTGTTACCAAGGAACACGTTGAAGCCACCGGCGCGTACGCCGAATTCAGGCGCTTCTACGACGTTGCCGCCGCCGGAACCTTGACCGTCACCGTTATCGTTGGACTCCAAACGCAGACGTGCGCGGAACTCGACGCCGCCGTCTGTTTCAGTTGTACCAACAACGTTCAGGCGAAAACGCTGGTCCAGCTGTGTGTCGCTGCGATCGCCATCGTCGTCGGCGCCATCGTTATAAACAATACCGAAACGACCGAAGCCGTCGAAGGTGATGTCGGCGGCGGCCATTCCGGCGGTCGCGACAAGCATCGTGGATGCCATAAGAATCTTTTTCATGTCTCAATCCCTCAGGGTTAGATAGTGTCTGGGGCGTTTGTGCATCCCGGACGTGCTAAACCTAATGTCTCACAGCCCCGTCAATCTCAACCCAAGACAAAAAAAGTCCCCGAGTTTCCAAAAAGCTGGTGCTGGATTGCCACACCCCCGAAAGGCCCCTTCGGACGGCCCATTTGATGCCTGCCGCTTGCGGCACCCCGGCAAGTGAAGTAAGCCGTTGTAAAAGGTCTATCGAGGCGGATTTTCGATGCAGAAGATATGGTTCATACAGATAATCACGGTCATGGCGGTCGCCGCCACGCTGTCAGGCTGCGGCGTCGCGACGCCATCAAATGCCGTCACCGGCCCGCCAGGAAGCGACAACTTCACAAGTCAGCGCGATAGAAACCGATCGTCTGGTACCACCATCTGGGATGCGTTCAACAGCGGGAACAGGGAACAAACCGTCGCTGTGAACAAGTACCTGTGGTCCGCGTCGCTCGAAGTGCTGAGTTTTCTGCCTGTTGAGTCAGTTGATCCCTTCACAGGTGTTATCGTAACCGGCTTTGGCACGCCGCCCGGCAGCGGGCGGGCGTACCGCGCGACCATTCTTATTGATGACCCGGCACTCGCTGCGCGATCCTTGAATGTTTCGTTGCAAACCCGCAACGGGCCTGCCAGTGCGTCAGCCGTTCAGGCCGTCGAAAACGCCATCCTCAGCCGGGCGCGCCAACTGCGCATCGCGGATGATGCGCTCTAACTTGGCCTGTGCGTTTTAACTTTGAGACGCGCAACAAGCCAGATTCAATTCCCGGCGCCGGGCTCCGCACACATGACGGTTCCCGGCGCTCTCACGTTAAGAAGGACGCCGTCATGACGCGTTATACCCCAGCCGAAATCGAAGCACGCTGGCAGAAAGCATGGACCGAAAACGAAGTCTTCAAAGCCGTCAGGTCCGCCGACAAACCCAAATATTATGTGCTCGAGATGTTCCCCTACCCGTCAGGGCGTATCCATATGGGACATGTGCGCAACTACACCATGGGTGACGTGATCGCGCGCTATAAGCTCGCAACCGGGCATAACGTACTGCATCCGATGGGCTGGGACGCCTTTGGCATGCCTGCGGAAAACGCCGCCATGGCGATTGGCGGTCATCCCAAGGACTGGACCTATGGCAACATCAAGGACATGCGCGACCAGATGAAGCCTTTGGGCCTGTCCATCGACTGGTCCCGCGAATTTGCCACCTGCGATCCGGAATATTATGGCCAGCAGCAGTCGCTGTTCCTCGATTTTCTGAATGCGGGGCTGGTCTATCGCAAGAACGCAATCGTCAACTGGGACCCGGTGGACATGACCGTTCTGGCCAACGAACAGGTCGAGCAGGGGCGCGGCTGGCGTTCTGGTGCCTTGGTTGAGCGGCGGGAACTGACCCAGTGGTTCTTCAAAATTTCAGACCATTCCGAAGAGTTGCTGAGCGCGCTGGACACATTGGAAAACTGGCCGGCCAAAGTCCGCCTGATGCAGGAGAACTGGATCGGCAAATCGCGCGGGCTGCAATTTGCCTTTTCGACGATTGACGGACCCGACGGCCATGACCGGATCGAAGTCTACACAACCCGGCCTGACACGCTGCTTGGCGCTTCCTTTGTCGGCATCTCGCCGGACCATCCGCTCGCCAAACTACTCGAACGCGATAACGACGACGTGGCGGCCTTCTGTACCGAATGTCGCAAAGGCGGCACCACCGAAGAAGCCATCGAAACCGCTGAAAAGCTGGGTTTTGACACCGGTCTCCGGGTGCGCCATCCCTTTGACACGGCTGTTGAATTGCCCGTCTACATCGCGAATTTCATTCTGATGGATTATGGCACCGGAGCGATTTTCGGCTGCCCCGCACATGATCAGCGCGATTTCGAGTTCGCAACGAAATACGACCTGCCCATTATCTCGACCTTTCTGCCGTCACAGGACGCCGACGAGGTGCTGAGCGAAGCCTTTGTACCGGCGAAAACCGAAAAAGTGTTTTATAACAGAGGCTTTGCCGGGGAGGAATTTCAGACGGGGCTTGAGGCGATTAATGCCGCCATCGACTTTTGCGAAAGCAATGGCATCGGTCAGGGCGTCACCAAATACCGCCTGCGCGACTGGGGTCTGAGCCGCCAGCGCTATTGGGGTTGCCCGATCCCAGTGGTGCATTGCGACGATTGCGGCGTTGTGCCGGAAAAGAAAGAAAACCTGCCCATCGAACTGCCCTATGACGTCAGCTTTGACACCCCCGGCAACCCACTGAACCGCCACCCCACATGGCGCGACACGCCCTGCCCCGCCTGCGGGAAACCGGCGCAGCGTGAAACCGACACGATGGACACTTTTGTCGACAGCTCATGGTATTTTGCGCGCTTCACCGCGCCGCGCGCCGAGACGCCGACCGTCATGGAAGACGCGCAATACTGGATGAATGTCGATCAATATATCGGCGGCATCGAACACGCGATCCTGCATCTGCTCTATTCGCGCTTCTTTGCCCGCGCCATGCAGATCACCGGTCACCTGCCGCAAAGCGCGATCGAACCTTTCGACGCCCTGTTCACCCAAGGCATGGTCACGCATGAAATCTACCAGACCCGCGACGCGAACGGTCGCCCGGTCTATCACCTGCCCGAAGATGTCACGGATGGCAGGCTCGCGGATGGCACCGAGGTGGAAATCATCCCGTCGGCCAAAATGTCGAAATCCAAGAAAAACGTGGTCGACCCGCTGGGCATCATTGCAAGCTATGGCGCGGATACCGCCCGCTGGTTTGTCCTCTCCGACAGCCCGCCCGAACGGGATGTGGAATGGACAGCATCAGGCGCCGAAGCCGCCTTCAAACACCTGACCCGCGTCTGGACCCTGAGCGAGCGCATCGGCAAAATGGACAAGGATACCGCCGGGAAAGGGGATGAGGACCTGCTGCGCGCGATGCATGTGTGCATTCACGATGTGACAATGGGCGTCGAATCCTTTGGCTTTAATGCCGCCATTGCCAAGCTCTACGCCTTCACCGCCAAATTGCAGAAATCCAAGGCAGGCTACGCCGCACAACGCACTGCCATCATGACATTGGCGCAACTGATGTCCCCGATGACGCCGCACTTGGCCGAAGACATCTGGGCGCATCAGGGGGGCACAGGACTGGTGACAACCGCGCCCTGGCCCAAGGCGGACGAGGCGATGCTGGTGTCCGATACCGTCACGCTGCCTGTTCAAATCAACGGCAAGCGGCGCGCAGAAATCGTCGTATCCGCCGATTTAAGCAAGGAAGAGGTTGAAAAAATCGCCCTTGCGGACCCAGCTGTGATACGAACACTGGATGGGGCCACCCCGAAAAAGATCATCGTCGTACCGGGACGGATTGTGAATGTCGTCGTATAGCCGCCGCAGCCTGCTTTTGTTGCCCCTCGCTCTGGGGGCCTGTGGCTTTGCGCCGGTCTATGGAACCGGCAGCACCGGCAGTGCGCTGCAAAACGCGGTTGAGGTCAGCGACCCCGATGATGTTGACGGATACCTCGTGGTCCGCCGCCTTGAAGAGCGTCTGGGCCGCGCCGCACAGCCCACCTACAAACTGACGCTGGCGGTTGATTCCAAACGCGAAGCGCTGGCGGTGAACAGGGATAGCAACATCAACCGCTACAACATCGTCGGCACTGCCGATTACGTTCTGGTCGAACAGGCGACGGGGCGGGTTGTCACCTCGGGATCCGTGGATAATTTCACCGGCTCGTCAGCCACAGGCACGACCGTTGCAACACTGGCCGCCGAACGGGATGCCCGCGAACGGCTGATGTCCCTGCTCGCAGACCAGATTGTCGTCCGCTTGCTGAGCACTGATTTGACATGAAACTCTCTACCCGCGATGCAGTTTCCTATTTCGCGCGCCCTGACCCGGACAAGGCCGGCATTCTGATTTACGGCGCGGACGCCATGCGGGTGGCCCTGAAACGCCAGCAATTGCTGGCCGCCCTTCTGGGCAAGGAGGCCGAAGAAGAAATGCGCCTGACGCGCCTGAATGGCGGTGATCTGCGCAAGGACCCAGCGCTTTTGCTCGATGCCGTCAAGGCCGTTGGCTTCTTCCCCGGCCCACGCGCCGCATTCGTGCAAGAGGCGAACGAAAACACAGCCCCCGCAATCCTGACCGCCCTCGCCGATTGGCAGAGCGGGGATGCGCAGATCATCGTGACCGCAGGGGCGCTGAAACCAACCTCGAAACTGCGCAAGGCCTTTGAGGCCCATCCGAACGCCTATGCCGCCGGTATTTACGACAACCCACCCACACGCGCAGAAATCGAAACGACGCTGGCTGAAACCGGCCTCGCCCTGCCGACAGGTGACGTGATGGCCGCCCTCAGCGATCTGGCGCAGGCCATTGACCCCGGTGATTTTCGCCAGACCATCGAAAAACTCTCCCTCTACAAATTGCACGACCCGGCCCCGATCTCCCTGCAGGACATCGCGGCCTGTGCGCCAACCTCGACCGAGGCGGATGTGGATGACGTCCTGATGGTGGTTGCCGAAGCGCGTGCGCATGAAATTGGCCCGATGATGCAGAAACTCATCGCGCAGGGGGCCAATCCGGTCGGCCTGTGCATCGGGGCGATGCGTCATTTCCGGGCCTTGCACCGGGCGGCCTGTGACACATCCGGCAGGCCGACGATATTTGGCCCCAACCGGGATCGCATGCTGGCGCAGTCTCGCAAATGGGGCGCTGTCAAACTTGAAACCGCGCTGACCGTCCTGACGGATACGGATCTCAAACTGCGCTCTGCCGGGCAACATGCGCCGGGCATGGCGCTGGTGGAACGCGCATTTATCCGCCTCGCCATGCTGGCCCCGAGATAACGGCAAAAGGAAACGCAAATGTATACGGTTATCGGCCCCGTCAAATCCCGCGCCATGCGCGTCCTCTGGATGCTCGAAGAACTGGGCGAGGCTTACAATCACATCGACGCCGCACCCCGGTCCGACGAGGCGCGCACATATAACCCATCCGGTAAGGTGCCCGCGCTGATCGACGGCGCGGAGGTGCTCACCGATTCGATGGCAATCCTCACCTATCTGGCGGATAAACACGGCAAGCTCACCGCACCGGCGGGCACAGTTGCGCGGGCGCGGCAGGACGCGATGACCTTCTGGCTGGTAGACGAATTCGACGCGATCCTCTGGGCAGCAGCAAAACACAGTTTTGTCTTGCCGCAGGAACACCGCGTACCGGCGGTCAAAGACTCCCTCAAGGCAGAGTTCAGCGCATCCGCCGATCAACTGGCCGCAAAACTCAATGGGCCGTTTCTGATGGGCGATCACCTTACGGTTCCGGACATTCTCGCCTGTCATTGCCTGAACTGGGCCGTCGGTGCTGGATTCCCGCGCGTGGATGACAAACTATTCGCCTATGGCAAAAACCTCCGCCAACGGCCCGCGTTTCAGGCAGCTGCTGCGAGGTAATCCACCGCCCCGCGTCCCGCCCAGCGTCCGGTCGCAAGACATGCGGTGATCAGGTAGCCGCCCGTCGGTGCTTCCCAGTCGATCATTTCCCCCGCACAGAAGACGCCAGGGCGCGATTTCAGCATCAGGCGATCGTTCATCGCGTCGAATCGCACGCCGCCAGCCGTTGAAATCGCTTCATCCATCGGCCTCAGCCCATCGTATGGGACAGCCAGCTTCTTGAGGGTCGTGACCCATGTGTCCCGCGACGGTCGCGCCGTCGCAGTCATCTCAAAAAAGAAAGCAATTTTCGCAGGTGACAGACGCAGGTTATTTCGCAGCCAATGGGCAAGCCGTAGCTTGGCTGGCTTCTTGGCCAAATCCGCCGCCAGTTTTTCTGCGGACAGATCCGGGACAAGATCCACAAACAAAGGCGCACCGTCCCGCAAAGCCGGTGTAAGGCTATAAACCCCGCCGCCCTCGAGACCGTATTGCGTAATCGACGCCTCTCCACGTGATGACAGGCCACCAGCCTGCCATGCCACTGACTTAAGAGCATTCCCAAAATGCGGGGCCATATGGTCCGTCCACGTGATCGACACCGCCGCATTCGACGGCGCGAAGGGGCTCAGCGCGCAGCCCTCTGCACCAACCGCATCGGCCCATGCGCCATCAGACCCCAACCGCGCCCAGCTTGCACCCCCCATGGCCAACACAGTGACATCCGCTTTCACCTGTTCGCTGCCCTTTGGCGTATCAAACAGGGCGGCGTCCTGATCCCATCCCAACCAACGCCAGCGGGTTCGACGCTCTACACCCGCTGCATCCAGACGCGCCAGCCACGCGCGCAACAGCGGCGATGCCTTCATGGCTTTTGGAAACACGCGACCCGTGGACCCTGTGAACAAATCCTGATCAAGCCCGCGCGCCCAGTGTTGAACAGCCTCAGCGTCAAAGCTTTCGACAATTGGACGCAAAGGCGTCTCAGCGGCAGAATACTGCGTCATGAAAGGCGCAAACGGCTCGTCTCGTGTCAGGTTCAAACCCGACTTGCCCGCCATCAAAAACTTGCGTCCAACAGAGGGCTTCGCATCACAGACAATGACACTGTGGCCCGCATCGCTCAACGTTTCGGCGGCCATCAAACCTGCGGGGCCTGCCCCGATCACCAATGCCGTGCTCACGATGAGACGCCCGGTAAACCGCCTTTTATTTCGACCACACGCTGCGGATAAGGTATTTCGATGTCATTCTCCTTCAGAGCATTCCAGATCAGAAAGAGCACATCTGACGTGAATTTATTGGGGCCATCGTCAAAGCCGTTGACCCAGAACTCGACGGCAAAGTCGATGCCGCTGTCGCCAAACCCACGCAACTCGCAATCCGGCGGGTAGGGATCGTTCAGCACGCCGGGGTGCGTCGCCACCGCCGCCTCGATCAGCGCGGGCACCCGATTGATGTCCGTATCATAGCTGACGGAAAACGGGGCCTCATAGCGATTGGCCGATCCACTGTCGGAATAGTTCACCACCCGCGTCGTGATGAAATCCTCATTGGGCACGACGATCCAGCGCCCGTCAAAGGTTTCCAGAATAGCCGCGCGCGCGGTCATTTTCACAATGCGACCGGATTCGCCGCCATCCAGTGCGACGTAATCCCCAACGGTCGCCTGTCCCTCGACCAGCAGAATTACGCCGGATATAAAGTTCGACGCGATCTTTTGCAGCCCGAACCCAAGGCCCACACCGACCGCCCCCCCGATAAAGGCCAGCGTGCTGAGGTTGATGCCCATGATGTTCATCAACAGCAGAAACGCGATACCAAAAATCGAAAATTCCACCACTTTGGCCACAAGCTGGCGCAGCGACGGGCGCATGTCCTTCTGACTTTCAATGAATTGCGCACTTTGGCGGTTCGACCATCCGCCGAGCCAGAACAACACGCTGCCCGCGATCAGACCCCGGATCAGGCTCATCACCGAGAAAGAGATGTTCCCGAGGCTTATGGTCGTCTCGGTCAGCTTGGCGCTCACCGCATCAAGCAGACCCAGCGCATAGATCGCAGCGATGGGGATCAGCACATATTTCCCCAGCAGCTTCAGCAACGGGTCCGAAATAATGTCCCGCACCAGCGTGCGCACAGCCAGAAACAGGAACACACGTTTGCCAAAGGCGATCACCGCGCCACTGTCGAAAATTGACCGGACGACACTTTCCCCAATGGCGGTGAAACCATAGGCCAGCAGCGGCAACAGCAAGGGCAGGAACATCAGAACCGTGCGCCGGGACCGCGCAATCATCGACTCCGCCTCAGCGGCCGGGGTCAGCAGGCGCGTCAGCGTTCCGCGCAGCCGTGCCGCAGCAATCACCGCCAGCGCATAAGCAAGCACCAACAAGGCAAACTGTGACCAAGCCGCCGGGCTCAGGGCCCATGACTGCGCGATCTCCCATATCTGCAATGCATAGCCAGCAGCAAGCTGCACAATTTCCGGCTGCTCGGCGAGGTCAAACTCCACGACTGCATCCTCTTTTTAAAATCCACTCATCCGTCTTGCTGTGTGCCTGTGTGTGCCTTTCAGAGCAAGGTAAATGTCTGTTGTGAGCTGCCTCAATACCGCGTCAGACCGTGACCCGGGGGCGGCCCGCGGCTTCGACTGTGATCAAGGCCTCGACAAAAACTTCGCGCGCTTCGACGCCAGCGGTTTTGACATCGCGTGTCACGGTCAGCTGTATATCGGCAGCCCCCGCCTGCGCGGCATCGGCCTGCGCACGCTCCCTCAGGTGTGCCTCAAGCGCCTGTAGTGCGGCATCGCAATCCGCGAAATCCTCCGGCCCACTGTCAAAGTGAACGCGAAACCTCCCTTCCGCGGGGGACGTCACACTACCAGCCCGGCGCATGGTCACGCGCCCGACCACCGCACCGATCGCATTCGCCACCCCGGCGTGTTCGGGCAACACCATTTCGGCCCTGACGGCGCGCCCGACCGCCGGATAATAGGTTGGCGCCGACGCCCCCAGCCCCACAACCGGCACATCAAGTGCTGCATCAAACCGCAGCAAACCGCGATGCGCCCGCAATCCCGCCTGCATCAGCCCATGGCGCGCCAGATCGCCCGGTGCACCGCCAAAATCCGCATTCTCTTCGGCAAAGGCGGCCTCCAGCAGCGCCGTGACCGTTTGCTGCGTGAGTTGATCCACGATCATCTGCGCCATGTCCTGCGCCGTTCGCGCCAGCACCTCGCCCGCGCCGGAGCGTCGCCGCGCCAGCAAAACCAACGCCTTGCGTGCCGCTTCCGCATCCCAATCCGTCAGCGTTCCCAGCACATGGCTCGCATCCGACGGGGTAACGCCGCCCAATTGCACAAGGCCGCGTTCCACCAACCTGTTGAGCGCGCTGTGCTCAAGGCGCGCGCGCAAAACCGAGCCCAGCGGGTGCATCGTGCTACCGATCCGATCCAGCAGCGTAGTTTCCCGCGCGCTCAGCCCCTCGGTGGATTGCCCGCGCACAGCTTGCACAAACCGCGCATCATGCTCGCCCGGTGCTGCGGCGCGCAGGGCAGCGTCCAGGGCAGCATGCACAACCTCGGGCGCATGATGCGCCATCAGCG
The DNA here is from genome assembly GCF_000154785.2 of Roseobacter litoralis Och 149. Lineage (NCBI taxonomy): Bacteria > Pseudomonadati > Pseudomonadota > Alphaproteobacteria > Rhodobacterales > Roseobacteraceae > Roseobacter > Roseobacter litoralis. The sequence continues at coordinate 3,997,330 of NC_015730.1, forward strand.
ACACCGGAACGACCCGGCGCGGCCCCAGCGTGATCGCGCGCGCCAATCCGCCCGATACCATCTCGACCGCGCTGTCCCCGCCAAGGCCCGTGGTGCGCATGGCCACCGCTTCGACCATCGTGCGATAGGGGCCAACCTGCGCCCCCGCCGGGTCAATCGCCGGGCGACCATCCTTGAGCAGGGCGATATCCGTCGTCGTCCCGCCAATATCACTGACCAGCGCATCCTGCGCACCCGTAAGCCACCGCGCACCCACCAGTGACGCCGCCGGGCCACTCAGGATCGTCTCAATCGGATGGTGCCGCGCCTGTACTGCCGAAATCAACGCGCCATCCCCCCGCACGACCATCATCGGCGCCGTGATGCCAAGCGCGCGCAGCATATCTTCCGCACGCCCGATCAGCCGGTCAATCATCCCCACAAGCCGCGCATTCAGCAGCGCCGTCATGGCCCGTTTCGGCCCGTTCAGCTTGGCGGATAGCTCATGCGAGGCAGAAACAGGCCGCCCCGTCACCTCTTCAATCAGCGCGGCAGCCTCAAGTTCATGCGCCGGGTTGCGGGTCGCAAATTGCGCCGCGACGGCAAAGGCGCTCACGTCTTTTGCCTGCCCTCTCAGAAACTGTTGGATCAGATCACTGTCCAATGCAGCCACTTCAGCGCCTGCGTGGTCATGCCCGCCCGAACAGATCAGCACCGGGTCGCCTTTCAGCGCGTCACGCAGGCCATGTGTGTCCAGATCACGTTCCTGAAAACCGATCAAGATCAAAGCGATCCGCCCGCCCTGCCCCTCCACCAGCGCATTGGTGGCCAGCGTGGTCGACAGTGAGGCCATGGACACATCAGCGGGCGCAACCGCCGCCGCGCGCAACACCGCCCGCACGGCAGCGCCAATGCCCTCGGCCAGATCGTGCCGCGTGGTCAGGGATTTCGCCGTGGCGATGACCTCTTTTTCATCGCGGATCAAAACCGCATCCGTATAGGTGCCGCCCGTGTCCACACCCAGCAAGATCGGCATGCATTCTTCTCCTGTTACTGGTCCCGATGTAGCAAAGCAAAACGACGTTTCCCGCCTGTTTGCGTCATCAACCACCCAGTTGCGCCACCGCCCAGCGCGCCGCATCCGCCACGGCGTCATCCGGATCATCCGTCAGCTCAGACGCGATCTGGCGCAGAGACGCCTCACCCGAATTGCCAATCGCATAAAGCACGTTGCGCACGAAACGGTTGCGCCCGATGCGCTTGACCGCAGACCCCGAAAACAGCGCACGAAACGCCGCATCGTCAAGCGCGGCGAGGTCGGCCAATCGGGGTGCCGTCAGTTCGGGCCGCGCCGACAAGCGCATGTCGCGCGCAGCAGTGGCAAATTTGTTCCACGGGCACACCGCCAAACAATCATCACAGCCATAAATCCGGTTGCCCAACAGCGGGCGCAAATCGGTCGGAACGGGTCCTTTGTGCTCAATCGTCAGATAGGAAATGCACCGGCGTGCGTCCAGCTTATAGGGCGCGGGAAAGGCATCCGTCGGGCAGACATCAAGACAGGCGCGACAGGATCCACAATGATCAACCTCCGCCGCGTCCGGCGCAATATCCAGCGTGGTAAACACCGCGCCCAGAAACGCCCAGTTGCCCCACTCCCGGCTGAGCAGGTTCGTATGTTTGCCCTGCCAGCCCAGACCCGCCGCCTGACCCAACGCCTTTTCCGGCACCGGGGCCGTATCGACAAAGACCTTGACCTGCGGGTCAGCATCGGCGGCCTCAGCCATCAGCCAGCGCGCCAGCCGCTTGAGCCGTTTCTTGACCACATCGTGATAATCGCGCCCCTGCGCATAGACCGAAATGGCCCCGCGCTCGGGCTGCTGCAGCACCGCCATCGGGTCATGTTCAGGGCCATAGCTCTCGGCCAGCATGATCACCGAGCGCGCCTGCGGCCAAAGCTGCGTCGGATCCCCGCGCCAATGCATCCGATCCGCCATCCACGTCATCTGACCGTGATAGCCCGCATCCACAAACGCCTTGAGCCGCGCGGCCACATCGGGCACCGCATCCGGTCGGCATATCCTGCAGGCGATGAACCCCTCTTCCAAAGCGCGCGCGACGAGCTTTTCCTTGAGGCCGCTCATGCGATCCGCAAATCAGAAATCCAGATCATTGTAATGTTTGGCGGGCGGAAAGCCCGGCACCTGATCTGCCAGAATGTTGCGAAAGGCCGGACGGGATTTGATCTTGGCATACCAGTCCTTCACCACGTCTGATCGGTTCCAATCCACGTCCGAATTGTAATCCAGCGCGCTCAGATGGGCGGCAGCGGCAAAATCCGCCAGCGACATCGCATCCCCGGCCAGCCAGCGGCGATGATCCAGCAACCACGTCATGTAATCAAGGTGATACTTGATCGCCTTTGATCCCGCCTTGACGTTTTTACTATCGGGATAGCCCAGTTTCATCATCTTCTTGTTGACCCGCTCATACAGCAGTTTCGACGTCACCTCATGGTGAAACTTGTCATCAAACCACCCCACAAGGCGACGCACCTCGGCCCGCGCAATCGCGTCCTTGGGCATCAGCGACGGGTCAGGCCGCGTCTCTTCGATATACTCACAAATCGCGGCACTCTCGGCCATGATCACGCCGTCAATCTTGAGCACCGGCACCTTGCCCGCCGGGTTGCGCCGCATGAATTCCGGGTCTTCTTCCCAATAGCGCTCTTCAACCAGCTCAACATCGATCTTCTTTTCAGCAAGGCTGAGCCGGACCTTCCGACAAAACGGGGACAAGGGAACATGAAAGAGACGGGCCATCAGTTTTTCCACAGTGCAAAGGGTCTCTCTTCAATGCCCGCAACTGCGCGCGGATTCAACTCTCGAAACAGGCGGCGCGCCCATCTCTGCGGATCGTCGCGGCCCCGTCAATGATCGCGCGCGTGCGTTTGCGCACGAAATCAGACGGGCGCGAGGCGGACCGTGTTTTCGGGCTGGGCAAAATCGCGGCAAGCCGTGCCGCCTGCGTGGCACTCAACGCATCCGGGCTGACGCCAAAATAATGCGCAGCCGCCGCTTTGACGCCAAAGACGCCCGAATCGAATTCCGCAATATTGAGGTAGACCTCAATGATCCGCCGCTTGGGCCACAGACCCTCCAGAACCGGGGTCAACAACGCCTCCGCCGCTTTGCGCGTGTAATTGCGCCCATGCCACAGGTAGAGGTTCTTGACCGTCTGCTGGCTCAGGGTCGAGGCCCCGCGCGTGCCCCCATCCTCGATCGCCTCCCGGATGGCAACCATATCAAACCCCCAATGGGTGCAGAAATTCGCATCCTCCGCCGCCACCACCGACCGCGCCATGACCGGTGCCACATCCTCCAGCGCAACCCATTCATAGGACACACCACCCAGTTTGCGCCCTTCTGCGAACATATAGGGGGTGGTTAAGGGCGGCACGAAACGGCCCAGAAACATCACCAGCAGACCCAAGGCCACGACGACCAGCCCCACACGCACCGCGATGCGCAGGGTCTTGCGCACAAGACCTTGCGACCTTACGCGACTAGTCGGGTTGGTTCTGGTTTTACGCTTCGCCATGGCGCCACAGTAGGCGCGTCGCCATGGCTTGTGAACCGCGCAGCGGCATCAATTATTCCGCCGGGATCGCGCCTTCTTCCAATGCCAGAGGGGCAGGCAGATGGACCAGCATCTCCTTGGGGCAAATCTGCAGGAAATGCTGCTTTTCGATATCCCAATGTTGCAGGATATCGCCAACGCGGCGGCTGCCGGTTTCCGCCAGATGCATCTCAAGCAGCCCGCGCAACTCCGCAAGCCAATGACCTTCGGCCACCGGGCAGATCACGAGCGTTTCCATATTCATCAACGCCGGTGCCTTGCCGTCGGGGTCATACAAATACGCCATGCCCCCGGTCATCCCCGCACCAAAGTTCGCGCCGATGTCCCCAACGATCACGGCCACGCCGCCGGTCATGTATTCGCAGCCGTTCGATCCGCAGCCCTCAATCACCACCTTGGCACCCGAATTGCGCACCGCAAACCGCTCGCCTGCGCGCCCGGCCGCAAACAGATAGCCATCCGTCGCACCATAGAGCACGGTATTGCCGATGATCGTATTCTCCCCGGCCACAATCGGCGAGGCCATGGGCGGGCGCACAACAATCCGGCCACCGGACAGCCCCTTGCCCACATAGTCATTGGCATCCCCGGACACTTCCAGCTTCAGCCCCGGTGCCGCAAAAGCCCCGAGCGACTGGCCCGCCGACCCGCTCAGCTTGACCGTCAGGTGATCCGGCTGCAGGCTGTTGCGCATCCCGAATTTCTTGACGATGTGGCTTGAGGTGCGTGTGCCCACGGTGCGGTGCGTGTTCTGAATGGCATAGGACAGCTGCATCTTTTCGCCATCCTCCAGAAAACGCTGCGCATCGCGCACGATTTCGGCATCCAGCGTATCGGGCACCGCATTGCGCGCTCTGGCACGGTCATAGACGATATCCGCCGCCCCATCGACCGTGATCAACAGCGGGTTCAGATCCAGATCATCCAGATGCGCCGACCCCCGGCTGACCTGCGTCAGCAAATCCGCGCGCCCGATCACATCATCAAGGCTGCGCGCCCCGATCTGCGCCAGAATTTCACGCACTTCGCTTGCATAGAATGTGATGAGGTTCACGACCTTATCCGCATTGCCGGTGAACTTGTCGCGCAGCGCTTCATCCTGCGTACAAACCCCGACGGGGCATGTGTTGGACTGGCACTGCCGCACCATGATGCACCCCATCGCGATCAGGGCTGCGGTGCCGATGCCGTATTCCTCGGCCCCCAGCATAGCCGCCATCACGATATCGCGGCCTGTGCGCAAACCCCCATCGGTGCGCAGGGTCACACGCTCGCGCAGGTTGTTCATCGCCAGCACCTGATGCGCTTCGGTCAGACCCATTTCCCACGGCAGCCCTGCGTATTTGATCGAGGTCGCAGGCGAGGCACCCGTGCCCCCGTTGTGACCCGAAATCAGGATCACATCCGCCTTGGCCTTGGCCACACCAGCCGCAATCGTGCCAACCCCGGAGGAGGCAACGAGCTTCACCGTCACCTTGCAGCGCGGATTGATCTGCTTGAGGTCATAGATCAGCTGCGCCAAGTCCTCGATGGAATAGATGTCGTGGTGCGGCGGCGGCGAAATCAGCGTCACGCCCTTGGTCGAATGACGCAGCCGCGCAATCAGGTCCGTGACCTTCATCCCCGGCAATTGCCCGCCCTCGCCCGGCTTGGCCCCCTGCGCGACCTTGATCTCAAGCTCTTCGCATTGGTTGAGGTATTCCGCCGTCACGCCGAAACGCCCGGAGGCGACCTGCTTGATCTTGGCCGACGGGTTGTCGCCATTGGGTTCGGGGACGAAATGTGCCGGGTCTTCGCCGCCCTCACCACTGTCGGATTTCGCGCCGATCCGGTTCATCGCCACGTTCAGCGTTTTATGCGCCTCCGGGCTCAACGCGCCAAGGCTCATGCCCGGCGTCACGAAACGCTTGCGTATGGAAGTGATGCTTTCCACCTCTTCCAACGGGATCGGTTTGCCCAATGGCTTTACGTCAAGAAGGTCGCGCAAATGGATCGGCGGGTTGCTCTGCATCTTGGCCGAATACTGTTTCCACATCGCATAGGATGCGGTGTTGCACGCCGTCTGCATCATATGCATCGACGTCGCTTCCCAGGCGTGGGTCTCGCCGGACTGGCGTGCTTTGTAAAAGCCGCCGATGGGCAGGACGGACCCGATGCCTGCCCATCCCTTGGCATGCACCTCTTCGACCTTGTGCTGGATGCCGTGAATGCCGATGCCGCTGATCCGGCTGGTCATGCCGGGGAAATATTCCGCACACATCGCGCGGCTCAGGCCCACCGCTTCAAAGTTCAGCCCCCCCCGATAGGAAGAAATCACAGAGATCCCCATCTTGGCCATGATCTTCAACAGACCCTGATCAATCGCATAGCGATAGCGCGCCACCGCCTCGGTCAGCGTGCCGTCAATCAACCCGCGCTCGATCCGGTCCGCGACCGTGTCCTCTGCCAGATAGGCGTTCACGATGGTCGCGCCCGCCCCGATCAGCACCGCAAAGTAATGCGGATCGATACATTCCGCCGAGCGCACATTCAGCGAACAGAACGTCCGCAGCCCCTGCCGCACCAGATGGCTGTGCACCGCCGAGGTCGCGAGGATCATCGGCATGCCGACCTTTGTGGCGTCACTCATGTGGTCGGTCAGCACGATATGCCCGGCCCCCGAACGCACCGCGTCTTCGGCCTCCGCCCGGATACGCTTCAGCCCTGCATCAAGGGTGCCGCGCCCCTCCTCGAAGGTGCAGTCAATCTCCACCAGCTCGGCGTTGAAATGGCTCACCAGCGTATCAAACTGCGCATTGCCCACGAACGGGCTGTCCAGCGTGATGATCTCCGTCTGGCTGCTGTCCTCATCCAGCACGTTCTTGAGGTTCCCGAACCGCGTCTTGAGGCTCATCACCCGGTATTCGCGCAAACTGTCAATCGGCGGGTTGGTGACCTGACTGAAATTCTGACGGAAAAAATGGCTCAGCGGGCGGTACTGTTTGGACAACACCGCCGAGGGCGTATCATCCCCCATTGACGCCAGTGTTTCCTTGGCATCCTCCACCATAGGTGCCAGAATTTGTTCAATTTCTTCAATGCTGTAGCCTGCCGCAACTTGCCGGCGGCGCAGTTCATTGCCCGCAAAGATGGTGGTTTCCGTCACGCCGGTCAGCGCCTCATCCAGATCCTTGATCTTGCCGACCCACTCGCCAAAGGGCTGGTTTGCCGCCAACTTGTCCTTGATCTCCGTGTCATGAAACAGCCGCCCCTCGCGCATGTCCACGGCCAGTATCTGACCCGGACCCAATGCGCCCTTTTCCACCACATTCGCCTCGTTCAGCGGCACCATGCCCGCCTCGGACCCAGCGATCAGCATGCCATCATTGGTCACCACATAGCGCATGGGCCGCAGCCCGTTGCGATCCAGCCCCGCACAGACCCAGCGCCCATCCGTCATGGCCAACGCCGCAGGCCCGTCCCACGGCTCCATCACCGAGTTGCAATAGGAATACATGTCGCGCCAGCTCTGCGGCAATTCCACCGCCTGCTTGGACCAGCTTTCCGGCACCAGCATGGTCTTGGCCATCGGCGCACTGCGCCCGGCGCGCACCAGCACCTCAAACACCGCATCAAGCGCCGCACTGTCGCTGGACCCCGCAGGCACAATCGGTTTGATGTCCTCTGCCATCTCCCCAAAGGTCGACGATGCCATGCGAATCTCATGGCTCTTCATCCAGTTCAGATTGCCCTTCAGCGTGTTGATCTCCCCGTTATGGGCCAGCATCCGGAACGGCTGCGCCAGCCACCACTGCGGGAAGGTGTTGGTCGAATACCGTTGGTGATAGATCGCGAATGCGCTCTCGAACCGCTCATCCATCAGGTCGGGGTAAAACTCCGCCACCTGCTCGGCGAGCATCATCCCCTTGTAGATGATCGACCGGCAGGACATGGACGCAATATACAGCGTCGGCACCTGTGCTGCCGCCGCCGCCTTTTCAATACGGCGGCGTATGACATAAAGCTCGCGCTCGAATGTCTCTTCGTCCACCCCTTTGATGTTGGAAATCAAAATCTGCTCGATCTCGGGCCGCGTCGCATTCGCCTTTTCGCCCAGCACCGAGATATTGACCGGCACGTGACGCCAGCCATAGATGTAATACCCCATCCGCAACACTTCGGTTTCCACGATGGTCCGGCAGGTTTCTTGTGCGGCGAAATCCGTGCGCGGCAGAAACACCTGCCCAACCGCCATCAGCAATTCCGTCTTGGGCTGGTGGCCCGTGCGGCGCACCTGATCATAGAAAAACGGCGCCGGGATCTGCACATGAATGCCCGCGCCATCGCCGGTCTTGCCATCCGCATCGACGGCCCCCCGGTGCCAGATCGCCTTGAGCGCCTTGATCCCGTTTTCAACGACCTCGCGGCTGGGTTTGCCATCCACGGAAACGACCAACCCGACCCCGCAGGACGAATGCTCTTCCGCTTCGGAATACAGCCCGTTTTCCGCCATATAGGCGCGTTTTGCTTCTTCGCGGGCTACCCATGCGTCATCATAAGTCATTTTACGTCTCCCTCGACAAATCTGTTCTTTGCTTCGTATTCCGCGCCGGTTGCGCGCGGATGATCCCCGGTGAGCGTCGCAATCGCGCCGTCCACATAAATTTCTGACCGCATGGTCCAGTCGCGCGCCGCATCAAACAGGCCCGGCATCAACTCATAGGCGGTGCCCGGCGTATCCGTGTCGCGCATCCACAAATGCGACCCGCAGCGCGGACAAAATGCGCGCTCCGAAAAGTCGGACGAGGCATAGCGCGCCACATCCCCCGTGACCGTTACCGCCTCGGCCTGCGCCTCGAAACACATGAACACGCCGCCGTTCCAACGCTGGCACATGCGACAATGGCAGGCACCGGGGCGCGGATCATGCGCGCCCACGACGGTGATCTGCACCGCGCCGCACAGGCATTGCCCTGTCAGATGGTCTGTGCTCATGCGCCCGGCTCTCCGCCTTCGGTAAAGGCCGCAATCGTCTCGGCCTCCGTCATGCGCCGGTGATCGCCTGTGAATGCATAACCTTGCGGGCAATTGTCCGAAAAATACTCAAGCGTCAGCGGGGCACCCGCCGCATCCGGGAACAACCCCGACGACAAATACCGCGCACCGTCATGCACCGTGCCGTACCAGAGGGTCGAACCGCAGGTGCCGCAAAACGCCCGCTCCGCCCAGTCGGACGATTTGAAAACCTTGATCGGGCCGCTGGCCTCGGTCCCCGCCTGCTCCGTCATGATGGAGATATAGGGCCCAGCGTTCTGGCGCTGGCACATGCCGCAATGACAGGCCACCAACGTGGGTGCATCAACAACCGCCGCGATCTTCACCGCGCCGCACAGGCATTGACCGTCAATCTTCTGTTTATCGCCCATTTCTGGATATTCCCGTTACGTTTCCGTCAAAGGTCAGCCTTGCTGTCCTTGCCAAATCCTTACACCGCCAAGCGCACCGACGTGATACCGACGCAACACCGACATGATACCGATGGTGCATTTCGTCGCTTTACTCCGCTGCGATCTGCGCGCCTGCGTCCAGCTTTTGCAGGATCGCTTCGGCGCAATCGCGCCCGTCACGGATCGCCCAGACCACGAGGCTCGCGCCGCGCACGATGTCCCCAACCGCATAGACGCCGTCAAGATCGGTCTCACCCGTCGTAAAGGCCGCCTTGATCGTGCCCCAGCGCGTGACCGGCAATTCCGGCTGATCCCAAAGTGCCGGCAAATCCTCAGGCTCAAAGCCCAGCGCCATGATGACGATGTCGGCCTCCTCGACATAGTCGGCCCCCTCGATCACTTCCGGGGCCTGCCGTCCGGTGGCATCGGGCGCACCCAGACGCATCTTCTGCACCATCACACCCGTCACCGGGTCGCCGACAAACCCTTTCGGCGCGGAGAGCCATTCGAAAACAACGCCCTCTTCCTCGGCGTTCTGAACCTCGCGCTGGGATCCCGGCATATTCGCGCGGTCACGGCGATAAAGGCATTTGACCGACGTCGCCCCCTGACGCACAGACGTGCGCACGCAGTCCATCGCCGTGTCGCCGCCCCCGATGACGACGACGCGCTTGCCCTCGGCATTCAGCGTGCCATCATCGAATTCCGGCACCGCATCGCCAAAGCTCTTGCGGTTGCTCGCCGTCAGGAAATCAATCGCGCGCACAAGGCCCTGCGCGCCCACGCCGGGGGCTTCGATCTCCCTTGTTTTATAGACGCCAGTGGCAATGATGACCGCATCATGCTTGGTGCGGATATCTTCAAAAGAGACGTCTTCGCCCACCGTGCAATTCAGCTCAAAGGTGATCCCGCCAAGCTCCAGCTGCTTGTTGCGGCGCATCACCACGTCTTTCTCCAGCTTGAACCCCGGAATGCCATAGGTCAGCAAGCCGCCCGCCCGGTCGTACCGGTCATAAACCGTGACCTGCACCCCGGCCCGGCGCAGCACATCCGCTGCCGCCAGCCCGCCCGGACCCGCGCCGATGATGCCCACGGATTCGGTCCGCTCGCGCGGGGGCGAAATTGGCAGAACCCAACCTTCTTCCCACGCCGTATCGGTAATGTATTTTTCCACAGCCCCGATGGTCACGGTGCCATGGCCGGATTGCTCAATTACGCAATTGCCTTCACACAGGCGATCCTGTGGGCAAATGCGACCGCAAATCTCGGGGAATGTGTTGGTGGCCTGACTGACTTCATAGGCTTCCCGCAGGCGGCCTTCGGCGGTCAGGCGCAGCCAGTCGGGGATGTTGTTGTGCAGCGGGCAATGCGTCTGGCAATAGGGCACACCGCACTGGCTGCACCGGCTGGACTGCTCCTTGGCCTTGGCGTCAGCATATTCCGCATATATTTCCTTGAAGTCTTCACGCCGCGCGTCTGCTTCACGCTTTTCAGGCATGCCGCGCTCTACAGTGACAAACTTCAACATCTGCTGACTGGCCATAAGGATGATGCTCCACAACGATTTCCGAAGTGCACCCATACGCCAACTCAAATCGGAAATAAAGTCAGTATTACTTACCTAGTTTTACAAAAAGCACCTGAAAAATGAAATCGAATCCAAATTATTTAGTTTTTTGTGTCCGTTTCGGACCTAAATTGAGACTTTTCATTTGATTCCCTGCCCTTATACCAGCCTTGCACGCACGCAGGCAGCGGATTACCCATATGACCCTTTTCCACCTTATTCTTGTCGCCGCGATTCAGGGTCTGACGGAGTTTTTGCCCGTCAGCTCTTCGGGCCATCTGGTACTGCTACCCGCCCTGACCGGACAGCCTGATCAGGGCCTGGCGATTGACGTGGCCGTCCATGTCGGATCCCTCTTGGCGGTCATCCTGTATTTCTGGAGCGATGTGCGTATAGCTGCCGCAGGCTCCCTCAGGCTCGCGCAGGGCAAGGTCGACACGCAAGGCGCATTCCTCGCGCTCTGCCTTATCATCGCGACCATCCCCGTCATGATCGCGGGCCTTATCATAAAGCTGACCGGCCTTGACGAAATGATGCGATCCGTGGCCGTGATCGGGTGGACCATGCTTGGCTTTGGTCTTGTTCTCTATTGGGCGGACAGAACTGGTGCATCGACGCGCACCGCCAGCGGCTGGACGCTGAAGGATGCCTTTGCCATGGGCCTTGCACAGATCTTGTCCCTGATTCCCGGCACATCACGCTCGGGCATCACGATCACCGCAGCGCGGCGTTTGGGCTATGGACGCGAAGGGGCGGCAAAGCTGGCAATGCTGATGTCCATTCCCACGATAATCGCATCCGGCGCTCTGCTCGGCGCGGATGTCATTGGCGAGGCGGACTGGCAGATGGCAAAGGATGGCGCATTTGCAGCGGTGCTTGCTTTTGTGTCGGCGCTACTGGCGCTAGCCCTGATGATGCGTCTGCTAAAGAGCGTCAGCTTCACACCATACGTTGTTTACCGGGTGATCCTCGGCATCATCCTGCTGGTTTACGCCTACAGCTAAGACCGCAGGTTCTTGGCAGATTTCTTGATCGCGTCGTACTGTCCCGACGGGCGGAACCGCCATAAATACTCTGGCAAAACAGACACCATCGTCGCAGGCTCAATGCCAAGCGCGTCGAACCCACGCTGACCCTCGCAAACGACGTTGTCACGGGCAAGGTTTTTCACTTGGTCCCGCGTGATCATTCCGTTCTTTATCAATCCGAGAGAAGCCGTTTGGATCATGTCAAATGTGAACCCCATAATCCGGGCCGCAAAAAACGGGATGTTCACGATCAACCGACGCCTGTGTATCGTCTCAAGCATAAGCTCCATCAACGCGCGGAAAGAGCAGACATCTGGCCCGCCCAACTCGTACACGCCCGGCGCCACCGTTTCGGTCAAAGCCTTTTCAGCGGCCTGCGCCACATCATCGACATAAACCGGCTGAAACCGGGTATCCGCGCTGACAACTGGCAAAACAGGACCGAGCTTGGTCATATCAGCGAAACGGTTAAAGAACTGGTCTTCAGCGCCAAAAACGATGGAGGGACGCAGGATCACAGCGGCCGGAATATGTTGCAAAACACCCGCTTCCCCCAACGCTTTCGTGCGGGCATAGTCGCTGTCTGAATGCGCGTCAGCTCCGATGGCTGAAATATGCACCATTTTCGCGATACCCTCTTCGGCGGCGATCCGCGCGATGCGTTCGGCGCCTTCGGCCTGAACCGTGTCAAAAGTATTCTTGCTGTCCTCCGCCAGTATTCCAACGCAGTTCACAACAGCATCCGCCCCCATCATCACATCCCGCACCGACGCATCATCGCGGACGTTACACAGAACCGGCTCAACCTGACCAACGACACCATAAGGCTTCACAAACATAGCTTCATTAGGCCGCCTTACGGCAACCCGGACCCGCCATCCCGCTTTGGCCATACGCCGAGTGATGTAGCGCCCTATGAACCCGGAACCGCCATAGATCGTAACCAGCTTTGACATTGCGTGCCTCTTTGATCAGATTATTGGCTAGAACTACCCCTGCAGAGAGGGTGAGACAAGGCGCAAATAGGCGCATCTCTGGCATATCCCGCGAACACGCCTGTGCCATCAGTTTTCGTTTGACACCTAAAGCCGATCAGATTAACAGCCGTCTCAACGACACCTGCCCAGGTGGCGGAATGGTAGACGCGCTAGCTTCAGGTGCTAGTACTCGCAAGGGTGTGGAGGTTCGAGTCCTCTCCTGGGCACCAAAATCACTAGAAATCCCTCATATGTCAAACGCAACTTGGTCGATAACTGCATCCTAGGTTCCACATTCAGGTCCAAAATAAGGGCGTGACGTTGAAGATAAAAGGTTTGACAGAACTCGGTAAGGGAAGTGGGAATACCGCAAGCGCATCCCCGCCGCTGCTCACAAGGCGCTCGGTAAGACTGAGCGAAAAGAGGTGATCCACGCAAGTTCAGATCAAAGACTTAATGCGGAAGTACGCTTCAATTGTTGCAAAAATTGACACCGAGATCGCTGGAGTCAAAGCTCCAACACCTAAAATGACGCCTTGGGTTGCGTGACAGGCTGCTCTAAAAGAAGTAGAGCGGACGACCGCTGGTGTGTCTGGCTTAGTAAACACTGATGAAGCCCACGATGAAATTGAGACTTTCAGACAAAAAGACGCGCTAAAGACGCTGTCGGAGCGAGTGGTTTTTTCGGGCGACCGCAAACAACCGCTTGTGCAAGCTTTACTAAGTCCGCATTGGACCCCGCCAGCCTACGCGCTTCAAGATGCCTATGAGATTTATGTAAAAAGAGAGACCGGATGGTGGCTCTGTACGTGATCATCTCGCTGCAATCGTTCGCCACGAACGCGTGTTGCGTTTGGCTGACGCGGCAGGGCTTTCATAGATGAAGCCGCTGTCGGACATATCGCGAGTGCATGCACGAAAGGTTCGTGACCACATGTCATCTCCGGGAAAAGCAAGGTGGCAACGGGAAAAGGTCGCTCCCTTATCGGTCAAAAAAAGAGCTGGGAATGCTCGGAAGGGTCATTGATTTCGGTGGCCTTGAACTTGGCCTCCGAGACTACAATAACCCGTCCACAACCGAGCGGTTAAAGACCCGAAAAGGGGTTTTCTCCGCAAAGAGCATACGTGCGTTCACTGCGTTGAAGATTGAAGCCAGCGAAAACACAACCGACAGCAGTCCAGAAGGTATAAGGGCCGCCGCGTTGCGTAGCGCGACGAAGTTCAGACTGAACAAGCAGATCGCTAAAAGGATCACAAACCACCATGGGGCAGGCAACATGAGCCGTTTAGTGGCTGCGAGGGTTGCGAACAGAAGCGGCGCCGCTAATGTCATTGGATAGAAGACTGAAACGCCGACCGATACGGGACCAATTTGAAGCGCTATCGCAACGCAGCTTGTTCCCCAAATCAGCACCGCAATGAAGAGCAGGGCGGCGGTGTTCGTCTCTCAGGACTATGAGTTTGTGAATATTTGGGCGTTAATCGCCCGCATCAGGTGCTCGGGGTCAACGCTGAAGACCGAGTTTGGAGTGCCTGCGGCAGCCCAGACTTGCTTGTGATTGAGCAGATTCGCATCAATCCACGTCTCAGGTGTCTCAAGGTGTCCAATTGGTGCAACGCCACCAATGGCAAAACCCGTCTCAGACCGTACACGCTTTGGATCAGCGCGCGTCAACGGTTCGCCGAAGATTTCCTTTGCTTTCTTCAGATCGAGATCGTGATGACCACCCAAAAGAACCAATTTGAGTGCGTTGGAGTTCTCACCCTTAAAAATCAAAGACTTCACAATCTGACCGACTTCACAATTACAAGCATTGGCCGCGTCGGCAGCGCTTCTGGTTGAATCAGGCATCGTTTGAATCGATATATTCAGACCTAGTATTTGCGCTGCTTCAGTTACACGTTTGACACTCTTTGACATTTGACCTCCCTACGGTTTGCGCGAAAACAAGCGACGGCGATCATCAACGGACCGTCTCATTAATAATATGCTATCGGTCACCAATGAGCGACCCACATTGAATTTCGACGATATCATTGCTCAACAGCTTCTGGCTTGCTCGATCTTGCGGTTTTCTGTGCTCAAGCTTTCGCATCACTAGCGTGGGCAGTTTCCGTCAAGTTAATTCTGGCCATTGCAACGCGCCAAGGCTGATTTCCTTCTCTCGTTACAGCTTTCAGCATCGTGTGCGCCTCCATTGTCCTTTCAACGGCGACTGCCTATGGGCTGGCGGCAATTATGGCCCAGATGAGCGATGTGATGACCTAAGTGCGGTTGACTGGCGCAGCCTGTCTCATCTGCCTTGCCTACAAAGCATTGCGTACAGCGGATCGAAACCCAGAGATGTCGAAGCGCATCAGACCAGCCTCAAGTGCATGGCGCGCTGGCCTCATTCGCTGCGACTACGAAATCAGAGTTCAAGTCAAACAACAGTTCGCGGAGAGGCTGTGTGGAAACTCTGTTGATTGTGGTGTCGGCGTGAGCGTTCGGTGTTTTTTTGGGCATTTTGGCTCGGCATCGTCATTTCCACTACTTAGATGGGTTGAGAAGGCGGCTGAGGCAATCTCCGGCTCACCCCGGCGTTCTCGAGGCTAATTTCAAGCCGAACGATACCCCTTACGCCTTCATCGCCGCGATCATTGCCGGGATGCCTATCAAGTTCATGACGCGGGTCATGTTGTAGGCGAGCACATGCAGCGACATCTCGGTGGCGACATTTTTCAACCGTCTCATCTTGAAGTGTGTCGCCCCCATCCAAGATTTGATCGTGCCGTAAGGATGCTCGACGGTCATGCTGCGGACGGCCAGTTGGGCTGGGTCTGCGTCCAACCTTTCTTGCACCCGCTCAAGCACATCCTCTTTCTCCCATCGACGCACGCGCCGTTCCTTGCTGGCCGTGCATTTGTCCTTGATGACGCAATCGGCGCAGGCTCCCGACCAATATGATCTGATAGCTTTGCCGTCTTGCTGGCCGGTAAATCTGTAGGTCAGCTGCTTGCCTGCCGGGCAGACATAGACATCCTTGTCGCTGTCATATGTGAAGTCAGCCTTGTCAAACTGACCGCGCGCAGCGGCGTTCGATGTCATTGGTTTGGGAACGACAACCGAGATACCAGCCTCTTCGCTGGCAACAATTTCCTCGCTCTTGTAATAACCTTTATCCGCGATTGCTGTGAGCTGATCTGTCGTCATGACATCGTTTGCTGCCGCGGCCATCATCGACAAGGCATCCCGGTCGAACCCAAGCATTGTTACTTGATGCGCAACGATCAGGTGGTGATTGGCTTCGACGACCGTTTGAACATTGTAACCGACAATGCGGGGCATCCGGGCCGTTGTTGCCATGGATCGGGCATCAGGATCACTAAGTGAGACTCGGGTTTCGCCGGTCTCATCCATGCGCTGCTCGATTGATCTGTAGCGCACCGCCTCCTTTTGCAGATGCTCCAGCTTGCGTAGAGTGCGCTCCATGCGGGCCTCTGGCAGCACCGTGCCGGTCTGTTCAAACACTTCGTCGGCGCGATCCAACTCACCCAAATAGCGCTCGATTGCCTTGTCAATCTCACCCAACTTCTGGCGCAGCTTACCGCGCGTGTAATTCTTGGCCTTGGAGTTCAGCGCCTTGAACCGACTACCGTCAATGGCAACCACATCCCCATCGAGCAGGTTCATGTTGCGGCAGAGCGCGACAAACTGCTGGCACACCTTGCGGATCGCGGGGCCGTTATCTTTCCGAAAGTCTGCAATCGTCTTGAAGTCCGGCTTCAACCGACCCGTCAGCCAGACAAGTTCCAGATTGCGACCGCACTCGCGCTCCAGGCGACGCGATGACTGGATCTGGTTCAAATACCCGTAGAGATAAATCCGAAGCAACAAGCCAGGATGATAGCCAGGCCGTCCAGTTGCCGCTGGCATCGCATTGAAGCCCAGCACCGCAAGATCAAGCAGGTCTATAAAGGCATCAATGGCGCGGACAGGACTGTTCTCATCAACATAATCGTCCAGACATTCGGGCAGCAACATCCTCTGCTGCCGGTCCAGACCCTCGATAAATTGCGTCATCAACAACCTCCGTATCGAATACGAAAATTATACCATCAGTCCGGTCAAAATGGGGGAGTTTTCACACAGCCTCTCCGCACAGCGGACTTGTGCAGGTGCAGCTACTGCTGGCGCAGAAGCCTTATGCAACTCGGGGCGAGAACTTTTGCTGAGCGGCAAATTTGCCAAGAAGGGACGTTCAACCATGGCAATACTGGTGGATTCCAAATGGATCTTTCGCCGTAACCGGGATCGATCATAGGAGAGTGGGGAGAGTTGCCTTTGGCTTTTCCATTTTCGCTGAAGCAGCATACACAAGCGGATGGTGTGGATAGCTCCTGCTCCACCCGGCGTCGCAATGCGCCATACTGCAGTTGTCTATCACTGCTATGAAAGGAGCTACCCAATGCAAGTTACAACAATCGGTATCGATCTGGCCAAACATGTTTTTCAGGTTCACGGAATTACTGAGGATGGGGAGGTTGTCTTCAATCGAGCGATCCGGCGCGCACAACTCATGCAGTTCTTCATCAATCTGGAGCCCTGTTTGATCGGCATGGAGGCATGCGGGTCCAGCCACTATTGGGCGCGAGAACTGACCAAGCTTGGGCACGATGTTCGCTTGATCCCAGCCAATTATGTGAAGCCCTATGTCAAACGCGGCAAATCTGACGCGAATGATGCCGAAGCTATATGTGAAGCGGTGACACGCCCGACGATGCGGTTTGTTGCGCCCAAATCCGAGGAACAGCAGGCCGTCTTGTTCCTGCATTGTGCGCGCGATTTGATCGTCAGGCAACGAACACAACTCAGCAACATGCTTCGCAGTTTGCTCGCCGAGTTTGGTGTCATCATTCCACAAGGAACCGGAGCCGCAGTCAAATACGCCAAAGGTGTTCTGGAGGGAGAAAAGCCCGCCCTTCCGCAAATCGCAATTGATGTTCTGAAACAACTTAGCCACCAACTTGTCGCTATGCATCTCCGGTTCCGCTGGTACGAGATGCGCATGCGACTTCATTCGAAACTGGACAAACGCGTTATGCTGTTGCGCACGATCCCAGGCGTTGGCCCTGTGACCGCGTCCGCCATTGTTGCCACTATCGGCGACGCAAAACAGTTTAAGAATGGTCGACAATTTGCAGCGTGGCTGGGGCTCACACCTCTGAACATGTCGAGTGGCGGAAAAGAACGATTAGGACGGATCACAAAAATGGGTGACCGATACATTCGGCGTCTTTTGGTGACCGGGATGACAGCGAGATTGCGGCAAATGAAAGTGAATCCTGACCGCGTCGATCCATGGGCTATCGGCCTTCTTGAGCGCAAACCTGCTCGACTGGCGACCGTTGCAATGGCAAACAAGACTGCTCGAATTGTCTGGGCGGTGTTAACCAAGAACGAATACTACCGGCCTCACACAGCCTAACAAAAGGAACACCCGAGACAGCAAGACCTACGAAATGATGGCGCACAGTCAGCCCGCCAACCAAGACACCCCGTCGAATGTCCAGGACACATTGTTGTTCGATAAGCCGTTTGGGACTTGGTCGCGGAAACCATCAGGGCCGGCGGCTACGAGTGCCGCGCAAACAGGCCGGACACACGTCTGCTTCTGACCAGTGCGAAATTACTTCAAATATGTCTTGCTATGCAGGAGCTATCCACACAGGACTTGTTAACGAATTCGGCTTTCAATATGAGCCGATCAAGGCCCTTCCGGGCGGTCCAATGTCTTTTCGCACAGTTTATTCACGGCTGCGTGCAGCAGGACCGTCAGAACTGCAAGCACGATCAGGGCGGCAAACATAAGGTCTGTTTTGGCCCGGCCATTGGCCAAAAGCATAAGATACCCCAAGCCCTTTGAGGCACCGACCCATTCACCAATGATCGCACCGATGGGGGCGTAAACCGCCGCGAGCCTCAAGCCGGATGCAAATCCTGGTAAGGCTGCGGGAATCCTGATGTGCCACATAATGCGCGCAGGACTTGCGCCCATCACCTTGGCCAAACCGATCCAGTCGCGGTTCGTGCGCATCAGGGCGTCAAAAAAGGACGACGTGACGGGAAAGTAAATGATGATTATGGCCATCGTGACCTTGGACCAAAGACCGAAGCCCAGCCAAAGGGTCAAGATAGGTGCCAATGCAAACACCGGCACTGCTTGGCTGAACACCAAGATAGGACGCACCAGCGCGCGTGCCGTTGGGGATGCGACCAGCCCGATGGCTGACACAAACCCAAGTGCGGCACCCAGCATGAGGCCGATGAGCACTTCGGCCATCGTGACCAACGCATGCTCCGTCAGAAGTGCGCGGCTTTCCCAGATTGTCTGCCCGACCAGCGCAGGGGGCGGCAAGATGAAACGGGCGACACCCGTGGCCCAGATCACCGTCTGCCAGAGCACCAACACCAGACATGTCGCCGCCAGGCCTGCCCGCCATCCGGTCATTTTGCGACCACAAAGCCAGCCCAGGAGGCGTCAAAGAACGCGCGCTCCAAACGCACCGCTTCAGTGAAGGTCGCAGTGACATTTTCGCGGGCGTCATCGTCAAGCGCCTCCCAAACAATATCCAGTTGATCGCGCAAATAGGCGACGACCTGCGCAAATCCATCGCCTGAGTGCAGGCTTATCCACTCACCCAGCCAAAACGGCAGATCATCTGCGCAGCCTTCAACCGGGGTGGCCCAATCAAGATAAATCCATTCGGCAACCACGAGAACCGACAGCATAATCTCATAGCGGCCCGAGCGGCGGGCTTGATCCATCAGCTGTTGAAACGCGATCGTCTCAGGGGCTGCCGGCGCACTCAGCGAAATCTCCAAGGCCTGTGCAGATCGCAGAAAATAGGTGTTTTCCGGGCCGCAGATCACGCCTAGAAATTGCGCGCCGGGCACGGCATCTTGCAGTGTGGGCGCATGGGCCACGGCGGATGCCAAAAGCCGCACAAACCCGTCGATGAACTGGTAGTCCTGTTGCAAATAACCTGCCATCTTTTCACGGCTCAGGGTCCCATCGGCCAAGGCATTGGTGAACGCGTGATGTGTAGCGGCGTGCCAATCCTGTGCCACAAGCGATTGCAGATATTGTGTTGCGCTCATGTCGGTCTCCGAAGTTGATCAAACAGATCTGTTTGCGTGCGCACGACATCCGGTGCGTAGATATCGCGCGGAATGGTGGTGTGGGGGGCAGCAACCTCCACAAGGCCTGATGGGGTCATGATGAGGATTTTCTGGCCCAATCGCGCAGCTTCATTCGGGTCATGGGTGACCAGCAACACTGTGCGGCCGGTCAACAGCTCTGCTGTCAGTTCCTGCATCTGCGCACGGGTCAGCGCGTCGAGCGCTGAAAACGGTTCGTCCAGCAACACAACCGCGCGGTCCTCCATCAAGGTACGGGCCAATGCCACCCGTTGACGTTGGCCGCCTGACAGAGCGCGTGGCAGTTTGTCAGCATGATCTGCCAAGCCCACTTGAACAAGCATGTCGCGGGCTCGGTCCTTGTCTGGACGCTCCCTCCGCAATCGCGCACCAAGCATGACATTGTCCAACACGCTCAGCCAGGGCATCAACAAATCTTGCTGTGCCATCATGGCAACGCGACCGGGATCGCTGAGGCTCCCGTCAAAGGTAATGCCATCGGCCAGCCCCGCAAAGAGGCGCAGTACCGTGGATTTGCCCACCCCGCTTGCTCCCAAAAGGCAGGTCCAGCTGTGCGGTGTCAGGGTCAAGTCGAGCTGCGTAAAGATCGGCGTGCCGTCGATCGTCGCCGATCCTGTCATTCGCAAGGGCTGGTTCACGGATCAAGTCCCATATCCCAAAACCCGACCTCCAGCTGTGTCGCCATCGCGAACCGCGCCTGAAGACTGGCCCAACGGGGGCTGGTCGCCGGATCATTGCCGATGCGCCGCGCAACTGCCCCATCAATCAGCACGCCCACATCCTGGCAAACCTGCTGATACTCGGCACTGGCATAGGTGTCGATCCAGTCGGCGTAGGTGTCAGAAGTCTTGGTGGCGGCCAAATGCGTGCCGATTTCACCGTAGCCCATGACACAAGGGGCCAAAGCCGCCAGCAAGTCCAACAGATCGCCGGAATGGCCCGCATCCAGAACATAGCGGGTGTACGCCAGATTTTCCTGCCGTTCCTGCGTGGCAAACAGCGTCGCCTCATCAATCCCAGCCTCTGCGCAGATTGTGACATGCAGGGCGAGTTCCTCATTGATCAACCCGTTCACCGTACCAGCAGCCAAACGCATTTCCGCGACCGTATCCGCCTTGGTCACCGCCAGAGCCCAAGCGCGCGAAAAGTGGATCAGAAAGACGTAATCCTGTTTCAGATAATGCAGGAAGGCGGCGTGAGGCAGCGTACCGTCGCCCAAGCCCTGCACAAATGCATGACGGGTATAGGCGGGCCAGACAGGCGTGTTATCCCGCAAGGCCGCGAAGGTTTTACCGTAGGTCATTCTGCCCCCAGATCGACGGCAAGGGCCGAGACAGGGCGCGTGCCCTCAACCAGACCACTCTCGGCAAGAAACGCTTCGAACCGTGTGTAGCGCCCTTCATCCAGCGCTTCAGGGCGCAATGCGAAACGGGGCAGCGTGTCACCCCACGCCTTTGCGTTCAGTTCGTCGTCCAGCTCAGGCGCGTAGCCTTTGAACAGCTCCCACGATGCCTGCGGGTTATTGACGATATATTGTGTCGCCAGTTCCGTCGCACGCAAAAAGCGGCGAATCTGATCGGTATCCATCCGGTCTGGGTTCGCCACGTAGATCAATTCGTCATAGGTCGGTACGCCCTCTTCCTCGACATAAAAACAGCGCCCCTCAACGCCCTCAATCTCCATCTGGTTCAGCTCAAAATTGCGGTAGGCTCCGATGACCGCGTCAACCTGACCCGACATCAACGACGGGCTGAGCGAGAAGTTCACATTGACCATCTCGACATCATCCAGCGTGACACCGTGGCGACCCAGCATCGCACTTAGAACCGCCTCTTCGACGCCCGCCACGGAAAAACCGATTGTGCCGCCCTTGAGCTGGCTGATCTCCTTGATGGGGCCGTCTTTCAGAACCAACAGGCAGTTGAGCGGCGTTGCCACCAAAGTGCCCACACGGATCAGCGGCAGACCTTCGGCCACGTGCAGATGTTGGCTGGGTTGGTAGCTGACGGCGATGTCACCTTGGCCAGCCGCCACGAGTTTCGGCGGGGCTGATGGATCAGCGGGGGGGATGATCTCGACCTCAAGGCCTTGATCGGCGAAATAGCCCAGCTCTTCGGCCACGATGATCGGACCGTGATCGGGGTTGATGAACCAATCCAGCAGCAGGGTCATCTTGTCTTGAGCGAAGGCTGGTGTCGCGACACATAGCGCCGCTGCGGTGATGAGGTATTTCATAGGGGTTTCCTTACTCTCCGAGAGCGAGAAGTTTGATCTCGCCCTGCCAGTGTTGTGAAAGCCGGTCCGCCGCCTGCCAGGCACGCAGGCCTGACCGACAGGCCAGAACGGCACGTTGGTTTGCGTCAGGTGTGGGGCCATGTGGCCCAAAATCGGACACGGCATGGCGCGTTGCCCGCGGTAGGATTGGCCCCTTTTCATCTTTCGCGCGCAGGTCGATCAGAAAATCAGTCACGGCGATGTCGCGCGGGGCGATAAAGGCGGGATTGGGCGCAGGGTCTGATGCCGTGTCAAAGCGGAAGCCCCCAAACCGCATCCCGCCCGCGTCAAAGGTTACAAGCTGCCCCAAGACGTGCAGATCGCCCGTCAGGACTGCGATCGCCATCTGCGCCTGAAGGCTGCCGATCACACCGACACTTGGCCCCAGTACGCCGTCTGTATCACAAGACCCAAGCTGACCCGGCAGATCGGGAAAAACCGCGCGCAACCCCGGTTTGCCGCCACAAAAGCCACCGACATAACCGTCGCGGCCCACGACGCTGGCGCTGACGAGGGGCTGACCTGTCCCAAGGCAATAATCAGACGCGATATAGCTGACCGCGAAACTGTCTGCACAATCCAGGATCAGTGTCATACCCTCGCAAAGGGTTGCAATATTGGCTGGATCGACGCGCTGGCGAATGGGTTCAATGGTCGTGTCAGGGTTTAATGCAGCCATCGCCTTTGCGACCACATCGACTTTTGGCAAGCCGATGTCAGTCTCGCGAAACAACGTTTGGCGGTGCAGGTTGGACAGGCTTATGACATCTGCATCCGCAATTCGGATTTGGCCGACACCCGCACCCACGAGGTATTGCATCACAGGGGCGGCCAGACCGCCGCCACCGATAACGAGGACAGACGACCCTGCCAGCTTATCCTGCGCGGCATGTCCCAGTACCGCAGTCTGGCGGGCATAGCGGCTCATCCGCAGACCTCCAGCCATTCCCTGACGCGGCCCTCTGGATCGTCGTGCAGCGTAATGTCCGTAACGGCCGAGACAACATCCGCCCCGGCGTCAAATGCCCCCGGTGCGCGGTCCGTGCTCATCCCGCCGATGGCGACAAGAGGGATATCGCCCACACGGTCTTTCCATTCGCTGAGCTTCTCAACGCCCTGCTGATGCCATTTCATCTTTTTCAGGATCGTCGGATAGATCGGCCCCAGTGCAACATAGTCTGGTTTCAACTCCAGCGCGCGTGCCAGTTCGGCTTTGTCATGGGTCGAAATCCCAAGCTTAAGTCCGGCGGAACGGATCGCCGCCACATCGGCCGCATCAAGGTCTTCCTGACCCAAATGCACCCAGTCGCAATCCAGATCAATGGCCAGCTGCCAGTGATCATTGACCACCAGCAGTGCACTATGGGCACGGCACAACTCGCGGCTTTCGGTCAGTTGGGCGCGCAGTGCATCTTGCGGCTGGTCTTTGATGCGCAGTTGCACGAGCTTGACCCCCAAGGGCAGCATGCGCCGCAGCCAGGCCACATCATCAAAGATCGGGTAAAAGCGGGGCAGCGTCATAGCATGGCCTTTCCAAAGACGGGCGTGGACGGCGCCGCCATGTCGCGTGCATCCATGGGATCAGCACCGGCGGCCAGCGCGCCTGCTTCGACCGCCAGAGCAAAGGCGCGCGCCATCGCCGCTGGATCGCCCGCTTTTGAAACGGCTGTGTTCAACAAAACCGCGTCATAGCCCAATTCCATCGCTTGGGCCGCATGGGAGGGCAGTCCAAGACCTGCATCCACGACCAGTGGCGTATCGGGAAAATGGGCGCGCAGGCTGCGCAGACCGTAGATATTATTCAGGCCCAAGCCGGTGCCGATGGGCGCGCCCCATGGCATCAAAACCTTGCAGCCGACCTCAACCAGCCGCTCGCACAGCACCAAGTCTTCGGTGCAATAAGGGAACACTTCAAACCCGTCCTCGGCCAGTTGTGCGGCTGCTTCGAGAAGCCCGAAGGGATCAGGTTGCAAGGTGTCGGCGTGGCCGATGACCTCAAGCTTGATCCAGTTGGTGTCGAACAACTCGCGGGCCATCTGGGCAGTGGTCACGGCCTCGCGCACCGAATAACAGCCTGCGGTGTTGGGAAGCACGGCGACACCCAGATCCCGGATCAACGCCCAGAAATCCTGCCCCGCCTGATCACCACCCGCCTCGCGCCGCACTGAAACCGTGGCAATCCCTGCGTCCGAGCGGCGAAAAGCATCCGCCAAAATTGCGGGCGACGGGTATTGCGCGGTGCCCAGCATCAGCCGGGATGTCACTTCTGTGCCGTAGAAAGTGGGCATTCTATCCTCCTTGTCGAGGGGCCACGATTTCAACGCGGTCCCCCTCTTGCAGAGTATGTTCTGCGCGCTGATGCTTGGACACGAACGTCTCGTTGAGCGAGGTGGCCACCTTGGCCTCACCCTTCCCCAGGGCATCCAAGAGCGCGACCAGTGTGAGCGCGCCGGTCTCAAGTGCTTCACCGTTCACGATGATCTTCATACCAAACCTCCGGTATCTTGCCCTTTAGCAACAGGTCCGAGGTCATCTGCGCCACTGCAGGTGCAAGCAGAAAACCGTGCCGAAACAGACCATTTACATAAATCACATCACCAATCCGCCGGATGCGCGGTTGGTTGTCTGGAAAGGCAGGGCGCGCATCAACGCCAATTTCCAACAGCTCTGCCTCACCAAAAGCGGGGTGCAGGGCGTAGGCCGCATTCATCAATTCCATAACAGACCGCAGCGTCGCGCGCCCGCGTTCGCCGGTTTCGATCTGGGTCGCGCCCAACATGAAGACACTGTCGCCACGCGGCACGATATACAGCGGGAATCGCGGATGAAGCAGTCGGACGGGGCGCGACAGCGTCGCGTCGGGGCAGCGGACCACAAGCATCTCGCCCTTCACGCCGCGCAAATCTGTGAGGGTATCGCGCGCAGCAAGCCCGCGGCAGTCAATCACCTGACCTTTGATGTTACCGCCAAACCCCACGCCTCTTTGCTCCAACCGCGCATGCAGCGCGGTCAGTGTCGCGCGAGGGTCAAGATGTCCCTCATCTGCCAAGAATAGCGCCTTGGAATAGCGTTCGGCCAAAAGCGGCTCGCACTCAGCGATCTGCGTTTTTGACAGCGATGTCGCGGTCGGCGCGCGGCGCGCAAAAGTTGCCAGATCGCTTTGATCGCGATTAAGTGCGACAACGAGCGTGCCCTCGTGATGTACAATCCCGCCTTGGCTTTCCCACCACCTTGCAGCTTTGCGGCCTTGGCGCACGATCTCGGGCTCTGCGCTCACGCCTTCGCAATCGGGCGCCAGCATGCCGCCCGCCCACCAAGAACAGGCATGATCGCCCGGCGCGCCTTTGGGATCAATGAGCGTGACCTGCGCGCCGCGTGACGACAATTCTGCCGCCACTGCCAACCCGCAAACGCCGCCGCCCAGAATGGTGAATGGGCCGCTCACTTCCAAAACGCATGAAAGTGATGAACGGGCCCATGACCCCGCCCGACGTGCAATTCATCGGCACGCAAAATCGCTTGATGTAGCCAGGTGTGCGCACGCGATACCGCATCACTCAACGCCATACCCTGCGCCAGGCCCGCAGCGATTGCAGAGGAATAGGAACATCCCGTGCCGTGGGTGTTGCGGGTATTCACTCGTGGGGCCGAGAAGGCTTGCGTTCCCGTTTGCCAGACAAGATGATCGGTGCAGGTCTCTGCGTCGGCATGTCCGCCTTTCATCAAAACTGCACCGACGCCAAGTTCGAGAAGGGCGGACGCCTGCGACTGCGTGCTGCCCTCGCCGACCAGTTTCGCTGCTTCAGGTAGGTTGGGTGTAAGCAGGGTCGCGCGTCCGAAAAGTGAAGATTTCAACGCATTTATCGCGCTATCGGCCAGCAGAGTATCGCCTGATTTAGCAACCATCACGGGATCAAGCACAACTGGCCCATCATAGCCCGCCAGCGCATCCGCCACCGTTGCAATCAGCGACGGTGTGCCCAGCATTCCGATCTTGACCACGTCAATATCGATATCATCCAGAACGGCTTTTATCTGCGCAGCAACGACCTCATCCGGGATCGGATGAATGGCTGTGACAGCATTGGTGTTCTGTGCGGTAACCGCCGTCACAACAGAAGCAGCATAAACACCCATTGCGGAAAAAGCCTTGAGATCGGCCTGAATACCAGCCCCACCACCAGAGTCGGAGCCAGCAATCGTTAACGCCTTTGCTACCACGTCGTAGCCCCTCGGTTTAAGAGTCAGGAAGCTAAAGGGCGCAGGACATCACGGATGCGAGTTCCGCGAGCTGTTCCCTCCGCCGGTCCTAACCGGTTCAGGTTCAATGGGTTCGCAGCTTGTGCATCTCAGCCCGGTTAAGGGCACCCCAACAGATATAGATCTACGTGTAAGTTGATCGCGCAGAAGCGTCAAATGGTTAAAAGGATCTCAGGAGAATTGTTCTGAATGTCTACGAAATTGATCTTCGAAAGAGAAAAAGGGCCGCGACCATCTATGTTCTGTCACGCGACACCAAACGGTTTCCTAAAGCTGACACGGATGACTGCTTTTTGCACCGCCTCGCAACGCAGATCTTTTCGTGCATGCAGAATTTTTTACGCTGCAAACACACCCAGTACAATTCTAGCATGTCGGCTGCGAGCTCAAACCTGTCGTCGGCACCTTCGCAGCATCGACGATACGCAATGATGAAGGGCCTTTGAGAACGGCCCCAACCAGCCGTTCATCGCGAGAACCGTTGCCGTATTGCAGCTTCCCCGGAGCGGCGTTGATCGATTGCGCAGCATTTCCAACATTAACGTGCACTCATCGCACAAAACGAACTCTCGCAAGCGTAGCTTTAATTACCGCCATGCGACCTCACTTGCTCCGGGTTCGGCGCATTTATACCTGTCAATCGCCGCTACCTCGGCGCTTCGCAACGTCCGTGAGACCCCGAGCCAGCAGGTCGAATACGATCCGGATACGGCGGCTGGTCTGTAACTCCCGATGGGTAACCAGCCAGATTGGAAACTCAAGCGAGGGGAAATCCGACAAGACCTTTTCTAAGCCCGGTTCAGCCTCACCTAACGTTTCGGGCTGCATCGAGACGCCATAGCCCGCTTTTACCAATTCCCATGCGACGACACCGCTCTCGCTCGACATCACAAAGCTCTCTGCGCGAACGGGCACGCCCATGTTATGCAGCGGGGCCATCAAGCGCTCAGGATCAGCATTTCCGACGAAATCGAGGGTCGCCACATCACGCGGCGTATGCGGGCGACCTGCGCGATCAAGATAGTCAGTCGCGGCATAGAGATTGGCGCGAAAGTCGCCCAAATGCCGTGCAATCAGGTCCGGCTGATCTGGGCGGACGTGGCGTATCGCGATGTCCGCCTCGCGCTGTGTCAAATTCTGCATCTCGCTTGATGCATGGATGCGGACGCGGATGCCGGACGCCGTCTGTCGCAACGGCTTGAGTACGCCGGGCAGGATTGCTGCGGACAAGAGGTCTGTGCCCGTTACAGTAACTTCACCCGAGACTTCCTGTGATTTACCGTCGGCCACCATCGAGATGAGCGTCGCAGCCTCACCCATGGTACGCGTGTGATCAATCAGGTCGCGCCCTGCTTCCGTCAAGGTAAGACCACGGACGCTGCGCTCCACCAGCGTCACGCCAAGTGCCTCCTCCAACGCACCGATCTGCCGTCCTATCGTCGGCTGCGTTGTCTTCAACACGCGCGCCGCGCCGCTGAACGAGCCCTCCTCAGCTGTCGCGAGGAAGGCGCGCACCTGATTCCAATCGAAGGAGATAGCCTGCCAGTTCATCCATCAGCGTATAGCAGGTGGACGAATTTAGGCAATCGACCTTTCACGAGCGCATGGATGATACCGACTGCGAAACGAGATCAACCCGGTCTTAGCCATTGAAAGCGACACAATGTACTTCGCAGTTTTTTCTGACTGGCGCATCCGCGTTGCTTCAAACCTGAAGTGCAACACGCAATGGATGCCGACATGACTGCCGAAGCCTTCTGGGACCGGCATGCGCCCAAGTACGCGAATAAGCCTATCGCTGATGTCTCCGCCTACAAAGAAAAGCTGGATTGCGTCACCGCGCTTCTTCGACCGACCGATCGGGTTCTTGAAATCGGCTGCGGGACAGGCGGCACGGCGAGCAAGATCGCGCCTGTCGTCGCTCATGTGACCGCAACCGACCTCTCTGCCGAGATGATCCGGATCGCCCGATCACGATCAGGCGGAGATGGCGCGGGAAAACCGGAATTCCTTCAGGCGGAGGCGGCGCAGCACATTCCTGGCCAACCGTTCGAGATCATTTGCGCGTTCAGCCTGCTGCATCTGGTGGATGACATACCCACCGTGCTGGATGCAGCATTCCACCAAATGAAAACCGGCGGTCACTTCATTTCAAAAACGGTTTGCCTGAAGGACGCGCCGGGCTGGATGCGAGCCATGGTTCGCGTGCTCATGGCCGTGCGGATCGCGCCTAATGTGATCATCTTGAGCAGCGCTGAGTTGACCCGGCACCTGATCCGGGCCGGGTTCGAAATCGAGCAGACGCGGTACTTCGGAAAGAACCGACTGAGCCCCTTTATCGTCGCGCGCAAGCCCGCCTGAGGCAGACCGACACCTTATTCTGAGAGACCGAAGCATGCACATTATCAGCCGTCGCGAATGGGCGTTCCTTGCCCTCGTGTTCCTCTACTCTTTCATCCCGGCAGTCGTCGGTCTGATCCGGCTTCCGGAACTTCTCGGCGCTCCAGCGATCATCCCGTCTAACCCGCGTGCGGTGATCGATCCCCTCCCGATCACATTGCATATCCTCGGCAGTTCAGTTTTCTGCCTTGTGGGGGCTGTTCAGTTCCTGCCGAGCCTGAGGCGCTACCGCCCTGCCCTGCACAGGACGCTCGGGCGGATCGTGGCAGCAGCAGGGTGCATCAGCGCACTCACCGGTCTCTGGATGACCGTGGCCTATGCATTTCCCGACGCCCTGCAGGGACCACTGCTTTACGCGGGAAGGGTCACGCTCAGCCTCGCGATGGTCGCCTTTATCGCATGGGCGATCGTTGCAATCCGGTCGCGAAAAGTCGCCGCGCACCGCGCTGCGATGTTGCGCGCCTATGCCATCGGCCAGGGCGCCTCAACGCAGACCGCGCTCTTTCTGTGCGCGATGGCCTTCTTTGACACCGAACTGCAGGGATTTGCACGAGACCTTCTGATGGTTGGGGCGTGGACCATCAACCTTGCGATTGCGGAACTTCTAATCCGCCGCACCTTTGCGGCGCGCACATCCGACGCCGTGATTTGAACCCGACCGTGCTCCCGGCCAAATACCGGAAAACTCCCAAAACAAAGAAAGAAGACACCGAAATGAAGCGGCTCGAATTCCATAGTCTTCTGTCGGCCTTGTGACTGTTCATATTACTCAACATCATCTTTCACGACACTCACCAGTTTGTCCTCGCGTCCCATATCGAGATGCTGCTGACAGGCCTCTACAACGGCATCGAGATCGCCGAAGGGCTGCTGCTTCTGGGCGGTTTCCTCGTCCAATTGGCGATTGCGATGGTGCTCTCTTCTCTCCCGCTAACCCGCAGGGTCGGTCGTTCTGTCACCTTTCTTGCAGCGATCGTCACGACGGGTACTCTCCTTTCCTCGCCCCCCACCGACATGGATGACACCTTTCCCTTCGTCATCGAGCTGGCAGCCATTGTTGGGATCCTCTGGACCGCGTGGACGTGGCCCAAGCATGAACATGCCGTGCCGCAATCTGACGCAAGTTCTTCGTAAAAATGTGTGCGCACCGCAGACATTTCGAGTGAGTACCGGAAACAACAAGATGTTGGCAAAAACGCCTTTAGGCGATGCGGTTGATCTTTATGACAAACTCACGCCTCGCCATGGCAAACTTCATCATCACTGGCTGCGGCACCGGTAATCTGGCACGTGCATTGATTGCCGAGGGTATGCCCCCGAAGCTGATGACCCTTCTTGGACCCGCCCGCGGCCATGCTTGCACGCTGCCGTTTGAGCCGTCAGACGTTGCAGCGCGGCGACCAAGGCAATGACGCTGAGGATACCGCCCACGATGACTTGCATAACGATTTGTGTGAACAGCATGGCGGTAGAGATCTCGTTGAGTGATGGCCATGCCGCTGGACCAAGCGCCAAGACGGCGAACATAACTCCAAAGGAAGCGATCACGCTTGTGCCTTCGAATAGAGGGACCTGCCAAAGACGAAGCAAAACTGTACATCCACCCCATATGATCCCCGCGGCGACAAACAGGCCGGTGCCGACGAGCCAATTTTTATGCGCTCCGGTGGTTTCGACACCCACTAGCATGGAAAGCCCGCCAAACATGATGAGCGCGCCAAAAACGCGCGATGCGGAAACGTGCTCTTTCAAAAGAACAGCGCTGAAACCTGATCCAGACACAAAACGGCGACCGGCGCAAACCGGTAGCCCGCCACAGCGATCAGACCTAGCAGCGGCCCCCAAAATTGCGAGGATACAAAACTTGTAAACAGACAGGCGGCCGCCCCTCGTGCGGTGCCGTAACCAAATCAAAAGTGGAATGGTAGCCAAACCGAGGGTCACCGAGGACAAGGCGTCTTTCCATCTGCGCGGCAATCATAGGATCACCTTTGAAGCCGACGGAACTGCCACGGTGGTCAGCCACGGCTACGCATGGAACCAGATGGAACGCGGTGCCCTGCCCGAGAATGGCGGCAATGCAATTTAGGAAGTGTGGGGCACCTACGAGCACAGTTTCACCCAGACCGAAGACGGTTGGCGCGTGAACGGTATCAGCTTCTTTGCCACTGCCGAACGCGGCAACGACTTTGTCCGCGACACGCCGGGCAGCTGAGTGCCACCACTCACCCCGCAACACAGATAATTCAAGGAGACATCCGATGACAAACTCGAAGGAAAACATCAATCAAAACCGCCGTGCCTTTCTCGCCGGTATTCCAGCCACTGCGGCAACCGTTGCACTGGGCGCATCGCAGGTTGCCGCCCAAACATCGCCACGCGTTGCCACCGGACGCAGACTGTTGGGAAATCTGGAAGTGTCCGAGCGGGGGCTTGGCGTCCAGAACATGCACCGGACGTTCTACACCATCGTGCCGGACCGTGACGAGATGATCCGCTTGATCCGGTCAGCCAATAAGCATGGGGTGACCTTCTTTGATTGTGCAGAAGTCTATGGACCCTTCGCGTGCGAACGCATCCTTGGAGAGGCCATGGTACCGTTTCGCAATGACATTCAGGTCACCACCAAGTTTGGCTTTGGCGTCGACCCCGAAACTGGTGTGTGGGACTTTGCAGTCACAAGCCAGCCAGAGCGTTTTCGTCGCCCCGTTGAAGGGTCGTTGAAACGTCTTGGCACGGATCGCATTGATCTGCTGTACCAGCACCGCGTTGACCAGCGCATACTCATAGACGAGGCGACTGGCCTCATCGCAAGCAAGACGCTGGGGCTAGGTGTTTTGGGCCGATTTCCGATCCGCGGCGTTGAAGGTCAGCAAGACACTTATACCGTTGCATGAAATTGATGGCCGTTCTCACTCAGATTGGGACGGGCCATCCTTGCCGCGCGCACTGACGGCGAAGGATTGAGCTGCCGTCCACCAAACTGAACGCTGTAGAGACCGCAATATCACGCAAGATAGCAGCGAATTCACACTTTTCCTCCTGCGGCGCTTGCTGTGGTTCCCGCGAAGCGCACTTAGCAAGTCTTGGTTACTACCAATCGAACGGCAAGTTTGTCTCGCCGACTGTGATTTAGTAAGGGTCTTAGTGTTGCGCTTGCAGCGAGTGTTCGGCAATCGGGCTACAGCCGCAGCGTTGCGGACGCACATCCAATGTCTCTTGTGGGCCGTCCGCAAGATCCGTTTGAATTGGGCCGAGGTGCATGCTGCATCGCCTCTGATGGCCGCTACGAGCACAGCTTGTGAATTTGATTTCTTGCTGTGCGCGCTCGCAGTATGGAAATCGCAGCATGCGCAAAACTGGATCCGCTGCAATGCGGCGGACAATCCGGTCGATCATTCTTTTCGCAGCGAGAACGTAAGTCCCAACTGACCAGAAGCGGGCTTTCGCCGCAGTTGCACTAACGACGGCTTTTGAGCTAACGGCCTAAGATCGACTGTGATTCTGCCTCTGACAAGAACGGTCCTATTTGAACATGGTTGTATTCAGGCTGACAGCCAATCAAACGTGGTCTTATCTGAAGGCAGAAAGAACTCAATCTGGATTTCTTGAGCAACCGCATCTTCTGGACTACCAAAACTGGCCGTGATGGCAATCAGCCCGATTTCGGCGGTATTGATCCGGTATCGTTCCGGAAATACAGGCATTCCTCGCATGGGTTCGCGTGATCGCGGTGCATATTTTCGGGCAAGCGGGGTCTGCTGGTTCCTGTCTAAAACATGTCTGGCGTCAGCGCTTATGAGAGCGGCCATGTTAAGACGGCGCAACACATGCGGGACTACCTGTTCTGGGTTCAAAAGAAAGCGTCCAATTCCATCGGGCGATAGTGTCAAATCGTAGATGTTTCTGCGCAGCCTGTCCTGCACACCGCCCTTTCCAAGCGCTTGAGTTACCAGAGAGCAGAACGCCTGATTGGATGTCAGGATATCACCAGCGCGATTAACAGCATAGGCTGGGTAGGGCTCCTGCTTTTGAAGGACAGCGGCGACCGGTGAGCGTATTTCGTCAAATGCAACATCTGACCATTCGACCCGAGCGTTCCAATGAAGAAATCCGGCAGCTGCATACAGCGGAGCAGCGTCTTCGTAATTAAGTGCCAACGCCTCAGCTAATTTGTCGACGGTCTGCCGTCTTGGGACTGCACGGCCACTTTCCAAAAAACTGATCTGTCGTTGAGAAATCCCCGACAGCGCCGAAAGCTGAGTCTGAGAGGCGCGAAACCGGCGTCTAGCTTCGGTGAGGGTTTGCCCGAATTTCAAACAGGTCTCCGTTTATGATGTTCTAGTAATAGATTTGATTACCTTCAAACGGCTAATGTTGAAAAGCAAGAATACATTTGAAAGGAACAAGACATGCGACAACAAACACGGACCATCGCAATTTTCATCGGATTGATGTGTCTGGTTCGTTTCTCACTCGGCGCTGTAGGATATGTTGCACCGGACTTCCTGATGCTGGAGCTGGGCGCGTTGCCTGATGAAAATTTGCAGATGCCCTATGTCGTGCGCGTGTGGGCCATTCGCGATATGGTTATCACAGTGCTAGTGGTCATTGCCACGCCTGCAACTATCGTCCCACTGCTGATTGGCTGCATCGTCATCGACAGTGTTGATATTTTGACGGCAGTCTTGAGCGGTCAGTCGGGAGCCAATACAGCCAGTGAAACAATCAGCCTGACGATGACCGCCATACTCGCCCTAATCCCAGAGACAATCGCGCTGGTTCTGATTTTACGAAACCGGCGACTGTCCACTATCCGGCAAGTGTAATGATGGCCGACCAAACCTCCGCGCCCCGACCTTAATATGTTCCAAAAAATCCTAACTCTAGAGTATACGTAAGCCACGTTGATCAAAGTTACCAAAAGAAGTGTTTCAAAATCCAATCAGTTGGTCGAGGTTTTTGGCTCTATTGTGATGGCAGACATGCGCTGCGGCGCAGAAACGACGCACTCCGGGCTCGCTAGCGCCATTGGAGCAAGCGCAGCATCTATGCGCATTTCGCTCGGATGAGGCACGGCCCAAAGCTGCCTCTCGCGTTAAATTGGCCATGCTGAGATGCGGCCCGTCAAACCAGCCATTCGCTGCAACTGCGCTATCGGGTTCGCGGTGAACTCACACCATGCGAAACAAACCGGACATTCGATGTTCGACCTTTGCTCACGCACCATTCCCTCGCTGTTGCAGCAGAATTTTTGCTGCATTGCAGCCTCTCGCGTTAAATCGGCCGTTCAATGTGACCAATCCAGGTTGATTTCAATTCGGTGTTTCGCGGCGTCTTAGCGATGCATGCTTGCTTTCAGAGGGAGAAAGCTGAGGGCGCTCGTCCAGTCATACGGTCGCCAAGGCTCTCGTGCCGGCATCATTTGACGTTTGAACGCCAAAGGGCCAACGCACAAAGAGCATGGATTCGCCCGCAATATCATGGACGAGCAAGGTGTGCGCTAAATCACCAAGGGGGCAGTTCAGGACGATTTGTCCCTTTCGCTGGGCTTTTGCGACGACATGAACGTCAAATGGAACATCGGGATGACACGTTTGTAGGTGTGCGACGATTTGGGGGGCTGCGCCAACAGCCATATAGAGAGCGACACATGTACCCGGTTTGATGTCCTTGATCGCATCGGGCACCGTAAATCCGCTTTGGCGGTGCCCTGTGCTCAGCACAAGTGTGTCGATATTGCCTCTTTCCGTGAGGCTTTGGCCGACACTCGCAGCCGCCGCACAGGCCGCCGTAACACCGGGCACAATTTCAAACGGGATATCGCTGGCTTTGAGGGCATCGGTTTCCTCAGTACTGCGTGCGAACACTCCGGGGTCACCGCATTTCAGGCGCACCACCCTTTGCCCACGTTTGGCGGCAGCGACAAGCGTTTGAGTGATCTTTTCTTGCGGCCAACTATGACACCCCGGAGACTTACCAACATAGATGCGTTCAGCGTCGCGGCGTGCCAGTTCCAGAATTTCGGGATCAAGAAGGCGATCATAATAAATGACATCTGCTTCTTGCAGGCGCTGAACGCCGCGCAGGGTGATTAGATCCTTCGCACCGGGCCCCGCCCCCACAAGGCTAACGCTACCGCCCTTTGTGGCCCCAAAGTCACCTGTCTCGATGGCCGTTTTTATCAACTTGGCTGCTTCGCGTTCGGCCCCGCCGGAAAACAATTGGCGCGGTGTGTCATTGAACACCCAGCGCCACAAGTCCCGCCGCGCGCGAGGTCCGAGACGGGCCGCCGCCGCCCCGCGCATACGACCCGCAAGGGCCGCAAGATCACCAAGGCGAGGTTCAAGTACCTCTTCCAATTTGGTCTTGATTTGGCGCGCCAGCACGGGGGCTGTGCCTTCGGTGCCAATGGCGACAACCACAGGGTCACGATCCACAATTGACGGCGTGATGGCGTCACACAGCCGGGGCTGGTCCACCACATTTACCGTCGCGCCGCCCGCTTTTGCCAGCGCATGCAGCGCCATGTCGATACCGGGGCACCCCGAAGCAATGAACACCAGCGCGGTATCTGAAAACGTGTCGGGCGTAATGGGGCCAATTTGATGTGTGATCCGCCCCTCAACCGCGAGGCCCGACAATTCAGGGTCGAGCGCCGGTGCCCAGATGTCGACCATCGCTTCGGTTTTGAGGATCAGCCTTGTTTTTTGCGCGGCTTGTTCGCCACCACCAATGATGACAACGCGGCGACCTGCCATTTGCAGGAACATGGGGAAGGTTCTCATGCGGACGGGCTTTCTGTGTGATGACGCGCGTCCCACAGGTCCTGCGCGATCTGATGTGCTTTATCGGGGGTTGGTGCCGCCTTTGGCGTCCAAAGCGCAAGCCCGGCCTCTCCGATGGCCGCGACCTGCGCCTGACGGCTGCGGTCGGACGGATGAAACGTACCTTGCACCGCGGCAGGTGCGGCGCTCCGCGTCAGGATCGACGCCATCACACCTTGCGCGGCATCCGTCATTGTCCGAGCACGGCCCTTGCCACGTGCCAAGATCTGAACAAAGGGCGCGAGGGTCATTCTGCCGCCATCGGAAGGTGAGCCTGCGCCAGGAGAGCGGTCAATTCAGGCTTACAGGATCCACAGTTGGTGCCTGCACAGGTTGCTTCGCCCAAAGCGGCAACACTGTGCGCGCCATTCGCAACGGCAGCCAACAGAGTATTTCGGCCCACGTTGAAACATGCACAAACGGTTGCGCCCACATCTGGCCGGTCAGAGGGACTGCGTCCTGCCAGAGCGACAAGCGGTGGTGTCTCTGTGCCGATCATATCAACGATCGCCATGCGCGACACGACAACAGGGGTCGGCGCGGCAAAGAGCAGCGCTGTGATTTGGCCGTTCTGCGTTATGGCGATGCGTGTATTTCCAGTGGCGGCGTCCGTTTGGATTGACGCATCACCCCCCGGTTGTCCACTTAGATCCCGCACCTCGGTTTCCCAATCGCTTGGGTTTTTTGCGCTCGCCAGTTCCACCTGCCAGCCCGTTTGCGTGCGCGCGATGGCAGCGTAGGGTGTTTGGGGGTCGGGCTCATTGATACAGGCCAAAAACCCGTACCACTTCGCCTTATATAGCTGCGCTGTTACGGCGTTCGATTTCAACGCAGGTTGGCCAGAAAACGGGTCCACCCGTGGCGCTGTGACACTGTTCACGGTCCCTGTTGTCGTGCGTTGACGTGTCCAATGCATCGGCGCGAAAAGCTGTCCTTGCGCCACGCGGGAGGTGACGAGCGCGCGCAAAATCGCTCGACCATAGATGCTTTCCACTGTCATCAAAGCGCCGGGGGTGACGCCCAATTCAGCCGCGTCAGTGGGGTTTACCTCAACATAAGGTTCGGCGAAATGGGCGCATAACCGCGCCGATTTGCCCGTCCGCGTCATGGTGTGCCACTGGTCGCGGTTGCGCCCTGTGTTGAGCGTGAATCGTGATTTTGACAATACCGGCGCGGTCACCGCGATCATGCGGGCCTTGCCGTCGGGGTGAAAAAAACGACCGTTCGCAAAAAACCGATGATCATTTCCCGGCCACTGTGTCGGGATCAGACGGGCATAATCGGCATCAGCAAAAATG
Organism: Roseobacter litoralis Och 149; assembly: GCF_000154785.2. Lineage (NCBI taxonomy): Bacteria > Pseudomonadati > Pseudomonadota > Alphaproteobacteria > Rhodobacterales > Roseobacteraceae > Roseobacter > Roseobacter litoralis. The sequence goes on from NC_015730.1 coordinate 4,034,206, forward strand.
CTCAGATCCAGATCACGCGCAATATGGGAGGCGGCTTTGTCCAGCGCCACATATTCCGCAAAGATATCGGCAGGTTTTTGGTAATCAAAGGCATCGCCAAACCCCATACGCACCGCCACGTCGCTGAGAATCTTCCAATCGGGCCGCGTACTTCCCGGGGCCGGCAAGAAGGCCCGTTGACGCGAAATACGGCGTTCGGAGTTGGTGACGGTGCCGTCCTTTTCACCCCACCCGGTGGCTGGTAAAAGAACATGAGCAAGATCGTTGGTATCTGTCTTTTCCATGATGTCGGACGTGACGACAAATGGAACCTTGGCGATGGCAGCTGAGACGCCGTCAGAGTCGGGCAAGGACACAGCAGGATTGGTCGATATCACCCAAAGCACCTTGATTTTCCCGTTCGCACAAGCCTCAAACAGATCGACCGCCTTCAGGCCCGGTTTGGTACAAATGGTCGGGCTGTCCCAGAATTCCTGCACCACCTGTCGATGCTCTGCATTGTCCAATTCCAGATGGTTTGCCAGCATATTGGCAAGCCCCCCGACTTCGCGACCACCCATCGCATTGGGTTGACCGGTGACAGAAAAAGGCCCCGCCCCCGGGTGCCCGATGCGGCCCGTCGCCAAATGACAATTCAGGATGGCGTTGACCTTGTCAGTGCCACAGCTGGCTTGGTTCACCCCTTGGGAATAGATTGTAATGACCCGTTTGGTCCTTGCCCAAAGGGCAAAGAAATTCGCCAGTTCCTGATGGGTCAAACCGGATTGGGACGGATCAGACGCGCGCGCTGTGTCGATCGCAGCAGATGTGCCATTCACGTGGTTCTTGGTGAATGCCGCATCCAGTTTGTTCGTATCAGCCAGATGCGCAAGCAGCCCATTGAACAGCGCGATATCACCATCAGGCGCAATTTGAAGATGCATGTCCGCAAGGTCCGTCGTGGCAGTGCGGCGCGGGTCGATGTTAACGACATGCATGCCGGGCCGCGCCTCTTTCGCCGCCGCAATGCGTTGATACAACACCGGATGGCACCACGCGAGGTTGGACCCAACCAGCACGATCAGTTCAGCCTGTTCCAAATCAGCGTAGATGCCCGGAACCGTATCCGTGCCAAATGCACGTTTATGTCCGGCGACAGATGACGCCATGCACAGCCGCGAGTTGGTGTCGATATTCGCGGCACCAATGAACCCTTTCATCAGCTTGTTGGCGACGTAATAATCCTCGGTCAACAATTGGCCAGAGGCATAAAAAGCCACGCTTTCGGGGCCATGTTCGGCAATCGCAGCACTGAATTTCTGCGCCACCAGATCAAGGGCAGTGTCCCAATCGGCATCCGCGCCGTTCACCTTGGGGTGCAAAAGTCGTCCTTCAAGATCAATCGTTTCGCCTAACGCCGCCCCCTTGGAGCACAGACGTCCAAAATTCGCCGGATGATCAGGGTCACCTTTGATCGTGCCATCAGCCCCAGCCAGAACCCCGCAGCCCACGCCGCAATAGGGACATGTGGTGCGGGTCACGCTCATGCGGCCACCCGCGCCCGCAAAAAGGCGCGATCCAGCAGAATGCGCCCGTTCTCAACGCGCGCGGGATAAGTTGCGACGCGGCCCTCGTCCGCGCCCTGTGCGCGCCCGGTTTCCAGCGAAATGACCCAGTTATGCAGCGGACAGGTCACTGACTTTCCGTGCACAATCCCTTCGGCCAGGGGCCCTGCTTTATGTGGGCACGCATTGTCGAGTGCAAATATCTCATCCTCAGCCGTCCGAAAAACCGCCACGCATCCAAAAGCGGTCTTTACCATTCGTGCACCCCGCATCGGAACGTTTTCAAGCGGGGCAATATCAATCCAGTCCGTCATTCTGCGGCCTCCAACGTCAAGTTCGCCAAAGGCTGATAACGATCCGCTTTGGTCTGCGTGTGTTCTGCCCAAGGATCTTTGCGATAGATCGACTGGCTCAATTCAAACCGGTCAACCAAAGCTGGACCTTCGGCCTCAACACGTTCCTTGATCCAATCAAGACCCACTTTGCCCATCCATTTGTAGATACGATCAAGGTATTTGGCGTTCTCACGATAGAGCTGGGTCACAGCCTTGATCACATCTATCGCCTCGTCTTCGGTGGCGACCTGTAACAACAGTTCGGTCTCGCGCACGTCCATCCCCGCCGCACCGCCAATGCTGATCTGATATCCGCTATCGACACAGACAACGCCGATGTCCTTGCACGTTGCCTCCGCGCAATTTCGCGGGCAACCGGACACACCGAGCTTCAGTTTATGTGGTGTCCAAGACCCCCAAAGCTCTTTCTCCAACTTGATCCCAAGACCCGTGGAATCCTGCGTGCCAAAACGGCAATGATCCGTCCCGACGCAGGTCTTGACCGTGCGCAAACCTTTGGAATAGGCGTGGCCCGACACCATGCCAGCCGCGTTCAGATCGGCCCAGATATCAGGCAAATCCTCGCCCTTGACACCCAACAGATCGATACGCTGCCCGCCGGTGACTTTTACCGTGGGCACCATGTACTTGTCGGCGGCATCGGCTATCGCGCGCAATTCGTTGGGTGTGGTGATCCCGCCCCACATGCGCGGTACGACACTGAACGTGCCGTCTTTCTGGATGTTGGCGTGTTTGCGTTCGTTGATGAAACGGCTTTGAGGGTCGTCTTGATATTCCAACGGCCAATCAGCCAGCAGATAAAAGTTCAACGCCGGGCGACACACATGGCACCCGCACGAAGTCTTCCACCCGCATTCTTGCCAGACGGCGGGCATCGACATCAGGCGCTGTGATTTGATCATGCGGCGCACGTCCTCATGGGTCATGTCGGTACAGCCGCAAATGGCCGCGGCCGCGGGCATGACGAAATCATCGCCCAGCGTGACGGCCAGTACCTGTTCAACCAGCCCTGTGCAGGTCCCGCAGGACCCCGATGCCTTGGTGGTTGATCGCACGGCACCCAGATCAGAGGCCCCGGCTGCGATCGCATCTTCGATTTGTCCTTTACAGATTCCGTTGCAGCCACAGATCTCCGCGTCACGCGGTAAGGCTGCAACAGCTGCTAAAGGGTCCAGGGGGGTCCCCCCTTGATAGGCGGGGCCAAAAATCAGCGTATCGCGCATATCGCTGATATCGACCTTGTCACGGATCAGGCCGAAAAACCAATTGCTGTCAGCGGTATCACCATACATCACCGCGCCCATGATCACGTTGTTTTCAATCACCAAACGGCGATAGACACCGCGCGCCGGATCGCGAAACACAATGTCTTCGCGGCCTTCACCATCCGCGAAATCGCCCGCACTGAACAGATCACAACCGGTGACCTTCAGCTTGGTGGATAGCTCTTTTTGAACGAATTGCGCGGGTTCCCCCATCAACGTCCGCGCCGCCACCTTGGCCTGATCATACAGCGGGGCCACAAGCCCAAAGATCGCCCCGTCGTGTTCCACACACTCGCCCACGGCCAAGACATCCGCGTCAGATGTAATCATCTGATCATCCACATGGATGCCCTTGCCAACGGCCAGTCCGCAGTCTTTGGCGAGCTTGACATTCGGTCGAATACCAACAGCCATAACCAGCAGGTCACAAGGCAATTGCGTCCCGTCATCGAGCAACAGCGCCCTGACGCGGCCATTGTCGCCCAGAATTTCTTTTGAATTTGCGGTGCACTTCACTGTGATCCCTTTGTCCACCAGTGCCTTGCGCAGCAGATAGCCCGCCGCCTCATCCAACTGGCGTTCCATAAGGTGCCCCATGATATGCACCACGGTCACATCAACACCGCGCGCGGCCATACCTGCCGCCGCCTCAAGGCCCAACAACCCACCACCAATGACGACGCACTTGTGATCAGGTCCAAGGTCCATCATCCGCTGCGTGTCTTCCAGATCACGGTAGGCGATGACGCCCTCAAGATCATGTCCGGGCAACGGGATCATGAACGGGTTCGACCCCGTCCCGAAGACCAGCTTGTCGTAGGCAATTACCTCTCCGGTATCGGTCGTAACCGTCCGGTTTTCGCGGTCAATGTCCTGCACAAAACAACCAAATCGCGTTTTTATGCCGTTCAAATCGTACCATTCGTCGTCGTGGGTGACGATTTCATCGTACGTCTTTTCACCGGACAACACCGGCGACAACATGATGCGGTTGTAATTCCCGCGCGGCTCGCCGTTGATCAACGTGATGTCGTAATCCGCCTCGGCCTCGATCAAGGTTTCAAGCATCCGCCCCGTGGCCATGCCCGCGCCGATGATGATCAGTTTCTGTGTCATACCGATTACTCCGCTGCAATTGATTTGGGCTTGGGTTTCGCGCCGTGTTCGTATTCCTCAAGGAAATCAAGAACCTCTTGGCGGTAGGCGTAGTAATCTGGATGTTCCAACAGCGCCTTGCGGGTGCGCGGACGTGGCAATTTGACGTCGGTGATTTTGCCGATTGTGGCCTGCGGCCCGTTGGTCATCATCACCACGCGATCCGCCAGCAAGATTGCTTCGTCGACGTCATGGGTGACGCAGATCGCGGTCACTTTGGTGCGCGACCAGACCTCCATCAGGACTTCTTGCAACTCCCAACGGGTCAAACTGTCGAGCATTCCAAAGGGTTCATCCAGCAGTAACAACTTTGGCGATAATGCAAAAGCACGCGCGATTCCAACACGTTGCTTCATACCGTTCGACAGGGATGCGGCCCCCTTGTTCATGCTGTCGGCCAGACCCACCCGTTCGAGGTAATATTCAACAACATCCTGTCGTTCCGCTTGCGATGCGCGCGGGTAAACTTTGTCCACACCAATCGCGACGTTTTCCTTGGCAGTTAACCATGGAAACAGATTGGGCGATTGAAATACAACGGCACGTTCCGGGTCCGCACCTTCGACATTCCAGCCATCGAGCCGGATCGCCCCCTTGGAAATCGGGTTGAGGCCCGCAGCCATCGTCAACACCGTGGATTTGCCGCAGCCGGAATGCCCGATGAGCGAAACGAATTCCCCTTTTTTGATCTTGAGGTCGAAATTCTCAACCACCGTAAGTGGCCCCTTGGGCGTCGGATAGACTTTGTCCAATTGCGAGAAATTCAGGAACTTCTCCTCAATTCCGCCGCTCTGCGCTTTGGCAACGGCAGCGGGCAAACCGTGGATGGGTGTCACATTGGGCAAAGCGCGCGTTTCTTCGACTTTTGATGCGATCCCGACGTCCATCAGGTAGGTCGTCACCCGCGCGCGCAACGCCTTAAACGACGCGTCGTTGTTCATCGCGATCCGATCACGCGGGCGGGGAATGTTGACTTTGAATTCATCACCAAGCGTGCCGTCAGGGTTCAGCGCAATGATCCGGTCGGCCAGAATGATGGCTTCATCCACGTCATTTGTGATCAAAACACAGGTCTTTTTATCCTTGTCCCAGATCGCTTCAATCTCATCCGCCAGATTGGCGCGGGTCAGCGCATCAAGTGCAGACAGCGGCTCGTCCAGCAGCAACACTTCAGGATCCATGGCCAGCGCACGCGCCACGTTGACCCGTTGGCGCATGCCGCCCGACAATTCCGCAGGGCGGCGCGTGGCAGCGTGGCTCAAGCCCACCATGCCAACATAATGGTCGACCTTGGCCGCGCGCTCGGTCTTGGGCAGTTCCGGAAACATCGTATCCACCGCCAGCGCCACGTTGCCGTTCACCGTCAGCCACGGCATCAATGAATAACTTTGGAAAATCACACCCCGTTCGCGTCCCGGTTCCACGATCGGCACGCCCTTGAATGTGACCGATCCGGTGGTGGGGTATTCAAGCCCAGCCATCAAGTTGATCAAAGTCGTTTTTCCGGTGCCCGAAAACCCGAGGATGACAACGAATTCCCCCTCCGCCACATCAAGGTTGATGCCTTTGAGCACCGGTGTGTCGCCATAGTTCTTGGACACGTTTTTCAGTTGTAGAATGCTCATGCCACTCACCGATTGTTCGAGAATGTGAACATGGATTGAAGCGCATACATGACGCGGTCCAACAGGAACCCGATGATACCAATGGTGAACACTGCGACCATGATACGGGCAAGCGATTGGGACGATCCGTTCTGGAATTCATCCCAGACAAATTTGCCAAGGCCGGGGTTTTGCGCCAACATTTCAGCCGCGATCAGAACCATCCAACCCACACCCAAAGACAATCGCAGCCCCGTGAAGATCAGCGGCAGGGCCGACGGCAGCACCAGCTTGGTGATCTTGGTATATGTGTTCATTTTCAGCACGCGGGACACGCTGACGAGGTCCTTGTCGATGCTGCTGACACCGAGTGCTGTATTGATCAGGGTGGGCCAGAGCGAGCACAGCGTGACCGTAATGGCGGACACAAGGAACGATTTTTCGAACCAACCGTCGTTGGTGGTGTAGACAGCAGACACGATCATGGTGACAATCGGCAACCAGGCCAGCGGGGACACGGGTTTGAAGATTTGGATCAGTGGGTTCAGCGCCGCGTTTGCGGTGACGGAGAGCCCCGCCGCGATACCCAGTGGAATGGCCACAATCGACGCGATCATGAAGCCGAAAAACACCGTTTTGATCGACGTCCAGATTTGATCGTAATAGGTTGGTTTGCCAGTATAGATACGGTTGCGCACGGCGTCGGTATCGCCGTTTGCAATCGCTTCTGCGTTGCGTGCATCCTGGCGTTCGTAAAACGCAGCTTCGCGCTCTCCTTCACGGATCGCGTCTTGACGTAACTCACCCACCTGCTCCCAAACCTGCATGGGTCCCGGCACAGCACCAAGCGATGTCTGCACAGTCGGCGCAAGGGTAGCCCACATTGTCACAAAGACCGCAATCGCAAGCAGGGGCACACCTAACAGACGCCAGATTTCGCCGGCCTGTGCACGCGGATTATCCCCCGCTGCAGCTTTCAAGATGGGTGTTACCCAAGACAGGCCAAGCACGCCAAACCATGCGTCGGCTTTGTTAATGCGAGCAAAGCGGCGTGCGCGGCGGGTTTCGGCGTCAAAGGAGGTGGGGTCAATCGCGGTCATATCGGGTGTCCAACTGCTGCTTTTGAAAAATGGGATATGCCCGCCGCACGACGACACAAGGCGGGCTGCTTTGATTTAGCCTTGGATTTCGCCGTCCAGAACGGTCTGTCCGGACTTCAGTCCAATTGGCAGGCTGTCGATGTAGGCGTTTGGTGAGCGGCCATCATAGGGAATGGCGTCGATGATATCGCTGGCAGGCGTCGGATCTTTGAAACCGTCGGTGTCCCACGGAAAATCAGCCTCGTTGGCCATGCCTTCGTCAACCAACAAGCGCGCGGCCTCAAGGTAGATGTCAGGGCGGTAGACGTTGGCAGCGGTCTCGAAATACCACGCGTCCGGCATGGTTTCCGGGATTTGGCCCCAGCGGCGCATCTGCGTCAGATACCAGATCGCGTCCGAATAGAACGGATAGGTCGCGTTATAGCGAAAGAAGACGTTGAAATCTGGTGCGGGGCGCACGTCGCCTTTTTCGAACTCGAAAAAGCCCGTCATGGAATTGGCAATGACTTCGGCATCTGCCCCGACGTATTCAGGCCTCGACAGCATCTCGACCGCTTCTTCGCGGTTTGCGTTGTCGTTTTCATCCAGCCAGATCGCCGCGCGGATCAAAGCCTTGGTCAGGGCGGTCGTGGTGTTGGGGTAGTCTGCGGCAAATTCAGCTGTGATGCCAAAAACCTTTTCGGGGTTGTTCTTCCACATGTCGTAATCGGTGATCACTGGAACGCCAATGCCCTTGAACACAGCCTGCTGGTTCCACGGTTCACCGACCGCGTACCCAAAGATCGTGCCTGCTTCCATCGTGGACGGCATTTGTGGCGGCGGTGTTACGGACAACAAAACATCCGCGCCGATTTGACCTGAAATGTCCTGCTCGCTGTAAAACCCGGGCTCAAGTCCACCCGCAGCCAGCCAGTAGCGGATTTCGTAGTTGTGAGTGGACACAGGGAACACCATGCCCATGTTGAAGGGCTCACCACGGTCGAGATACTCCTCGACAACAGGCGCCAATGCGCTCGCACTGATGGGATGTTGCGGGCGACCATCGTCCATCAAAGGCACATTCGGGCGCATTTGGTCCCAAATCTCGTTGGAGACCGTGATCGCGTTGCCATTTAAATCCATTGAAAACGGCGTGATGATATGGGCTTCGGTGCCGTAGCCGATTGTTGCTGCCAAGGGCTGACCGGCCAGCATATGCGCGCCGTCCAACTCTCCACTGATCACGCCGTCCAGCAGAACTTTCCAGTTTGCTTGCGCCTCAAGGGTCACGAAAAGACCCTCGTCCTCAAAATACCCGAGCTCATATGCAACCGCGAGCGGGGCCATATCCGTCAGTTTGATAAATCCCAGTGTCAGGTCTTCTTTTTCAAGATCCAAAGACTGGGCCACCGCAGTGGAGGCCAACAAGCTGGATGTTGCCAGTAAGATCGCGCGTGTCTTTTTCATCGATTATTCCTTTTCAAAACCCAGATGGGAAAACAAAAAAAGCCGCACGTAGAGATCACGGGGGAGGAGGTCCGTGGTCTATACGAGCGGCTTTGCTCTTGGGAGGTGCGCTACCTACATCGGCCAGCGCGTATTTGCGGGCGTCGTTGCCCCTTACTCCGATGGTGAACCAGCGAGAGCTGCGAGCGCAATCTTTTTGCTGCGCCGCCGCATGAATTTTTACTGCAATGCAGAGATCGCTCAGTATTTAGGCGCTTTGTCTAGGAGAAATCGTAGGTTCTGCCGTCAAAGAAGGCATCAGGAGAAAGAATCATATGACCGCGGCTGGATGCGACTGCCGTTTCAAAGTGCAATGCGCCCTCTTCTTTTTCCGATGCACCGGGCATGTCGGCGCCGATGCCGGCAAGGTTCTGACGATAAAGGTCTGCTCGAAAACATGCCTTGGCTTTTTCTATCCCAACCGCATCCGCCCCAAGTTGGGATGCGATCCATGCGGCCTGACTGCGCCAGGGAAACGTCGCGGCATGTTTATGAAACTGCAAAAAACGGCCCACGGGTGTGGGAGCGGTATTTCGTTTGGTGACGATATCACCGGAAAGCGCGGGATCAATTAAATCCGGCGACATGCTCAGATGTTCGCTGCGGGCTAGTATTTCGACTGCCAAGGGAGTGTTCTTTTTCGCATCAAGCCAGGCAGATGCCTTATAGACAGCGCGCATCAGTTGCGCAGCGGCATCGCCATTTCCCTCGACCCAATCATGACGCGCGGCGAGAACCTTTTCAGGTGCGAACTGCCAAACATCTTTGCCCGTCATCATCAGCTGAGCCACGTCTTGCCCGACCGCGACGCTCCCCCAAGGTTCACCCACCCAGAAGGCATCAACGAACCCGTCCGCGACGGCATCCGCCATTCGTGGCGGCGGCACCGTGATTTCTTCGATCTGCAAGTCAGGTGCGTTGGATGTCCAAAGCGACAACAACAAGCGATGCATGGAATAATGAAAGGGTACTCCGACGCGCAGAGCCGTGCCCTTTCGAGTACTTAACGCTGACAAAAGCGCCTTGGCATCGCCAAACGGCACAGCGCCGATGTCTAAAGCCACATCGTTTGAAACGCCAAACACTGTGCCATTCACGGACAAGACCATCAGGGTATCGACACGCGCCGGCAATCCTCCGAGCCCGATGGACATCGCCACAGGCATCGGGGACAGCATTTGCGCGACGTCCAAATGCCCAAGGGCCAACATATCACGCAGCGCAGACCACGAGGGCTGGCGCACGAGGTTAAGCGCCAGCCCTTCCTCGCCCGCAAAACCAAGTTCTTTTGCAATCACCAGCGGGGCGCAATCCACCAACGGTACATAGCCGCAATTCAAGACGGTTTGGCTCACGACAACAGCTCCGCAGCCGTGACAAGGGCATGGGCGACATGGATGACTTTGCGGTTCTGGCTCATTGCGGTTTTGCGCAACAAATTATATGCGTCGTCTTCCGAAAAACCGCGTCGGCGCATCAAAATCCCTTTGGCGCGGTCAATTGTTTTGCGGTCCTCCAGTGCTTGTTTGGCGGCGTCCAGTTCGGATTGAATCTGGCGCATAATCTTGAACCGAGCAATTGCTGTTTCCAGAACCGACTTGATCCTGTCCATCTTGAGGCCATCGACCACATAGGCGCTTACCCCCGCGCTGAGCGCCGCTTGCGTCAGGATGTCATCCGTTTCGTCGACAAACAACGCAACGGCGCGTTTGGATGTCTCTGTCGCATGGGAAATATGTTCAAGCGTGTCACGATCCGGGTTGGCCAGGTCTATGAGCACAATATCGGGTGCAAATTCCTTGACGGTCCGGTCGAGTGCCGACATGTGCCCCAGCGCTTTGACGTCCGACCAGCCTGCATCCTTTAAGGCATCAAAAATCGCCCGCACTCGTTCGGGGTCAGGCTCAACGACCAGAATGCGCAGATCTTGGTTCATGAAACCGTAAAATGCCCTTGCATCGCCGTGGTCAACGCGAATCTCGAGGAACGCCATTGTCGCAAGAGTTTGCGAGCACTTAAAAGAAGCTTGAAGGCAAGGATGCCCATTTTTTTCGCAGTCTGAAACTTCTGACTCAAGTCAGTTCTCGGACAATCAGTTAGGCAACTCAACGGACAAGCCGGATTTCCACCAAGAAGCAGCCCCCTGAGCGTTGCCGCGTGAAGGTTCTGACAATTTAATTATAGCCTTCGCAGTGCGAGGAGGTCAGACGGAAACAAAGCGTCGCAGCAGATATTTTGTGCAAAAATAACGCAGTCGTTCGCAAGTATTAGATACCCCGCGAACGGCTGTCCTTACCATTTAGTATTTGACGGCCTTCTGGTTTTCTTGGCTGCGAGCATGAACGTCTCGTTTTTCCTCCGCTTGGCGACCCAGAGAATTATGCATTAGCCGCAAATTTCGTCCTGTGAGCGCATGCGGCATGAAAACCGGACGCACAGAATAGGCTCGCTACCGTCTTTGGAGCAAGCGCAGCATTTAGGCGTATTTCGCACGCATGAGGCCGGCCCTTAGCGGACTTTGAGCGCTGACTTCGATTTCTGCAGTTGCAGCGCGCTTGGCTGACCTTCGCGGCGTACGCGAAACGAAGTAAAGGCTGAACTAACGAAGTTCGGGACGAAGTGAGATTTCACTGCATGCGTGCCAATGGCGGCTTTGGGATAACAAGGTAAAAGCGGTGGATTTCGCCGGTGGCAGAAACGTATGGGTTTTCACGGAATTTTCGACGTAGGTGAAAGCTCACCTTCGTCATGCTACACTTTGAATTGAGAGCTATTTGGAGGACGCGATGGCCATCTATCGAAATACGTTTCCAAAGGTGAATGCTGATTTGTTATTGGCATATGTCGGCATGGAGACCGACTTGATCTTCAATCGTGGCGTAGACCTGCCTGGTTTTGCCTCTTACCCGCTCTTGGAAACCACAGAGGGTCGTGAACTTCTCGAAGGGTATCTGAAAGACATGATTGCTTTGGGCAGTGAGATGGGCGCCGGAGTGATACTTGAAAGCCCGACTTGGGTCGCCAATCGAGACCGCGCCGCGGCTCTCGGCTATACGCGCAATTCTCTGAAAGACCTCAATCAGCAAGCAGTCGCCATGATGGCCGAGATGCGCGCCGCCCATGGCGATGTGCCAACGGTAATCAGCGCCAACTTGGGCCCACGCGACGATGCCTATACGCCCGAGGCGCAAATGAGTCCGCAGGACGCAGAACGCTATCATTCCGAACAGATTTCCGCTTTGGCCGACACAGCTGTTGATGTGATCAGTGGGTACACACTCGCGTATCCGGCCGAAGCGATAGGGATTGTGCGCGCTGCGCGGCGTTCTGGCTTACCTGTCGTGATCTCATTCACCGTCGAGACGGACGGGAAGCTTCCAACCGGCAGTTCATTGGAAGACGCAATTTTACAGGTAGATGCTGCGACCAACGGCTATGCGGCCTACTTCATGATAAACTGCGCGCACCCTGACCACTTTAGAACAGTCCTTGAAGATCGGCCTTGGATGCAGCGCGTCAGGGGGATCATCGCCAACGCTTCAAAATGCAGCCACGCCGAACTTGATGAAGCCGAAGAGCTTGATGCCGGTGACCCAACCGAGTTGGCTCAACAGCTTTCCGAAATCCGTCACACGTTCCCACACATCATGGTCTTGGGCGGATGTTGCGGCACAGACATGCGACATATGTCGAAGATCGCCAATATAAGTGGATCAATATCGGCATAGCCAGTCCGACAATAACCCCTAAAAAACTACCTTGTTAAAGAATGACCGATTTAGGTGAAAAACTCGACATACTAGATGTTGTGTTTGGTTGGAGTGAGCCTTCCCAACTCGCTGTGATTGCGACCGCCTTCGATCAGCTTGAGGAACGTCAACTGAACTGGCTTCGCGAGAAATCTCCGACGCTCTGGTTGTCAGAAGACGTTTTCGCCTGTCACGGGACACCGACGAGCGACACGACCTATTGGTTGGAGAGGGTTTCGCCAGAAGGCGAAGTTATCCTCAGATCGCGTAACGAAGGTGCGAGCGAGGCATACGGCGTCAAGGCGAGCCCCCTGCTATTTGGCCATTCTCATCTACCACGTCGAATGGACCTACCTGATGGCCGTATGATCCTGAACCCCGGCAGTGTCGGGTGCTCAGACTATGTCGACGACACACCAGTGCGTCATGTCGTTCAAACAGGCACCAGCGCAGCCTGCCATGCCGTCGCTGGGAAAACGACTGCCGGATGGGCTACCGCGTTTCTGCATGTGCCTAATGATCCGAGCCGTAGGATAGAATTGGCAAAGTGTTCTGGTCATTCCAACTGGGAAAAAGACTGGCTACGGGCTGGGTGAACTGAGCGCACCGGTTTTCGCAAACCGGTCATTCGATCAAAGGAAAACTGTCACGCGTTTCGCATGTTCATGCGCGATGCAGCGAACGTCAGTTTGGATGAGGCCACCGTAACCATTCGGCAACTGCTTTGCGTCGGCGGTACTTTACCACCTACCTAAAAAACAGATGTGAGTATTCCCTGGTTCCCGCAAGGATCTCTTTTACAACAGAGCCCGGTGTAGGCCAGCTAGGGTGCAAGACGGCTTCAACGGCGTCCGCGTCAAATACGAGCCGCGCGTTATGTTTCGCCGCAAGATGCCGCATCTGGATGTTTTCTTTCAGGCACACCATTTTAATTGTTCGAACGCCCCTGTTCCGGGCAATGATGAGAATGTGTTCAAACAAGGCATCGCCGATCCCGATGTTTTGCCATTCAGTCTCAACACAGAACGCAGCTTCGGTCGTTGACGGCCAAGCATGAAAGAGACCATTCAGCTCCACCAGTCCCTTTAGGTGCCCGTCGATAAAAGCGCCACACACGATACTATCGTAGCGAAGGATGTTTTTCGCGTAGTTCAAAACGCCATTGTCACTGGCGGCCCCGCAAAACCTTGACCGCCGCGTTTGGACATCCAGGCGGAGGAAATGATCGCAAATATCTTCCTGATCGCCTGAATGGAGACGACGGACGACCAGATGTTGTGGGGTTCTTCTATCACTCATTTTGCAGGGCTCCTGCCTGACAGAATGGTTTGGGCCAGCACCCTCGGGAGGAGGTGAGGATGCTGGCCTTTGCGTTGGCGCTCCCTGTTGGATTTTCGCCGCGGCTCGTGCTGACTTACTCTGGGAGGAGCGAGAACCAGCACTTTTCTAGGACCGTTCCGCCTTTGCGGACCGGGCCGTTATTCGTTCTCCATGAGCGTTGCGGCGTATTTCGGGATATCGGATCGTGAAATGCCGACCTGCGCAAGCTGGTGGTCACTCATGCTTGAAAGCGTCGACAGCATCCGGGCCATTTGAAGCGCCCTTATGCCAGCATGTACTTTTGCGCCGAGCCTCACCAACAGCGCGAATGGTGCGGCGAAAGCGTGATTGTGCGTCTGCGTACTAACAGCCATAAGCCGCCTCCATCGCCAGTCTTTTGATATTGCTGCGTGGTATACCAAGGTCTTTCAGGTCTCGGTCGGTAAGTACTGAGAACTCATGATACGTTGCGCGGTAGACCCTACGTTTGGCCTGCGCCCGTCGCATGTGGTCCATTTTTTGATTAAAGAACGTGCGGCCAGCATCAAAAACGGCATCCAGCCCACTATTTGATCGTGTTATTGCCATGATATTACCTCGTCTCTTGCTGCAGTGCAGTATTTATGCTGCACTGCAGAAGTACGCGCATTTGGTAGCGCTCACAATTAGTCGATTTGGCAAGGGACCCATGCCAGATTGGAACAGGTAGGCGATACAAGATGGATATTTCAGCACAGATGCTGATCTTCGCAACCGTGGTGGAACAGGGAAGCATTTCTGCGGCCGCAAGATCAATGGGGCAGACGCCTTCAGCCGTCAGCAAGCAGATTGGTCTTCTTGAGGATCACGTGCATTACCGCCTGCTGAATCGGACGAGAACCGGTGTTTCGCCAACGCAAGAAGGCCAGGACTTCTACGAAAAATGCAGAGCAATGGCTGAAAAGTTCAAAGAGGCCGAGGCGATGATTCACACTCTTGACGGCGTCGCGCGCGGTACTCTCAAAGTCGCGTCCACCGTTGCCTTCGGAAAATCCCAGCTGATTCCTGCGTTACCTGCCTTCATGGAGGAAAACCCGGAGGTTCAGGTTGCGCTCGATCTGACGGATCGCGAAATTGACCTTCAAAGCGAAGGGTTTGATGTGGCCATATGTTTTGCCGAACAACGCAAGAACCCCGATATTGTCGTCCGGCGCATCATGCAGAGCCGCAGGGTGCTGTGCGCCGCACCAAGCTATCTTGAGCGGTCGGGAACGCCGACAAGTTTTGCCGAGCTGGCCCACCACAATTGCCTGAGGATTGCCGGGAACAGCCGACGGAACGCGTGGAGCGACGGAGATTCGATCAGTTGTGACGGATTTGAAGCCCAAGGCAGCTTTCAGGGAAATAGTACAGATGTCGTCTTTCGAGCGGCACTTGCTGGGATCGGAATCGCGCGACTGCCCTGTTACATGGCAAATCGAAAGTTTCAATCAGGCGAGCTCGTCCAAGTCATGCCGGAGTATGCACCGCCAAGCACAGATATCGTCGTGATGTTTCCCGAAAAACGTAATCTTGCCCCCAAAACGCGCGCGTTTGTGGATTTTCTGGTACGGCGGTTTCGTGAGGTTCGAGACTATCAGATGACTGGGTAACCGGTGCGGAAACATGATTGATGAGGAAGGAAAAGGTGGCGATTTGACCAAGAACACAACTGACATCGGAAGAAAGCTGTCCGAGCACCTTAACCCGGGGATGGAAGACGCATTGAACGCGCGCTACGGGCATCTATTGCCTGGCATGGCCGAAGGTGTGGTCGATTTCGCCTATGGTCGCCAATACGCACGGCCTGGCCTTGGTCTTCGTGACAGATATTTGGGAACCATTGCCGCTCTGACGGCCTTTGGGGGGTCAAACAATGCCTCAACTCAAGGTGAATATCGCCGGCGGGCGCAAAGCAGGCTTGTCGCAAGAAGAGATTGCAGAAGTAATCTGGCAAATGGCGTTGTATGGTGGGTTCCCGGCGGCGATCAATGCGTTGAACGCGGCGCTGGAGGTTTTCGGCGAAGAAGATAGCTGAGGCGTGGAAGCCCAGTTCCCCGACAAAGCGGCGATCAGGACATCTGTTGCGTGAAACCTGAGTTCACAGGTCCACTCCAATCAGGTACCGTCTCAGCAAGAACTGCGAGGCCAGAAAACAGCAAGGTCATACCCCTTGTTGCTTGTCTATCATTTTCGCTGTGAGAAGTATGAACGTCTGGTCCGCGCGTCGCGCTACGGAAAAAAAGTTCAATAGGATGCGGAATTATTTGTGTTACAAGCGCACGCAGCGAGATGTCATCACATCCGGTTTGGGCTGAGGGTGTGTGAAAACTCTGGATGTTGTATGCTTCTCGTCAAGAATAGGAGGCGTGCATGTCGGGATATATCGAAGGTGCAGATCGAAGTCAGATGACGCTTTTTCCGGACCGGCTGGAAGACTGGATCGACGAGGACAATGCGGTTCGCGTGATTGACCTCTTTGTGGAGGAGATCGACCTTGAGGCGATCGGTTTCCTGTGGACGGCGCCGGCGCGGACAGGGCGGCCCGGCTATTACCCATCTGTCCTGCTTAAGCTGTTTATCTACGGCTATCTGAACCGCGTGCCCTCCAGCCGCGCGCTGGAGCGGGAGGCTGGTCGCAATGTTGAGGTGATGTGGCTGACGCGGCGATTGGTCCCGGACCACAAGACACTCGCTGATTTTCGCCGCGATAACGGTCCCGCCATTCGGCGAACTTGTGCACAGTTCGTCGAACTCTGTCGCCGGATCGGGGTGCTGAAGGGGGATTGTGTTGCCATCGACGGCTCCAAATTCAAGGCGGACAATAATCGAGACAAGAACTTTACCAAGGGCAAGATCGCGAGCCGCACCACCCATCTGATTGCGAGTATCGAGCGCTACCTCGATGAAATGGTCCGGATCGACCGTCAGGAAGAGGGTGAGGTCCGGGCCGAGAAGGTCGCCAATCTGGCACAACGCTGCGCGCGTATCCGGCAGGAGATCGAACGCTTGGTGGACATCGGCCAGGCGCTCAGGGAAAGCCCGGACAGTCAGATATCCCTGACGGATCCGGATGCCCGCTCCATGGCCACCAGCGCCAAGGGCAGCGGTTTTGTTGGCTACAACGCCCAGTCCGCGGTGGATACCGAGACCCATCTGATTGTCACACATGACGTGATCAATGCCGGGCACGACATCAATGCCGGGCACGACCGTGAACAACTGTCGCCGATAGCCAAGGCGGCAAAGGCCGCTCTCAGACGTGACGAAATGAGCGCGGTGGCTCCCTCTCGGGATATTGCTTCGCAATACCCTGCCGGGCAGTGGACAAGGGCTACTTCAGCGGCCGCGAAATCCTGGCCTGTCACGAGGATGGCATCACCCCGACCCTCCCCCGGCCCGAGACTTCGGGCAATCGCAAGAAGGGCATGTATGTGAAGGCCGACTTTGCCTATGACGCGGATGCGGATCTTTACCGATGCCCGGCAGGTGAGACGCTGACTTACCGCTATACGACCGAAGAAGGCGGCTTGATCGTGCGACGCTACTGGACCAACGTCTGTCAGACCTGCCCGGTCAAGGCGCGCTGCACCACCGGAAAAGAGCGCCGGATCACACGTTGGGAACACGAACATCTGGTCGACGAGATGCGCGACCGCATGAGCAGCGAACCCACATTGATGAAACTGCGTCGCTCAACGGTCGAGCACCCATTCGGCACGATCAAAGCGTGGATGGGGGCGGCGCACTTCCGGATGCGCACGCTCAAGAATGTCCGCACCGAGATGGCATTCCATGTCCTCGCCTACAACATCAAGCGCATGATTAACCTAATCGGTGTACGTGGGCTTCTGGCCGCCATTCCGGCCTGATGGGCGGCGCTCAGCTCAAATCGTATCGCAGCAAACGTCACAAGTGCGCAGATTCAGCCCTCTCCGGAGCAAAAGGCGCAAAAGTGGCCCAAAATCAGGATACCTCCACAAAATCGGTTGAAACGTCCTCATCGTCGAGAAACCAAGCGAGTTTCCACACACCCTCAGCCCAAACTGGACACTGAGCGCCCTAAAGCGTCATGCGAAAAACCTGAATCACGTAACGCTGCCTGAAATCAAAGATTTCAATGCGTTACGTGATACTTGATGTTTCAGGTATTTCGTCAAACGCTCTAATCGAATGCTGCAGTAGCAGCTCGCATTGCTGCCCTTCGCTGCGAGCGCAAAGCACTTTCAAGCATTACAAGGGAATAGATCAGGTTGCGCGAAACCTGGATATCTGAGGAGGGGCCATAACATTCGTAGATATTGTGATCGTGGGCACCCTCAGAGCGCCCACAACATAGCAATTTCTGCAGTTATCAAGGTATTGGCTTTGTTTGGTAAGTATATTTGTAATTAACAAAGAAAACCTGATTCAGGTCGCCGAACCCGCTCCCGCTCTCTACATGCAAGATGGCTTTTCCGGAAACATTTAGATCAGCCACGATATCCATCCCCGGAACAGGAAATGGAACTGTTGCATCAGGTTCCCGAGGATCGCAGAGTGGTCTATGACCTCTGCGATCCTCGGAGTTCACAACGGTGCCTGCTTAAATATAATCGCGCACAATATAGTGCCCGGCAGGCGCATTGAAACCAACGTATGACGAGAACGTACAACCGCTATCACTCGTTTTTCTACATTCGCCACGGATGGTAACCTCCGTCGCCGTCGGACTGACGGTTGCGGCCAGCAAAGCAATTGGTGCACCAATCGTTTTCTTCGTCAGTTACCAGCTTGATTGTTTGTGGCATCCCAGAACTTTGGAAAAATAAAACATATTCTTCCTCCAAATGTGGTGGGCACATGAAAACTGCGCCCATCTCTAATTGTTGCCAACCGGCGAGCCAGTGAGCATGAAACAAACAGATCATGCGTCCGGATTTTATGATTTGGCTTCTGAGGAAGCACTTTGCGCGATCATGAAAGCTGCTTTGCTCCAACAGAAATTTATCACCCCGCCGTCAATCTTGGCAGATGGCGCCGTGCGCTCGATTCTGTCTCTCAGGCTGTCGAGGCAAGAGCTATCGCTCTACTGATCCGTAGACCGGGTGAAGCATCAAAAGACCTGCAGATGCTCAATTCGACGTGCCTGAAATTTGTCCGCAGTCCTTGGGGCGTTTACTATGATTTGAGGCTTAACCGGCTTCAAAACCCGGACTGGGAATTTCTCAGTAAGCAACCAACGCATCAACCGACGCTCGATACCCTGATTGGGCCACCACCTGCAGTACTAGGCAAGCGAGCAGACTATGCCTTTCTCAGAAAGAGACTCAAAATAGGAAGACGGCTAGGCGTCAAGCTGAATTCAGACAAGGTATGGTTCGATGCCATGAGCATTGCGTTCACTGAGAGCGCCAGTCATGTTCCTTGGTCGGCGATAGAGGAAACCAAGTTTCTACTGCCGCATCATTCAAAAGATGTTGAGAAAGGACGCACCTTTGTCCAACTCAAATCACGGTATTCCGCAGTATTGACCGAACTCAACCGAGTGAAGGTTGGGCTAGCAATAGCATTACCATCGGTTGACATCATCGTTGAGAATGATGAGACAGAACGCATTTTGGCTCAGAAAGATGGTTTGACGAAGGGTCACGACGGGCATTTGAAATGTCATATTCAAAACGAAAATGCGAAACTTAACGAGGCGATATTTGAGACAGCAAACACCGCCCGGGGCGAAGAAAACTGCCACGAATGGTTGATCGCAGTTCAGCGTCCATCTGGCTTGTCGTCACTGCTGTTAGATCTGGCGCCCCTAAAAAGACAGCAAAGCAGAACCAGATGGAGGGTGAATTCACACTTCGCGGGACAAAACTTCCGTTCGACAAGTTTGCCTAAAAGGCTGCTCTGATGGCTGCTACGGACGTTCTGTACACGCCCCACACAGAGTGCACTCAGCGTTGCTCACGCAATTCTAGCGTGCGCCAAGTTTAGCGCGGTTCTACTGTGTTTGACTGAATTCGTGGCAGCGTTCAGTCCAGAAATTCTACTGGCCGCTCCCATTGGATTAAAACAACACAGCCCTCATTCGACCAGACAGAATGTGTGCTTCCGACGGGGTTCACAACGAGCGAGCCCTTCGGATAGGTGCCCCGCTCATCAGATTGCGCGCCTTCAAGCACAAAAATGGTTTCCAGCCCTGCATGGCGGTGCAGCGGAATACGTGCACCCGGCGCATAGCGCAGCAAGGCGACGGCCGGTGCACCTTGCGTTATGTGATAAATGTCAACGCCTTCCCGGAACGGTGCAAAGGGAAGATCCGCTATCTGGTCTGGTAAATCTGAGATGCAAATCGGGTCAGTCATGCCAAGCTGCCTCCAACTGGGCGAATTGGGCCGTCCAACCTACAATGGCGCCTTGCGCGCGGATCATCTCCAGCGTGGCCGTCTTGAATGAGGGGAAGTAGCTTTCGGTCGCATCCTCGATCAGCAGGCAATCATAGCCACGGTCATTGGCTTCGCGCATCGTGCTTTGAACACAGACTTCGGTGGTGACGCCCGCAAAGATCAGGCTGGTGATCCGTCTTTGTCGCAGGTGGTCGCCAAGCGGCGTTGCGAAGAAAGCCCCCTTTCCGGGTTTATCGATGACCAGCTCGCCCGCGATTGGGTAAAGTTCTGGAATAATATCCGCGCCGTCTTCACCCGCCACCAGGATCCGCCCCATTGGGCCCGGGTCACCAATCCGCAGACTGGGCGCGCCACGGTCGCGTTTTGACATCGGCAAATCGGACAAATCCGGCTTGTGACATTCGCGTGTGTGGATCACTTCGATCCCCTTACCGCGGCAAAACGCCAGCAGTGCGGACGCGGTCGGTACGATGCCTTGAAGCAACGAGACGTCGTTGCCCAGCGTCTCGCCAAACCCTCCGCGCTCTATAAAGTCGCGTTGCATGTCGATCACCACAAGCGCCGTTGTCGCCGGGTCGAAGGTGAACACAAATGGCAAGGCCGCATCGATTTTGACCATTACCCGTGCCCCCCCATATGGTGCCCAATGGTCGCGATATCGGCCTCAGCCGTCGGCATGTCATACGTGATTGCCCCTTCGGACATGACCAGCACGCGGTCCGTCAGCTCCATGATTTCGTCAAGGTCCTCTGACAGGATCAAGACAGCCGCGCCTGCATTTCGCGCCTTCATGATGCGCGCGCGTATTTCAGAAACAGCCGAAAAATCGAGGCCGAAGCACGGGTTGGAGATAATCAGTAAATCCACTTGCCCGGACAGCTCACGCGCCAAAACTGTGCGCTGGACGTTGCCACCAGACAACGCGCTGATGGGTGCGCTGATGGAAGTCGTCTTGACCTTGAATTGGTTAACCAGATCAAAAGCGCGGGCGCGCATGTTGCGGCCCGACAGCCAGAAGCCGCCATCTGTGTCAAAGCTGCGAAACGCGATGTTGTCACAGACAGACATGCGCGGGGCGCAGGCGTTGTGCAGTGGCTCTTCGGGCAGGAAACGGATGTTATGGCGGTGTGCCTCGCTGCGACTGGCAATGTAGGGCGTGCCCTTGACGCGGATCTCGCCGCTTTGGCAAGGACGCTGGCCTGTGAGGATCTCCATCAGCTCCATTTGACCGTTGCCCGAAATTCCGGCGACACCGACGATCTCAACTGCATGCACGCGCAAACTGTCGATCCGGATATCCTTGCGCCCGGTGCGGTCCGTGGCTTTGATCCCGGCCAGTTCCAATATCGGCGCACCACGTGTGCCAGCGCGGTGCGCTGGCTGAGCCAATTGCGCCTCCCCCATCATCAATCCGGCCATATCATCATGGCTTAGCTCAGCGACCTTGCCTCCGCCCACCAGCTTGCCACGCCGCAGGACGGAGACCGTATCGGCATAGGCCGTCACCTCGCGGAACTTGTGGGTGATCATGAGAACCGAGATCGCACCGTCCCGGCAAAGCGCACGCATGTGACTGAGCACTTCGTCTGCCTCGTCGGGGGTCAGCACGGAGGTCGGCTCGTCCAGTATCAAAAAACGCCTGCCCAGATAAAGCTGCTTGAGGATTTCAAGCTTCTGCTTCTCGCCGGCCGCAAGAGCGCGCACCGGCTGGTCAAGCGGCACCTGGAACGGCATGCCGTCCATGAAGTCCTGCAACGCGGCGCGTTCGGACCGCCAGTCGATGATGTTTGGAGCGTCCTCGCGGCTGATCACAAGGTTTTCCGCCACCGTCAGGGACGGAACCAGCGTGAAATGCTGATACACCATGCCTAGCCCAAGCGCATGGGCCGCTTTGGGATCGCTGATACGTGCCTCGCGCTGGTCGACGAGCATCTGGCCAGAGGTAGCGTGGTAAAACCCCATCATGCATTTCACCAACGTTGACTTGCCCGCGCCGTTCTCGCCCAAAAGCGCATGAAAACTACCGGGCGCGATCTTGATAGAGCAATCCTCCAGCGCCGTGAAACCGCCAAATTTCATCGTCATAT
Source organism: Roseobacter litoralis Och 149 (assembly GCF_000154785.2). NCBI lineage: Bacteria > Pseudomonadati > Pseudomonadota > Alphaproteobacteria > Rhodobacterales > Roseobacteraceae > Roseobacter > Roseobacter litoralis. The sequence goes on from NC_015730.1 coordinate 4,056,275, forward strand.
TCAGGGTTTCGACGCCGATGGCTGTCATGGCAACTGGTCCAAAACCGCGCGGCTGTCGCTGACGGCGCCGAACACGCCGCCTTGCATGGTGACCATCTTCAAAGCTGCATTGTGATTGCCCTGATCCGTTGCCCCGCAACAATCGGACAGCACAAGGCATTCAAAGCCCCGATCGTTGCCTTCCCGCATGGTGGTGGAGACGCAGACATCGGTGGTGATCCCGGTCAGGATGATGTTCTCAATGCCGCGCGTGCGCAGGATCATCTCCAGGTCAGTGGCGTAGAAACTGCCCTTGCCGGGTTTGTCGATGATCGGCTCGCCGTCTTGCGGGTACAGTTCCGGGACTATGTCCCAACCCGCTTCGCCACGCACGAGGATCTTGCCGCAAGGCCCCGGATCACCAATGCCCGCCCCGATCTGCCGCGACCGCCAGCGTTTATTCGCAGGCAAATCCGTCAGATCAGCGCGGTGCCCTTCGCGGGTGTGAATGATGTGGTAGCCCCCGGCGCGCATGGCCTTCAACACTGCCTTGATCGGCTCAATGGGCGCTTGGGTCATCGACAGATCATAGCCCATCTTGTCGACATACCCGCCTTCACCGCAGAAATCTGTCTGCATGTCGATAATCATCAGCGCGGTGTTTTCGGGCCTGAGATCACCGTTATAGGGCCATGCATAGGGGTTGGCTTGGATGGTCATTCCGCGGCCTCTGATTTTGGAGAGTTGAACACGCGGGTCGGCGCGTCAAAGCCGAAGCCGCTGCCGTCGGTAACCATCACCTCGTCCTCCCACGGCAGGCGATACTGACCCGCCGCCAAATCGGTCATGTAAGTGTATGGGCAATCCTGCGCGCCGCCCTTGACTGCCACGTAGCCACGATGCCCGAATTGGTAAATGTTATTCTCTACCCCCCAGTTTGTCCGCGCCTCGCGCACCAGATCGGGGCGGACCTCGGCGGTGATGATCTCATCCGCGCGCCCCGAAGTGCCATGCGCAATGATGGACCCGTCGAAGTTGCAGATCATGCCCTCGCCCATGCTGTCAAACGTGCCGTCGCTGCCGCACATGCAGACATTGGCGGTGACCATGAGGTTGCAGAAGGCGTTGGATTGGTTGGTGAATTGCCAACTGTCCCGAATCGGCGCGGTATAACCTGCGGTGCGCAGCATGATCTCGGCGCCCTTATAGGCCGCCTCCCGCGCCATTTCGGGGAACATACCGTCGTGGCAAATGATTAGGGACAGTTTGCACCCGTTTGGCCCCTCTATAACGGGTATGCCACCGTCGCCGGGCTCCCAGGGCTCGACCGGCACCCAAGGGTGCATCTTACGGTAATAAAGCTGCACCTCGCCCAGATTATCGATGATCAGGCCCACGTTATAGGGCATGCCGCCGGGGTTCGCCTCCATGATCGAAAAGCAGCCCCAAATGTCGTTGTCGGTGCAGGCTTGCTTGAAGGCGGCGACCTCGGGGCCGTCCATCGTGCACATGATCTCAGGGTTGATGTCCATCGACAGCCCATGCAGCGCATATTCGGGGAAGACCACCAGGTCCATCGTGCCCATGTTGCGCCGCGCCTTGGCGGTCATCTCGACGATGCGGGCAGTTTGGGTGGCCAGATCGGCGGGGGTTTCGACCACGGGCAGTTTCAATTGCACCAAGCCGATCACAACGCCGTTTGGCGATTTGTTCAAGCCTCCGAGTCCGTTCATAGCTGCGTCTCCCTATTTGGTTATACTCAACTCCCCCGGCGCGCCGGTCATGGCGCGGGTGGGGGAGGAGGTTGCGATCAAAACACCCAACGTCAGCACGTAGGGTGCGGCGAAAAACAAGTAGTACCCTTCCGAGACACCCACCGATTGCAGCACCGGCCCAAGTGCACCAGCGCCTCCAAACAGCAACGCCGCACCAAAGCAGGCCAGCGGGTTCCAGCGCGCGAAAATCACCAAGGCGACTGCCATCAGACCTTGGCCGGAGGATATCCCTTCATTCCAACTTCCCGGGTAGTACAGCGACAGATAAGCTCCGCCGACGCCGGCAAAAGCCCCGCCAACTGCGGTCGCGCAGGTGCGGATCAGGGCTGGGCGCAGGCCCATGGCGCGCGCGGCATCCGTGCTGTCGCCGACAACGCGCAGGGTCAAACCGACCCGCGTGGTGCGCAGCATCCACCACAACAGAACGGCCAAAGCCGCGCCGATCAGGAACAACACATTGACTTCCAGAGCGGCGCGGACCTGCGGAACATCGGACCACCAGCCAAAGCTGATCGCGGGCAAATCCGGGGCCACGGGCTGCACGAAAGGTTTGCCAAAGTAAAACGCCAGCCCCATGCCGAGGATCATCATGGCGATGCCCACCGCGATATCGTTGACGCGCGGCAGGGAGCATATGACGCCGTGCACCAGCCCGAACAGCGCGCCACAAATGGCCGCTGCCAACACGCCAAGCCAGGGCGAGCCGGTCAGATAGGCAAGCGCGTAGCCCGACATCGCCCCAAAGACGAGCGTGCCTTCCAGGCCTAAATTGATGCGGCCGGAACGCTCGGTCAGCGCCTCACCAAGGCTGACAAACAGGAACGGCGTCGACACCCGGATCGCGCCGCCAAGAATGGCAAGCGGGATGATCCAATAGCCCAGATCCGTTTCCATCAGGCGGCCCTCCAGCGCTCAGGCGCGAAGAGCTTGAAACGGCCATAGAGCGTCTCAGACATTAGAATTGACATGAACACAAAGCCTTGCAGCACCAGCACAGTCGCGTCTGGCAGGTCCATGCGGCGCTGCACCAGGCCCGATGAGGCCTCAAATCCGGCCAGCAGGATTGCGACCGGGATGATGGCCAGCGGATTGTGCCGCGCGAGGAAGGCGATCAGGATGCCCGTGTAACCGTAGCCGCCCGCGAGGCTGGCATTGGCAGAGCCATGTACCGCCGCAACTTCGAAAAAACCGGCCATGCCCGCAAAAGCCCCGCCCAAAGCGGTGAAGCCCACGATCAACCTGCCCACGGGCAGACCCTGTACCTGCGCTGCGCGGACATTGCCGCCCGCGATGCGCGCAGCAAAGCCCCATGTGGTTTTGTCGATCAAAATCCAGACCAGCACGCAGGCGATAACGCCAAAGGCCAGACCCCAATGCACGTCCCAGCCGGGGAGCGTGCCGACCCGCAAAGCATCAACCAAGGGTTCTGTGGACGGCTTGTTCAGGCTCGCCGGATCGCGCAAGGGTCCCTCGACCATATGGTTCATCAGCGCAATCGCGATGTAGGCCATGAGAAGGCTGGCAATGGTCTCGTTCACGCCGCGATAATGTCGCAAAACGCCAATGGCCCCGATCCAAACCGCGCCGATCACCATGGCGGTCAGCAGCATGGCAGGAAGGGCGATGAGCGCCGGTGTTCCGGCCAACAGAGCACCGGCAAACCCCGCGCCGACGCCGCCCAGCACAATCGCGCCCTCGCCGCCAATAACCACCAGACCCAGTCGCGCGGGCAAGGCCACACACAAGGCGGCCAGCAACAAAGGTGCCGCGCGCGACAGGGTGTTTTCCCACGAAAACGCGGTGCCGAAGCCCGCGCGGTAGACCAGCGCAAAGAAATCCGCAGGCGACTTGCCTTGCAGCAGCAAAAACAGGCTAAATGCGGCAAAGCCCACCAGCAATGCGCCAATAGGCAAGACAACGGCCTCCGCGCGGCGCGCAAGCCCGGCCCAGCCAACAGCAGGCCGTGCGGGAGCAGTGTCTGAGACAGGCAATGTCATTGATCAGGAGGTCGAGCCGATCACGCCCTCGACCAGATAATCCATGCTCTCCAAGGCGATGTCATCCTCGGCAAAGCCTTCGCCTGCGGCCGCGATCACGTTGCCGGTGTTGTCCTTCAGAGGGCCTTTGATGGCTGCGAACCCTCCGGCCATGATCTCAGCCTTCACGGCTTCAAACTGGGCGCGGGACGCGTCTGAAACTGCAGGGCCAAGCGGGGACATCTTGATGAAGCCGTCGGCCAAACCGCCGCGCACGAAGTTGTCGATGGTGCCGCCGTCCAGCACGGTCTGCACCATGCCCGTGTAGACGCCCGCCCAGTTCCATTCGGCCCCGGTCAGGTACTTCTCGGGTGCCAGCGGCGACTGGTTGGCATGGTAGCCGCAGACAAAACAATCGCGTCCGGCGGCGGTTTCCATCACCACTTTGGGTCCGTCCACATGGCAGGTGATCACATCGCAGCCCGCATCAGCGAGGGCATTGGTGGCCTCCGCCTCTTTGACCGCCAGTGACCATTCGCCCGTAAAGATGACCTGACAGGTGATCTCAGGATCGACCTGCCGCGCGCCCAGAAGGAAAGAGTTGATGTTCAGCAGCACCTGCGGGATCGGTTTCGCTGCGACAAAGCCAATTTTCTTGGTTTTGGTAGCGTGCCCGGCGGTAATGCCATTCAGATACTGCCCCATGCCAATATAGCCGAAATAAGAGCCGACATTGGTGGGCATACCGTCCGTCCAAAGCCCGGCTGCGTGCTGGAACCGCACATCGGGATGTTTGGGGGCAACCGCCAGCACATGCGGGTCGAAATAGCCAAATGAGGTCGGAAAGAGCAGTTTGGCATCGTCGAAATTGATCATCGACTCCATGGATTTCTGTACGTCGATGGTCTCGGCCACATTTTCTTCCTCGACGACGACGACGCCCTCCATCGCTTTCACGGCGGCGGCACCCTCGGCATGGGCCTGATTGTAACCAAAATCGTCTTTCGGTCCAACATAGATGAAGCCAATAGTCAAAGGGCTGTGGCCGTCCGCAAAGCCCATCTGGGGCACGGTGGCGGCACTGGCCAAAGCGGCGGTGCCCTTAAGAAAGCCGCGACGCGACAGGGGTGAGAATGACATGAGAAATGCTCCTTCAACGCGATGTATGGCCCGGCTGCGCAGACATCTCGCAACGCCCGGTTTGGATCTTGCCTAGGATGCAAGGAGAGAAGCGCTGTTGTCTTCTGCTAATAATTCACCGTTACGATGCAAAAAATGCATCAGTGAGATGCGCGCTACTGGGCGACAAGCGCTTCAAGCGCTGCAACAAGCTGCTGTCCGAATTTGGCAGAGGCAACGGGCAGCGCACGCCCCTTCATTTGCCCCAATAACAGCTGCCCCGGCCGGACGTCGCGTTCCGCCAGCGGCCTGTGCCCAAACCCGGCCTCTTGAGGCGGTCTCAGGCCAATCGGAATCTGAAACCCCACAGCATCTTCCTGCAACACGTAATGGCGAATCAGGTCAAAGGACTCTGTCTCCAGCGTCGGCGCCAGCGTGCGTCCTATCGAGGTGGCCGCAAGTTCCAGAAGGTTGCGCACCCCGTAAGCAGAGGTCGGCAGGATAAGTCGGTGGTTCAGGCAATCGCGCAATCGCAAGGCCGGCCCTTTCCCAAGCGGACTGTCTTTTGAATAGACAGCATGCACCCGTTGCGGCACGGCGTAGAGCACATCAAATTCGACCAGATGAACGGGCTCGAACACGAGGGCAAGATCGCTGCTGTAGGTGGCCAGATCACGCTCTGCCTGCACACGGTCACGCACATTGATCGAAAAGGTCACGCCGGGATGATTGGCCCGGTAAATTGCAATCTGCTGCGGCAGAAAATACGGTAACAACGCCTGTGAACAGGCGATCGATATATGTCCGCGCCGCTCGCCTGACAGATCAGCCACCTGGCTTTGGACGCGGGCCAAATCGGTGCGTTGCAGTCGGATATGTTGCATCAGCAACTCGCCCGCCGGATTCAGCCGCATGCCACGCGGCAGGCGTTCAAAGATTGGCCAGCCAAATTCCTGCTCGAACCCTTGGATGCGCCGGTTGAGCGCCGACGCTGTTAGGTTGGTGTCCTCTGCCGCTTTTCTGATTGAGCCCGCGCGCACGACCGCCTCAATGAGCTCAAAGGTTCGCAAATACTTCATATAAAGCAATTTCCCCAGGCCGATGCAAATTTTGCACCGGTTATATTCTTTTATAGCATTAGAAGTGAACGCTTTTCCATCGCAACCTTCCTGGAAATGCGAGTCGCTCGGCGCGGCACCAACAGTGAGGGGTTCACATGACTGATCAGACTTCGAGACGTAGCTTCCTGAAAATGGGCGCTGCCGGCGCATCAATGCTGCCGCTTTTGCGCGCGTTGCCTGCCTCGGCGCAGGGCAGTGACACGCTGGTTGTGGTGACCGGAGCCACGATCAACAGCCTTGATCTGCACCGTACCGGGACAAGCCGCGCCTCCTATCAGGTTGGCATCAATTGCTATGACCGTCTGCTGACATTCGGCACAAAGGAGGTGCCGGGTAATGGTTTGTCCTATGACTACACTGTGGTGGAGCCGGAACTGGCAGAAAGCTGGACCGAATCCGACGACGGCCTGACGCTGACCTTCAAGCTGAAATCCAACGCGACCTTCTGGGATGGCCGTAAAGTGACCGCGGCAGACGTGAAATGGTCTTTTGACCGAGCGGTGTCAGTGGGTGGCTTCCCGACAGTTCAGATGAAGGCAGGCGGGCTGGAGCGCCCCGAGCAGTTCGTGGCCGTGGATGACGAGACCTTTGTGATCAAGCTCGACCGTCCATCCAAACTGACCATCCCTGATTTGGCCGTGCCGGTGCCCTACATCATCAACTCGGCCGAGGCTGTGGCCAATGCCACCGAAGACGATCCTTGGGCGCTGGAGTATCTGCACACGACACCGGCCGGGTCCGGGGCCTATAAGGTCGCGCGCTGGAATCCCGGCGAGCAGCTGGTTTATGAACGCAACGATGACTGGGTCGGCGGACCATTGCCCGCCACCAAGCGCGTTGTAATCCGCGAGGTGCCAAGCCCAGCCACACGGCGCGCCCTGATCGAGCGCGGTGACGTGCAGGTCGCCTTCAACATCCCCGACAAGGACGCAGCAGAGCTTGCCGACACGCTGGATGTGTTCTCGACCCCGGTGGAAAACTGCATTCACTGCCTCTGCCCGAACTTCTCGTTCGAGCCGTTTCAGGACCCCGACGTGCGCAAGGCCATTGCCTATGCGGTGCCTTACGAGGACATCTTCCAAGCCGCAGCGTTCGGGCGAGGCTTGCCACTTTGGGGTGGCTCAGAAGAGATCACCGACATCGCTTGGCCGCGCAAGACGCAATATTTCACCGATCTGGACAAAGCCAAAGAGCACATGGCGAATTCCGCCTACGCGGACGGGTTCGACGTCCCGTTGTCGATCAGCCTCGATCTGGCATCGTGGATGGAACCGACCGCATTGCTCGTGCAAGAAGCGCTCGGCAAGATCGGGATCAACGTCACGATTGAGAAGATCCCCGGCGCCAATTGGCGCACCGCCGTTCTGGTTGAAAAGCGCTTGCCGCTGCATCTGGAAAACTTTGGCGGCTGGCTGAACACGCCCGATTACTACTTCTTCTGGGCCTACAAGGACGGGCACTTGTTCAACTCGTCGAATTACCGCAACGAAGAGATCGAGGCGCTGGTCGACGCCACCCTCCATATGCCGATGGATGATCCGGAATATGCGCCGCAAATCCAGCGTATGTTTGAGATCGCTCTGGATGAGCTGCCGCGCATCCCGCTGTACCAACCAGCGCTGAACGTTGCCACCAATGGGGCCGAAGGATACGAATTCTGGTTCCACCGCCAGCTTGACGTCCGCGTTCTCAGCGCTGTCTAGGCATGTTGGCCTCCTCCCCCCGGCTGCGCGCAATCTTGTTGCGCGTGGCGCAGGCCATTCCGGTGGTCATCGGTGTCGTGGTGATCAGCTTCCTGTTGACCCGGGCGCTGCCCGGGGACCCTGCGGTCTATTTCGCAGGGGTCGCGGCCGATGAGGCTTCGATCGAGGAAACGCGCGTGGCAATGGGCCTTGATAAACCCTTGCCCGTTCAGTTTCTCCACTACGTCGGAGATTTGTTGCGGGGCGATCTGGGGCAATCGTTGTCCAGCGGGCGGGCCGTCGCGACTGATCTGGCGAACCGCTTGCCCGCCTCGTTGGAGCTGACTTTGACAGCCTTGATCCTCGCCGTGGTCATCGCCGTTCCGCTTGGCGTTTTGGCCGCGACCCGGCCCGGCACCTGGGTGGATCACCTCTGCCGTGTGCTCGTTACGGCAGGTGTGTCGCTTCCAACGTTCTTTACCGGCATCCTGCTGATTTATATATTTTATTATCTACTTGGCATTGCCCCCTCACCATTGGGACGGCTGGATTTTATCTACCTTTCCCCCGATCATGTTACAGGTTTCTACCTGATCGATGCCGCCCTAATGGGCGATTGGGAGACGTGGCGCGGCGCGGCCAAGCAATTGGTGCTGCCCGCCGCGACTTTGGCGTTGTTCACGCTGGCACCCATCGCCCGCATGACCCGCGCCGCGATGCTGACCGCGCTGTCATCGGATTTCATTCGTACCGCCAAGGCGGCAGGGCTGTCCAACCGCGCGGTGCTCTACCGCTACGCCTTTCGCAACGCGCTTTTGCCGGTGGTCACGACGCTTGGCATGGTCTTTTCCTTCGCGCTGGGGGCCAATGTGCTGGTGGAAAAGGTCTTCGCCTGGCCCGGCATCGGATCCTATGCGGTCGAGGCGCTGGTGGTCTCCGACTATGCCGCCGTGCAGGGCTTTGTGCTGGCCATGGCGCTGCTGTTCGTGGTGTTGAACCTCGTGATCGACCTGCTTTACACTGCGATCGACCCTCGCATCGGGTTTGACGCGCAATGAGCGATTTCACCCCCACCGACCTGCCGCGCAAGCAAAGCACACTGGATCATGTGGTCTACGTTTTGCGCGCTAACCCGGTCACACTGATCGCTTTTGGCATGTTCGCCTTCCTCATCCTGTCGGCGATCATCGGCCCCGCATTGGTGCCATATGACCCGCTGGCCACAAATGCCAGCAACGCCTTGCAACCGCCATCATCCGCGCATTGGTTTGGCACAGACCAGGTTGGGCGCGACGTGTTCAGCCGGGTCATCGTGGCGACGCGGCTGGATCTGACAATCTCTGTGGCTGCCGTTGCGATCTCCTTTGTGGTGGGATCTGTCATGGGCTGCATCGCGGGCTATTGGGGCGGCTGGCCCGATATCATCCTCAACCGCTTTCTCGACACGATCATGGCCTTCCCGCTGTTCGTGCTGGCCATGGGCATTGTGGCCGCCTTGGGCAACACGGTCGAAAACATCATCTACGCGACGGCCATCATCAACATGCCCTTCTATGCGCGCCTCGTACGCGCTGAGGTCAACATTCGCCGCGACGCGGGCTTTGTACGCGCGGCCAAGCTGGCGGGCAGTTCCGACATCCGGGTGCTGGCCACGCAAATTTTTCCCAACGCGCTGCCGCCCATGATGGTGCAGGTGTCGCTCAACCTCGGCTGGGCGATCCTGAATGCCGCGGGCCTGTCTTTCATCGGTCTCGGCGTCAGCCCGCCCACGCCGGAATGGGGTATCATGGTGGCCGAAGGTGCGAACTTCATCGTCTCTGGTGAGTGGTGGTTGGCGGTTTTCCCGGGCCTTTGGCTCATGTTCGCGGTCTTCACCTTCAACCTGTTGGGCGACGGGCTGCGCGACATTGTCGACCCGCGCAAAAGGACGTGACTGGATGCTGAGTGTCAAAGACCTGAGCGTCATTTTCCATACAAGACGCGGTGCCGTTGACGCGGTGCGTGGCGTAAGTTTTGACGTGGCCAAGGGCGAGATTCTGGGCATTGTCGGCGAAAGCGGGTCGGGCAAATCGGTCACGTCCTACGCGCTGATGCGCATTCTGGATGCGGGTGGCACGATCAAAGCGGGGGAGGCCACATACTCCGGTATCGACCTGCGGCGTGCGCGCGAACACGACATGCGCGACATCCGGGGCCGCGAAATCTCGATGATCTTCCAAAATCCGCGTGCGGCGTTGAACCCTATCCGAAAAGTGGGTCATCAGATCGAGGACGTGCTGCGCCAACATGCCCGCGCCACCCGCTATGATGCGCGCGACAAGGCGATTGCCGCCATGGAGGCGGTCAAGATCAACGACGCCGCCGCGCGTTATGAAGCCTATCCTTTCGAGCTGTCAGGCGGGATGTGCCAACGCATCGTTTGCGCCATTGCGCTTGCCTGCAAGCCGCGCCTGCTGATCGCGGACGAGCCAACGACGGGCCTTGATATCACAACCCAAAAGGCGGTGATGGATCTTGTGCGTGACCTGATCCGCGAACGCGACATGAGCAGCATCCTGATCACCCATGATCTGGGTCTTGCCGCGCAATATTGCGACCGGCTGATCGTGATGAAAGACGGGCAGATCATCGAACAGGGCGATCCCGAGCAGATTTTCAGCCAGCCCCAGCACCCCTATAGCCGAAAGCTGGTCGATGCGACCCCGCGCGCCGGTGCCTCCGTGCGGGACCTGCTGCCCGCCGAGGCCCGCGCGCCAGAGCCGCGCATTGTGATCTCCGACCAGCCGTTGGTTGAGGTTCGCGATCTGGTCAAAACCTATGCGGGCAAGTCCGGGCCTGTGCATGCGGTCAAAGGGATTTCTTTCACAGTGAACAAGAGCCAATGCGTTGGGCTTGTGGGCGAAAGCGGTTGTGGCAAGTCCACAACCTCCGAGATGCTGGTGCGGCTGATGGACGCCACGTCTGGCCAGATCATCTTTGACGGCAATGATATCGCCCAAACGCCCGCACGCGGCTTTGCCAAAGACCCAAGGCGCGCCGAAATCCAGATGGTATTTCAGGACGCCACAGATAGCCTGAATCCGCGACATAGCGCGCGCCAGGCGATTGCCGAGCCGTTGCAGCGTTTGGGCAAGATGCGCGGTGCTGCACTGAGCGTGCGGATCGAAGAGTTGGCAGGTCTGGTCGGCCTGCCGCTATCGCTGCTGGATCGCTTTCCGCATCAGCTGTCGGGGGGCCAGAAGGCGCGGGTGGGAATCGCGCGTGCTGTGGCGTTGGACCCGAAGTTTTTGATCCTTGATGAACCCACTGCCGCTCTTGATGTCTCGATCCAAGCGGTTGTATTGAACTTGCTGGTCGATCTGCGCGCCAAGCTCGGTCTCAGCTACCTGTTTGTCAGCCACGACCTGCATGTGGTGAGGCTGCTCTGCGATCATGTCATTGTCATGAAAGACGGAGAAATCGTTGAAGAAGGTCCCGCTGCGCAGGTCATGTCACAGCCACAGAGCCCCTACACCAAATCCCTTATTGCCGCCGCGCCCAAACCGCCGAAACGCGCTGCAACCATAGACCAATTGGAGACATCCGATGCTCAGCACTCTGCCCTTCACGATCAACGCGCTTCGTGAGGCCTACGCCTCGGGCACGCGCCCGGCGGATGTCATCGACGAGATATTCAGCCGGCTAGACGCCGTGGGCGACCCAGGCATCTTTATCCATCTTCGTGATCGCGACGACCTTGTGGCTGAGGCAAATGCGCTTGGTCCATATGACCCGTTGGTGCCACTTTGGGGCATTCCCTTTGCTGCCAAAGACAATATCGACGTCGCCGGAATTGAGACGACTGCCGGCTGCCCCGCCTATGCCTACACGCCCGATCAGGATGCCTTTGTGATAGCGAAGCTCCGTGCGGCGGGGGCCTTGATGATCGGCAAAACCAACCTTGATCAGTTCGCGACCGGCCTTGTCGGTGTCCGCACGCCCTATGGTGCGCCGCTGAATGCGGTCGATCCGGAGATCGTTCCGGGTGGATCATCCGGCGGCTCTGGCGTGATCGTGGGGCACGGTATCGTGTCGTTTTCGCTGGGCACTGACACGGCGGGCTCTGGCCGGGTGCCTGCCGCCTTGAACAATATTGTCGGGCTGAAACCGACTTTGGGTGCGTTGTCAGCAAGCGGGGTTGTGCCCGCCTGCCGCACGCTGGACACGGTGTCGATCTTTGCGATGACGGTGGACGACGCTTACGCGGCCTTCGCCGTGGCGCGCGGTTTCGACGGAAAAGACGCCTATTCCAAACCGCTTGTCCATGAGGACTTGACCGAACCGCCGCAGCCTTTGCGGGTTGGCATCCCGGATGCAGGCTCTATCGAGTTCTTTGGCGACACGGTTCAGCAGGCCGCGTTCGAGCGGGACGTGGCCGCGCTGAAGGCTCGCGGCGCCGTATGCGAAGAAATCGATTTCGAGCCGCTCTACGCCATTGCGCGGATGCTTTACGAAGGGGCCTGGGTCGCCGAGCGCTATACCGTGATCGCCGACCTGCTGGCGAGCGACCCCGACGCGGTGCATCCAGTGACCCGCCAGATCATCACCCATGCAGAAAGCATGTCTGCTGCTGACGCGTTCACCGGCATCTACCGCTTGGCCGAACTGAAACGTGCTGCAGAACCAGTGCTGGACAAGCTTGATCTGCTATGCGTACCGACGGTGCCGACCTTCTTTTCCGTCGCCGACCTAGAGGCCGACCCGGTCACGCCCAATTCCAACAATGGCACCTATACGAATTTCGTGAACCTTTTGGATATGTGTGGCCTTGCTGTGCCAACGGCTCCGCGCAGCGATGGAAGACCGGGCAGTGTCACTTTGCTGGCGGCCGCAGGTCAGGATGCGCTGGTCGCCAGTGTCGCACGCGGGTTTGAACACGACTGCCCGCGCAACATGGGGGCGACCGGCCACGCCGTTCCCACGCCTGCGCCTTTGCCTCCCGCCACGCCGGATACGATCGAGATCGCCGTGTGCGGCGCGCATATGACCGGACTGCCGCTGAACTGGCAACTGACCGATTTGGGGGGGCGCTTGCTGCGCTCAGCCAGGACAACGCCCAATTATAAGTTCTACGCCCTTGCCGGCGGACCACTGGCGCGCCCCGGATTGATTAAGGCCGCGGGATTACATGCGGGATCAATCGCGCTCGAAGTATGGAGCCTGCCAGCGACAGCTTTTGGGGCGTTCATGGCGGGCATCCCCGCGCCGCTAGGCATCGGCACCATTGATCTGGCTGACGGAACATCGGTGAAAGGTTTCTTGTGCGAAACAGCGGGATTGGACGGTGCCTTGGACATCACAAGTCTGGGCGACTGGCGTGTGTTTATTGAACAGCAAAGCGAACTGGCATGACCTCGCGCGCGGAAGAGCGCCTCGCCAAGTTGGGTCTTGAATTGCCCCCGGATTGGACCCCGCGCGGGCAGTTCCTGCCATTTCGCCGCGACGGGGCCATCGTCTATCTATCGGGCCAGATCTGTGAATGGGATGGCGCTGTCACCCATACCGGACCTGCGCAAGATACGCCCGAGGGCATCAAGACAGCACGCAAGGCCGCGCAAATTTGCGCCCTGAACCTACTATATCGGCTGCGCGAGGCCTGTGACGGTGATCTGGACCGTGTCGATGCGGTCCTGCGCCTTGGCGGCTTCGTCAACTGCACCTCTGGCTTTGGCCAAAGCCCGGCTGTCATCAATGGCGCAACCGAGCTTTTCATCGCCCTGTTCGGCGAGGACGGCTGGCATGCCCGTACCGCCGTCGGCGTGTCCGGCTTGCCCGGCAATGCCATGGTCGAGGTCGATGCAATCGTCAGGTTAACGCGGTAAACGGGGCGCTGAAAGTCTGGGCGCGTGGTGTTCCAGGCGGGCCGCCATCTCTAGTAAAAAGAGGTCCTGACCGGGATGCGCGGCCAGCATCACTGAACGGGGCCGCAACAGCGTGTCGATGCCCCAGGGCAGGCACACCAGCGGCCCGCCGAACACCGTCCACGGTGTCAGCCAGTCCTGAAAACCGGTGGTTCCGTCGATCAGCGGTGCGCCATCGGGGACGGGTAAAGTCAGGATCAGGTCAGTGCCCCGCATCGCATCCCAGAACGCAGTGCGCGCGCCGGTCAAGAGGGTTCGCGCCTCGGAAAGGGTGGTCTTATCCAGATCGCGGCCAGCCTCCATTCCCGCTCGAAAATTTGGTTTGAGCATCTGGGCTTTGTCGTCCAACAAGGCGTGATGCGCTGCGAATGCTTCGGCGCACATCACGCAACGGTGGGCGCTGACCACGCTCCCCACATCAGCGGGAAGGACAATTTCCGTTACGCCCGACAGTGTACCAAGCGCGCCTCGCGCGTCGTCCAAGGCTTGCAACCAATCGGGCGAAACCTCGGCTTTCGTATCCCAAAGCCCGCATGCGACCCTCGGGGCGTTGAGCGCTCCCATTGTGGCGGCCGGGGCGAGCACACGGGCCGCGCGCTGCCCCAAGCTGACGTCGCGCGCAATGATGCCTACCGTATCAAAGCTGCGCGCCAAGGGTGTCACTCCACCCATCGGAAACAGCCCTGCACTTGGCTTAAATCCCACCGCCCCACAATAGGCAGCGGGGCGAATCAAAGACCCGGCGGTCTGCGTTCCAAGCGCAATGTCTACAACCCCAGCTCCAACCGCAGCGCCCGACCCGCTGCTGGAGCCACCGGGCGAGCGTGACAGATCATGTGGGTTGTGACACGGTGTGGGGTCAGTAAACGCAAATTCCGTTGTGGTGGTCTTTCCGACAATCTGTGCGCCCGCCGCGCGCAGCCGCTCAACAACCACCGCGTCATGTTCTGCAGGCATTGCATCTGCGCAGACCGCACTTCCGTTTCTTGTCGGCAGCCCCGCGACGTCGATGATGTCTTTAACCCCCACAGTCAGACCAGCTAACGGGCCGGGCCTGATGGAGGGCTTGGTGACGGGCACGTCGGAGAGTTCCACGAAGGCTTGTATATATGGCTCCCAAGCGTAAAGCGCGCTTGTCATTCGACCTCTCGCGCCACGCCGATCAAATGGTCCCGCGATATCATGGCCTCGAGTTGCGTAAGGTCGAACCTTTCCACACCAGCAGGGGCGGCGGGCAAGACCAGATACCGCATGTCTGCATTGCTGTCATGAACATCCAGTTGAACCTCCATCGGCAAGTCCAGCCCAAACTCTTTCAGCACCTGCCGGGGTTCGCGGACCGACCTGGCCCGGTACGCTTTGGAGATGTACCACGATGGTGGTTGCCCCAGAATAGAACGCGGATAGCAGGAACATAAGGTGCACGTGATCAAGTTGTGCAGGGACGGTGTGTTTTCGACCACGATGATGCTGGCCTCGGTGACCGGAATGCCCAATTCCTGCACCGCAGCGCGTCCATCATCCAGCAAACGCCGCTTGTATGCGGGATTAAGATAGGTGCCACAATAGCCCACAATTTCACCAGCCTTGCGACGGATGTAATGAGGAATGCGCACATGCCCAGCCTTTCCAAGCGCCAGTACCTGAACACGATCGCCTGCGCGAAACCGTGTCATTCGCATCCAGCCGTTTCCTGCCAGCGGTCGCGTCCTGCTGCAACAGCAGCGTCCAGTTCCGCCTGCGTGATGATGCCTTTCTCAAGGAGGATATCGTTCATGGCCTCAAGCCGGCGCCGATAAAACGAAAATTGGTTGTACTTCTCAACGCCGAAGCTCTCAAAGCCCCGCCGCACCTCATCGAGCGATACGATACGCCGCGTGCCGTCCCCCAGGAGACCGCGGATCGCCTCAACCTGTTTTTCCCAATGGAGCCACGGCAGTTCGACTTTAGGAATCTCGCCAGCCGTATCGCCACCGACATCATGGTAACCTCGGGGTCCTTTTTCATCGCTCATGCGTATTTGCCTCCTTGATTATCGTGGTGCAGCGCCATGATGCGAACAAATGCTATTTTTTCAGACTAGCGGTGCGAAAATCGAACCGGTCATTGGAAAAGGTGACGCCGTCACCCTGAAAATGAGGCGAACCAAGTTACTGTTGCCGGACTTAACTGCATTCGTTGTAGACGTTTTGAACAGTGACGACGCCCGCTGAAGACTGATCAGCAAGAGAAGCAAGCGTCCCCGCCCTAAACCAATTCTCAACTGACAGGGACGTTCAAAATTGCAAAGCGGTATCAATCACTACATCTCTTTGCGGCGCGGGTAGGGCCCAATGCCGTTCAAGGTTTGACGCGTTTGAATTCAAGATAACCACATCAACCGCCAAAGCGCTCCAGAAGGCGAGATCACGCGCACAGATAAGGCACACGAACGGCGATGAACCTCCCAAAATTGATGGACATATTTCCAACCTGTTACTGGTCATGCTGGACTGACACGTTGAAAGGCGACTTTGGTCGTTTTCCGACCATCGGCATATACTGCAGCGCATGATAGTCTGGGATCTGCGTAGTCATTAGATTGATCGCAGCTTGTCCGCGGCATTAATGTATCCGCCCAAACATGGACGGCCCTTTCCAGACCTTGTTCGTGGTCTTCAATTGCTGCGGTGGCAAACCGCTTTTCTACCGTTCACTGCAAGCGCAAAATCAGGGGTTGGTCGAAGAGCGTTCTGCGGGACAAACCCGACTTTTCCAGTTGCGGCTTTGGCTGTCGCAGAGGACCTGTGCGTCTGCGGCATGACTGACGTCGCATTGCAGCTAACGTCTCAATAGCGGTCGCCCAATCTCTCCGCGGAGTGGAACAATTAAAGCGTCATGCGAAAAACCTGAATCACGTAACGCTGCCTGAAATAAAAGATTTCAACGCGTTACGTGATACTTGATGTTTCAGGTATTTCGTCAGACGCTCTAGTTACTCATTCATTGCGACCGGCCTGCGCCATCACGACGGGCGCTCACTGGCGATTTGGTCTGCAAGCGAACACTCGGTTCCGACAGATCCGATGGGTAGAGCGGCGCACCCCCGAAGAGAAAAGATTGCAGATCTATCCGAACCTGCGCCAGTCCTGATCAAACGCAGGTCGCAGCGGGAGGGACGTAATCTGCAGGTCTAACCCAAGAAAGGGACGCTGACCCGCCAGTACGACGATGATCTGATCCGTGCCAAATACATGGTACAGACCATGCGCCGGATCCGGATTGCCCATGGAAATTCAAACGTGACCTTTAGCAGTTTCGTGTTTGACGCCCATCAGGTCATCCTTGCCGCCAACACGCCTTCATAAGGCAACTATCGTGGGCCAATGGCACGCAGAATGATGGTCTCTGCGCAACGCGCCGAATTGGGAAGGCGGATCTCGGGCCTGATAGAGGAAACGGATGGTGGACTACATCACACCCGCGCATTTGGACTGAGTGTTCGGGTGGTTTGGCCATGGGAAACGTGCCGATCGTGCTGCAGCGATTCATTGACATTTATCCCTAGGATCGTGGTCCAACATGTACCTGTTGGCTTCAAACTCTATGCCATTCGGTATCCCACATTGCGCAGCGTCACGATGCGCTGACCTTCCTGACCGAGCTTTCGGCGCAGCCGACCGACATACACATCCACCACATTGGTCAAAGGGTCTGCATTCAGGCCCCAGACCGTGTTCAGAATGCGCTCTCTGGATAAAACCCGCCCATTGCTTGTCAGGAGAAGCTGTAAGAGATCACGCTCTTTCTTTGTGAGCTCAATCGGCTTTTTCTCCACATTGACCTCAAGGGAAGCACGGTCAAACGTAATGGCGCCGTTGGTGATAATCGTGTCACTCACGTCGGCGGTATAGCCAGTGGCGCGTCGGTGCAACGCCTCGATACGTGCGACCAGTTCGTCAAAATCAAAAGGTTTGGGCAAGTAATCATCCGCGCCAATTTTCAGGCCCTCGACTTTTTCTTCGGACCCATCAAGCGCCGTCAGCATCATGATTGGTGTCTTGGATTTGCGAGCACGCAATTTACGGCAGACACCCTGTCCCTGAATGCCCGGTAACATCAGGTCCAGCAACACGACGTCGTAGTTGTTCTGGGCGGCAAGCTCCAGACCATCTTCTCCGTTGGCGGCATGATCGACTGACCATCCTTCCGCTGCCAGACCACGGCGAACAAAGTCAGCAACGCGCGCCTCGTCTTCAATCAATAGAATGTTCATCGACCATCTCCTTCATCACATCGCGCGGTCGCCCAAGCACCCAACCGCAATTATGCTCCCAAGAGAATCCGCGTTCAACCGGGCGCAACATCGGTTGGCACTGGCCGTTGAGGCGGCTCTTTTGGGATCTTCATAATAACGCGCAGGCCACCTCCGTCCGGATCTTCCAATTCAACTGTACCGCCGTGGGCAAGCACAATGGATTTCACCACCGGCAAGCCGAGGCCGCTGCCCTCAATCCCCCGCCCAGACGCGTTTGATCCGCGGAAGAACCGTTCAAAGGCTCTGGATTTCTCATCCGGGCTTAGACCCGACCCGTCGTCTTCGACCGCAATTATGTTAGTTGTCGCGCTCTGGCGCAGTGATACGGATATCGATGGGCCGCCATAACGCTTGGCATTGTGCAACAACGCCAGCACCGATTGGCGCAGCCTGACCTCATCAACGCTCCCGATAATTCTGGCGCCAGAGCTTTCCACCAACACCGTCTCTGGGAACATAGACACCGCGTCCTGTACGATCTTGAGCAGGTTCACCTTCTTACGATCAAGTCTGAGTTGTCCTGCCTCAAGGCGGGCGACGGTCAGCAAATCATCAACAATTTGGTTTGTGTGTTTGGCGGAGTCGCGAATGCGGGCCAGCGCGTCCGATACTTCCAAACTCAACTTGTGCTGGGTGCGTAGGGTCACATCGGCCTCGCCCAGAATGATCGCCAGCGGGGTGCGCAGCTCGTGACTGATGTCGGCCATCAGTTGCTTGCGGTTTTCTTCACCCATTTCAAGCTTGTTGATCAGCTGCTGCAATTCTGCAGTGCGGTCATGGACCGTTTCTTCCAGCTTTTTCTTCTGCTCCGCGCGGGTCGCCTCTCGCACGGCAAGTCCTTCACCCATGTCCTGCAGGACCGTACCGAGTTCACGGAACTCAAGGCTGCCGCCGAGCACCACGGGTTTCGAGTAGTCCGCCCCGCGCAACCGATCGATTTCGATACGCAGGCGGACGATAGGTTGCCGGATTTGTCCGTTGAAGGAGAACAAAGCAACGATCAACGTTCCTACCGCCAGTGCCACCAACACATAGACCAGCTTTTCATTTCGCGCTCGAAATGCGACAGCATCGGCCAGAACTTCTTCGGTTTCTTCAATTTCCTCTTCAAGTGCGGCAGCAATCTTGCGGTCCAGTTCCACGTCAATGCCACCGTCCATGAGCGCGGCAAGGCGCTCTGCCTGCACAAAGGACTCCAGCGGATCTTTGGTGCTCGTCATGGCCGCAACCGTGGCATTCAGGGAACGAATGTCGGCTTCTATCTCAGCGAGCAGTTCAAGCTCCTCAAGCTCCTCTTCACCAACCATCTCGATCTCGCGCTCGATCGTCCGGCGAATGTCCAACAGTGTCTGATCAATCCTGGCGCGCAGTTCGCGTTCCGCAGCGCCTCCCTCGCTGCGCCCGAGCAGCAGAGACCCGCTATGTTGCTTGAACAGACGGTAGAGTTTCGTTTCCAGCTTCAGGTGGAGCCCATAGGATTCCTGCGCCAATTGCGTGCGCGCGTCCCACCACCGCGATTTTTCGAGGTTGTACAGGGTCAGCCCGGCCAGTCCACCGATCAGGCCGATGACAACGACCGCATAAATGCCAAAAAGAGTGGTGGAACGCATGTCAGATTACCTTTGGGGTCGACGTCTTAGACGATGTATCTGAAGGTTCTGCTAACACCAGCGTTGCAGAACTATATTCCTGCAGGACCTCTTGCAACGCACGTGCTTCTGGCTCGACAGACCAGCGCAGCGATGCGATCACAATCACGTCGGCCTTGCCCAGAACCGCGCGTGCCAGATCAAGCCGGAGCGTTTGCGCCGCACTAAGCCCGTTTCCATTTTCCGACAGGCGCTGATCCAACCCGCCCGAGGCGAGAAGCCCCCCAAGCCCAAAGCCCCTCAGGACCTCTGCGATACGCTCGTCCGTGGGTCGTTTTCGGTTCATCAATGTGACTGAGCGGCGCAGACTGCCCTGCAATCCGACGTGATCGTCACCGATGTACGACACGCAGGGATGTTGCGCTTTACCATCAAAGCGCAAGTCAAGGGTATCGAACGTATCCAGCCCTGCAATGGCACGCGCGAGGTGACGGCTGGTGGAACCTGTGAGATGAGACGTCTCTCCGCCCGCAACCTCGAAAGCGACCGGCGTATCGCCCAGACGTCCAACGGCCTTTACCGAAACCGCTGCCTTTGAGGTCTTTAAATATCTGCGCACCGCCGGTTCCCGCAGCAGGTTTTGCGCTTTTCCCCGCGCCACGCGCCAGGCGCAATATTGATCCCAGGCTGCGCCCAGATGTTGCAGCGGCAGGGCGACCAGCGCCAGAACCGAAAGGCTGGCGGCAACTGTCGCGGGGGCAATCCCAGCCATGCTGGCCAACCACAGCATCGTCAGACCGGACGCCGCCGTGCCAGCTTGCAAGAGCGACTGCAGCCCGACCGTGCGGCCACGTCTGGCAACGGCGTCATCGCGCAGTCGTACGCCTTGCGCGTCCAGACGACGCAGTTCAGTGCCGGTGCGTCCCATCACGTCCAGTTCCGGCGCAATGGCAATGCGTTCGATCATGGAAATTGCGATCCCGGCACGGCGTTGACGCAAACGGCGGTGGCGTCGTTCAAGATGCCACGCGGCAACAGCCATCACCACCAGCGCGATTGCAAGCGGCACCAGACCGCGTGTCGCCAGAACCGGGCTCAGCGCATAAAGGATACCGACAGCACCCGGCAGCACCACGCAGGCCGACAATACTTCGGGAAGCCCACGCCCGAACCACAGCCGCGCGGCAGACAGATCACCTACAAACCGCAATGACAGGGCACCGACACGGCGTTCCTCGTGCCGCGCTTTGGGCATCTGCGCGATCTTGGCGTAAAGCGTGCGGCGCAGGTCAATGGCGTAGCTTTGCCCAAGCCGTTCGGCCCGGCACCCGGAGATGAACAGGCACAGCGCTGTCAGCGCACCGGCCAGCGCCAGCTCCAGCATCGTTGTGGATGCGAGCGGGACACCACCGTGCAGTGCTGCAAAGGCATCGCGGGTGGCAAAGGCGGCAACGGCAAGCGCTGCGGCCTGCACGATCCCGCATGACACGACGAGGACCGCGTCAAAGACGCGATCCCTTGTGGCTACTGGGGGAAGAAGTGTCATGCGGCCACAGTCTGCGACGCACCGCGCATGAGGGGGGCGACGTGCGGCGCAATCGTGTCAGGGGACCAGAGGTCCTCGCGGGTCAGGATCGGCAGGCCTGTGACCGCTGCGGCCTCAGAAGCGGCGAGCGGTGAACAGCTGACCATGCCGCTGATTGCGAATGCGCCAAGGTTCATCTTGTTCAGGACCGTTTCGCCCCCCAGAGCGCTGAGCGCATCGGGCGCCGCAAAGAGGATCCCGTCCAGCCGGTCGCGAATTCTGGACGATTTGAGGATGGCGCGGGTTTCCTGCTGAAACACCCCATCCGCGATCTCGACCACCACAACCTCAGCACCGCGTGCCGCAGCAGTAGCGATCAGCGTATCGAACCCCTTTTCAATCCTGTGCATCGGCATCCGGTAGGTGGTGGGCATGCCGACATCCGTGAAATCAAGCGCGGGAGCGCCGCCGTCCTCAAAGCTGTTGAAATCACCAAAAGCACCCGTTCCGGTCGCTTTGACCCCGGCCACGGTGTAGCCCGATTTCATGAGGCCATGCGCAAGGCTGGATGCTGCCGTCGTCTTGCCCGAGTTCATCGAGGCACCAAAGACACCGATGACCGTTACGTCATTGTTCGGGGCTGTAGAGGGCAAGGCGTATGAAGCGATGTTCATCACCTGACCCCGCGCATCGGTCAATAGGCCCAGTGGCTTCAGGCGGGTTGGCTCATCCATCTGGATATGCGCGACATCAACGCGTCCTGCGACACCACCACCTGCGACAAGGTCGATCAGATCGTCGTCGATGATGGCAGATGCCAGAAACTGATCCGGCGCGTAGCGATCACCCAGACACAGAACCACAAGATCGCCCGGATAGCTGACTGACACGCGGCGCTCGGCAAGCTGAATTTTCTTGTGCTGTCCGAGCTCTGCGATTTCGCAAAGGATCAGATCACCGGCTTTGGCCGTGGCAAAGTTCGTGGACAGGCCGCGCACATCGGTGCGAGTGACGCGGCGGGTGGTAAAGGCCCATTTTGCGTTTGTTCACAGGGCGGGGGAAAGTGATTTCATTTGGGTCATTGGTCGTCTCCGTTATGAAGCATGTGTTATGCCTCCTGTCTGACGTCTGGTGCTGAAAGCTTTCCGGCAGTCCGATGAACCATTGCTCTTAAATCTGGTGAACGGGAGATGAACGGGGCGATTGGTGGGCAAATCAGTCATCGTCACCATCCCCATCGCCGCCTCCATCGCCATCGCCGCCTCCATCGCCGTCACCGCCTCCATCGCCGTCACCGCCTCCATCCCGGTCGCTGCTGTTGTCATCACGGTCCCCATCATCGTCGTCGTTTTCGTCCCCATCGTCCCGATCGTTCCTGCCGGTGCCGCCTGTATCTCCCCTACTTCTGCTCCCCTGTCGCAACTCGAAGATTGTCAGCTTGCCGTCACCATTGCGATCGGACTGCGCAAGGAGCTGCTCGGCACCACGGACCCCAAACGCACTGATAAGTTCGTCACGGCTCAGCACCCGGTCCGAATTGGTATCTACGGTGCGAAAGCTGGCGGATTGCGCGAGGGCGGGTGTCAAAAAGGCACAGATTACGAGAACCGCACAGGCGCCACCAATCCATGCGCCCAGCTGCGCCATGAGATTTTTCACCATGCATCTCGGTGCCAATAAACTGTCCAGCATCTAATCCGATTCCCAAACATATGCCGCACCACTGGTCTGCTCCCGTGGTCTCAAGCGGATGAGGGTCGCACCGGCACATGAAGCGCGCTCTAATACTAAATGAACGCCAGATGAACACGAAAGCGGATCCAAAGGGAATGCCATGCGTCGTCGCGCTGCTCAGAGCAACACTCTCACCACTGACCAAGCCACCGCTGTCTACATTGCGCATTAAACCGTGACACGCATTGCATCACAGATGCAGAACCACTCCACAGAGTGCCGCCAGTTTTGCAAAGAACGCCGACCATCCCGATGGTATGAACAGAACGGTTGGGACTATGCTGGAACGTCTGATTGCAAGCGGTATCATCGCACGCTTTACCCTCAACAGCACTGCGATGACCTGCCTCATTTTCGGACTTTTGTATCAACGCTACCGCGACAAGTAATTGGTGATGACAGCAGCGCTGTTCAACATCTTTGCCTTCTGCGTTCTCACAATCCTCGGCCCGGTAGAGTTCTGGTTGGCGACAGGCTTTGGCCCCTGTGCGATCCTGGCACTCTTTTACCCTGCTCTCTGAGCAAATCACCAAGATCGAGGTCAGCTATTTCTTCGGTTCCCTCACCATTGCCGTGAACTGTTCAATCCAGCGAACGACTTTGCCGTTTGTAATCACCGTGGTCGTGTCAGTGTTGCTGGCGGCCTACCTTGTAGGCCATCCACGCATTCTCAAGTCTGTCGATGGTTTGAATACCACCCTCGACAAGGTTGGCCGACGCTCTGTCTAACCCCAACAAGATGCACCGCAACCTTTCAGAGCGCTTGGGCCTCGAATTCATGAACTATCAAATCGTCGCCTTCAATTTCATCGCCAATATGGCGCAGATCAGCGTCGGCTATCACAAATGAGCCGGCCCGCAAAAAGACTGTCATATGACCTTCGATATCACAAATACCCTCACGATTTTAGACACGATCTCGCTTGAAAGCCTGAACGCCAAGGCCGCCATGCAGGAAAGACGGGACAGCAAGTATATCGCCCCTGCAGATTGACTGCCGATTGTCATCTGGATCATGCGCGACCAGTTTCAGGGCATCCCCGTGGAACTGGAAGAAGCAGCATTGGTCGACGGGCTTGGCATCTGGGGCGCGTTCATGCAGATCGTCCTGCCCATCGCCCTGCCCGGCATGGTCGCCGCCTTTATCCTCAGCCTCGTGCTGTGCTGGAACGAATATTTCTTTGCCGCCCTTCTGACGGCCACGAACTCAACGACGCTGCCGGTGATGGTGGCCTCTCAGACCGGATCGCAAGGCATCAACTGGTGGTCCATGGCCGCCCTGTCGACCGCTGCGATCTTTCCGTTGATAATCGTCGCTGTGTTTCTGGAGAAATGCATTATCAAGGGCATGGCAGCCGGGGCGGTGAAATAAACGCGGCACAATGACCGCTCCCGGCTGAGGGTGTGTGGAAACTCGCTTGGTTTCTCGACGATGAGGACGTTTCAACCGATTTTGTGGAGGTATCCTGATTTTGGGCCACTTTTGCGCCTTTTGCTCCGGAGAGGGCTGAATCTGCGCACTTGTGACGTTTGCTGCGATACGATTTGAGCTGAGCGCCGCCCATCAGGCCGGAATGGCGGCCAGAAGCCCACGTACACCGATTAGGTTAATCATGCGCTTGATGTTGTAGGCGAGGACATGGAATGCCATCTCGGTGCGGACATTCTTGAGCGTGCGCATCCGGAAGTGCGCCGCCCCCATCCACGCTTTGATCGTGCCGAATGGGTGCTCGACCGTTGAGCGACGCAGTTTCATCAATGTGGGTTCGCTGCTCATGCGGTCGCGCATCTCGTCGACCAGATGTTCGTGTTCCCAACGTGTGATCCGGCGCTCTTTTCCGGTGGTGCAGCGCGCCTTGACCGGGCAGGTCTGACAGACGTTGGTCCAGTAGCGTCGCACGATCAAGCCGCCTTCTTCGGTCGTATAGCGGTAAGTCAGCGTCTCACCTGCCGGGCATCGGTAAAGATCCGCATCCGCGTCATAGGCAAAGTCGGCCTTCACATACATGCCCTTCTTGCGATTGCCCGAAGTCTCGGGCCGGGGGAGGGTCGGGGTGATGCCATCCTCGTGACAGGCCAGGATTTCGCGGCCGCTGAAGTAGCCCTTGTCCACTGCCCGGCAGGGTATTGCGAAGCAATATCCCGAGAGGGAGCCACCGCGCTCATTTCGTCACGTCTGAGAGCGGCCTTTGCCGCCTTGGCTATCGGCGACAGTTGTTCACGGTCGTGCCCGGCATTGATGTCGTGCCCGGCATTGATCACGTCATGTGTGACAATCAGATGGGTCTCGGTATCCACCGCGGACTGGGCGTTGTAGCCAACAAAACCGCTGCCCTTGGCGCTGGTGGCCATGGAGCGGGCATCCGGATCCGTCAGGGATATCTGACTGTCCGGGCTTTCCCTGAGCGCCTGGCCGATGTCCACCAAGCGTTCGATCTCCTGCCGGATACGCGCGCAGCGTTGTGCCAGATTGGCGACCTTCTCGGCCCGGACCTCACCCTCTTCCTGACGGTCGATCCGGACCATTTCATCGAGGTAGCGCTCGATACTCGCAATCAGATGGGTGGTGCGGCTCGCGATCTTGCCCTTGGTAAAGTTCTTGTCTCGATTATTGTCCGCCTTGAATTTGGAGCCGTCGATGGCAACACAATCCCCCTTCAGCACCCCGATCCGGCGACAGAGTTCGACGAACTGTGCACAAGTTCGCCGAATGGCGGGACCGTTATCGCGGCGAAAATCAGCGAGTGTCTTGTGGTCCGGGACCAATCGCCGCGTCAGCCACATCACCTCAACATTGCGACCAGCCTCCCGCTCCAGCGCGCGGCTGGAGGGCACGCGGTTCAGATAGCCGTAGATAAACAGCTTAAGCAGGACAGATGGGTAATAGCCGGGCCGCCCTGTCCGCGCCGGCGCCGTCCACAGGAAACCGATCGCCTCAAGGTCGATCTCCTCCACAAAGAGGTCAATCACGCGAACCGCATTGTCCTCGTCGATCCAGTCTTCCAGCCGGTCCGGAAAAAGCGTCATCTGACTTCGATCTGCACCTTCGATATATCCCGACATGCACGCCTCCTATTCTTGACGAGAAGCATACAACATCCAGAGTTTTCACACACCCTCAGCCCGAAGAAGACATCCTCGTAAAGCATAGTTGTAGCTTCGCTGCGAGAGAGCGCAACTTTAGAATTTTCATTGTTGCGCTAATATTCTCGTTGCACTGCATCATTAAGGCCGGTTGTTTGGCAATGTTGGTCATAAGACGCTTTCAGATAGAAACGTGTTGGTCGAGCCAGCGCGCGCTGGTTGGTTCTGTCGGAGGATCGGGATGAAGCAGCTGGGGGGGGAATTATGGGGTAAGGCCGGCATGAAACATCAGGTTCAATTCAAATCATGAAATTTCACGATTTAGATGACGCTTACGAAAAGAGGCCAATAATCACGGGCATCTTGGTTCTGGCGTCTCATTTTTCACTTTCAATACTTGTACCTTGGCTCATATCAGTCTTCCCAGATCACGCAGATTCGATTGTTACCATTTTCTTATGGGTTTGGTTGGCTTGGATGATCATCTCGGGTGTGGCCACTATAAAATACTTGGAAAAAATCATTAAAAGGAAAAAATAAGTGGGTGGTAAGGTAAAGGTTGGCGGTTCTGAAGTCGCAGAACATGCTCCGATTTCACTTGGTAGTGAGTATGTCAGAGTAACTGGTTCAGAGTCTGTTGGCGTGAGCAATGGTGGATTGCCAGCGCGGTTCAGCAACAAGACTTTGCAAAGTCCGGTTTCTGCGCATTGATGCAATTGATTCAGACCGCAGCGATAGCACCTTGGTGATTGGTTCCTTGAGCGGCCGCTTTTGCCAAGCCGATACTTTGTCTGCGCAGCTGCAGCGAACTTCCGCTTCTCGCCCTTGGTGTTTTTCGCTGCAGATGAATATCCTGCAAAGCATAACCTTCTGGTTCTTTTTTTCGTACCAAGCTGGCTGCTTGACCGTCAAACGGGCCAAAAACGGCAAAATTTCATATGTGAGTGTCGATAATTTCAAAGACTGTGTCGAAGTTCACTACTTACTGTCATTCGACACATGTGATTCAGTGGTGAGCCGTGCAGGGTTCGAACCTGCGACCCACTGATTAAAAGTCAGTTGCTCTACCAACTGAGCTAACGGCCCACTAAGCGGTGTACTTAGAAAGGTGGGGCGAGCGGGTCAAGCCCTTAAATCAGTGTTTTCCAAAGGTTCCACTGGATAGTTCGGACGCATCGGCTTATATCGCCGCAATGTACCAGAAAGACGATAGCGGTTTGCCCTTCATGAAGATGCACGGGCTGGGGAACGACTTTGTCGTTTTGGATGCGCGTGTACGGTCGATCGGAGTTACGCCGCTGTTTGCGCAAGCTCTGGCCAACCGACATACCGGCGTTGGATTTGACCAACTTGCCTTGATAACAAACACAAAAACCGGGGTGCACCTCGCGTTCTTCAATGCGGATGGCTCTGTTTCGTCGGCCTGTGGGAATGCGACGCGCTGCATTGCCGATTATATCATGGCGCAGACTGGGGCTTCGGATGTTACCTTATCCACGGACCGGGGCGTGCTGGCCGCGTGCCGTGCGGCAAATGGTCAGACCTCGGTCAATATGGGTGCGCCGCAGCTTGATTGGGCCGAGGTGCCTCTCGCGCGCGAGATGGACACGCTTGAGCTCCCGATGAAGGGCGCTCCAACTGCGACTGGTATGGGCAATCCGCATTGCACCTTCTTTGTGGATGACGCCATGCAGATAGACGTTGCAAAGCTTGGTGCCGAATTCGAACACCATGAACTGTTCCCACAGCGGACAAATGTACAGTTTGCCTCGATTACAGGGCCTGACCAGATACGCATGCGGGTTTGGGAACGTGGTGTGGGGATAACGCTGGCGTCGGGGTCTTCCAGTTGCGCCGTGGCAGTCGCTGCCGCCCGGCGCGGGTTGACCGGGCGCAAGGTTCAGATTGATCTGGATGGCGGTCGCTTGGAGATTGACTGGCGCGACGATGGCGTTTGGATGACCGGCCCGACGCAGCACGTGTTTTCCGGTACGCTTACGCCGTCTTATCTGGCCAACCTTGCATGAGCGCCCCAAAGTTCACGACCTTGGGCTGCCGTTTGAATGCCTATGAAACCGAAGCGATGAAAGAGCTCGCCGCGCAGTCGGGACTTTCGGATGCTGTGGTTGTCAACACCTGTGCGGTAACCGGCGAAGCGGTGCGAAAAGCGCGCAGCACAATACGTAAACTGCGCCGGGAAAACCCGTCCGCACGCCTTATCGTGACCGGCTGCGCCGCTCAGACGGAGCCGCAGACGTTTGCGGCGATGCCCGAAGTCGATGCTGTCATTGGTAACACCGAAAAGATGCAGGGCGACACATGGAACGCGCTGGCCGCGGATTTCATAGGCGAAAGTGAAGCGGTGCAGGTCGATGACATCATGTCTGTGACCGAAACGGCAGGTCATCTTATTGACGGGTTTGGCACCCGCAGCCGTGCGTATGTTCAGGTGCAAAACGGATGCGACCATCGCTGCACATTTTGCATCATCCCTTATGGCCGAGGCAACTCGCGTTCGGTAGCTGCCGGTGTTGTAATCGATCAGATCAAACGTCTGGTGGACAAAGGCTTCAACGAAGTCGTCCTGACGGGCGTGGATCTGACAAGTTGGGGGGCAGATCTACCGGCTGCGCCAAAACTTGGTGATCTGGTGATGCGCATCCTCAGGCTTGTACCGGATTTACCGCGTCTGCGGATCAGCTCAATTGACAGTATCGAAGTTGACGAAAACCTGATGCTGGCCATTGCCACCGAACCGCGGTTGATGCCACATTTGCACCTGTCATTGCAGCACGGTGATGACATGATCCTGAAACGGATGAAACGGCGGCATTTGCGGGATGACGCCATCCGTTTCGCACAGGATGCGCGGCGGTTGCGTCCGGATATGACTTTTGGCGCTGATATCATTGCGGGTTTCCCGACCGAAACTGACGCGATGTTCGAAAACTCTCTGGCATTGGTACAGGAATGCGACCTGACCTGGCTGCATGTTTTTCCCTACTCCGCACGCCCCGGTACGCCCGCCGCACGGATGCCAGCGGTGCATGGTCAGATCATCAAGGAACGTGCGTCGCAGTTGCGTGCTGCTGGTGATGCGCAAGTGCAACGACATCTCTCCGCTCAGGTGGGTAAAACGCACAGCGTTCTAATGGAAAGCCCCGTTATGGGTCGTACCGAACAGTTCACCGAGGTTCAGGTGTCGACACCTCAAAGCGAAGGTACGATTGTCTCGCTGCGCGTTGAAGGGACCGTCGGCGCCGCATTGCAGGCATAGCGGAAAAATTCAAATCTCAGGCGAAAACCCCGTGACAAAATAGCGTATTGGCCATTAACCTTCACGCTACCTGAGGGAGATTTTTGATGACAAAACACATCCAGTGGATTCTGGAAATGAATGTGCGCGATGACGACATAGATGCGGTCGAGCAACTCGTCGATGAAATAGTCAGCGCCACAAAGGCGAATGAACCGGGTGCATTGATTTACGAATACTATCTTTCGGAAGATAGAAGTCGGTGTTCTGTTGTTGAGCGATATGCGGATTGCGCTGCGGTCATGGTTCATCTGAAGAATTTCGAGGATCATTTTGCCGAAAGGTTTTTTGCTTTATTTGAGCCCAGCCTCTTTCGTGTGTATGGTCCAGCCAACGAAGGTGTCAGAAATGCTCTTGGCAGCCTTGGCGCGACCTTTGATATCGGCGTCGGCGGTTTCATACGATAACACAGAACGTGTGTTTTGCGTAATCTAGACGGCTATAAAACAGTGTGACTGGTACAAGTTTCTTTCACTTGAAAACACAGAAATCGGGGATTGGAGTACAATGGACAGTTCGGAGTTGCCAAAAACAGGATTTTTGGCGCATGCCTCGCAGAACTTGTCCGATCTGTTGAACTCGGTCGCGACGGAAGTTGATTTAAGCGAAGGCGAGGTGCTTTTCGAACAAGGCGATACCGGTGATGCGCTTTATGCGATCGTCTCCGGCAGCCTTGAGTTCAGCATCATATCACGGGAAGGGCGCAAACTGTCATTGGATGTTATGCGCCCCGGTGCGCTTTTCGGTGAGATTGCACTTTTTGATCCCGGCACGCGCACAGCCACAGTGACGGCGCTTGAGCCCTGCCGTGTACGTGGCGTTAAGAACGCCGATATTCTTGCAGCCATTCGCAAGTCGCCAGAGCTGGGGATTGACCTTATCCAGCTGGCGGGTGAGCGGCTGCGTTGGATGAGCAGTCAGTTGAACGAGCAGGTGTTCCTTCCCATGCCAGCACGGCTTGCACGTAAAATATTGTACCTTACGATAGACGGATCGGACGATCTCGGGCTTTTGAATTTGTCCCAAGCCGAACTGGCAGAGTTCGTCGGTGCGACCAGAGAAGCGGTTTCCAAAACGCTCTCTCTTTGGAAGCGAGCGGGGGTCATTGACGCCACGCGGGGCGGCGTACGAGTTATCGACCGCAACGCCCTGCAGATCATGGCGGACCTGCATCACATTTGATGCATCCATGTGATTAGGGTCACAGACTGCGCCTTGCGTTTATACCATATTGAAAGCTGGCAGGGATATTTTCACCTGCGGCAAGTGCCCCGACGTGGGCCTATATTTCAAAGGAGCCAGATTATGGAACGCGATCCTGAAA
Source organism: Roseobacter litoralis Och 149 (assembly GCF_000154785.2). Classification (NCBI taxonomy): domain Bacteria; kingdom Pseudomonadati; phylum Pseudomonadota; class Alphaproteobacteria; order Rhodobacterales; family Roseobacteraceae; genus Roseobacter; species Roseobacter litoralis. The sequence goes on from NC_015730.1 coordinate 4,086,696, forward strand.
ATTCATTTGTGAAGCAGAATACACCGCAAAAACCCTCGCCTGTCAAAGCCATGATTACGTGGCTGATAGAGACTGATCGTGAGGTGCGCGCAACTCAGTCGATCGTGAACGAGACGCAAGACAAACACCAAAAATAATTGAGGGGAAAAATGCGGTGGGTTTCCCTTTTACAAAACTAATTCAGCCTTGTGTGAACAAGATCACAGAACTCGAATCAGATGTTAGGTATTTGTTAGGTATTGAAGTGACCGGTAAAAAGTAGAAAGCCTCGCAACAGGTGTTTCAAAGGTAACAAGGGAAATTATTTCACGGTCCAGAGGGGGAATCTGGTTGGTTTTTGGAGTGGCCTAAGGCCAGCGAAACTGACGAATTTTGGATACCCCTCTGATTTTTACTCTCCCCAGGGTCTGTTATTAGCCTTTTTATAGGTGCAGACAGACAACCCCCCAAGCCGCTCGTGCTCGGGGGGTTGTTTCTTTTCAGGAATGGAAAGTGTTTATCAGGCTGACTTCTTGCCTTTAACAGGCGCCCAGATCCGTTTGTTTGTCAGGTACAACAGTACTGACAGGATCGTCAGGAAAAGCACGCCGACAAAACCGGCCTGTTTGCGTGCCATCATTTTAGGTTCAGCGGTCCACATCAGAAACGCGGAGACGTCTTCTGAAAGATGATGCAGGTCATTTGCATGGCCGTCCGCAAATTCGACAAGCTCGTCATCCAGTGGCGGCGCCATTGAGATCCAGCCGCCGGGGAAGGCCGTGTTCTCATACAATACGATGCCTGCTTCTTCTTTCTCTTCGCCTGTATAGCCTGTCAGGAGCGACGCGATGTACTCAGGACCACCAATACCCTTGAAGAACTGGTTGATCCCCAAGCCATAAGGCCCGTGGAAACCCGCACGCGCTTTGGCCATCAGGCTCAAGTCAGGCGCATTCTCCAAACCGGATTCCGGAAAGTGATCTGCCGGCTTAGCAGGACGGAAATCTTCGATTTCTTCGTCGTAGACTTCGAAGTTCTCAGCATAGGCCCGGACCTGATCTTCCGGCATCGCTGGGCCACCCTCTTCGGACAGCGAGCGGATCGCAACGAACTTCAATCCATGGCATGCGGCACAGACTTCGGTATAAACCTGAAGGCCCCGCTGCAGCTGGTTTTGATCGAAAGTTCCGAAAGGCCCTTCGAACGAAAAGTCGAAGTCTTCGATATGCGTGTCATAGGCGCCAGCCGCCAGACTCGCCGTGGCAAACCCAAAGGTCGCCACAGCACTCAGTATAAGTCTTCTGAACATTTTCTTTTGTTCCTTTACTCGGCCGGTGTTGCCAGCGGTTGCGATCCACCATTTGCGGCAGCTTTTTGGGCGGCGACGTCGGCTTCGATGGTTTCTGGCCGTGCCAGCGGCTTTTCGATCACACCCAGCAACGGCAGGATGATCAGGAAATACGCGAACCAGTAGGCGGACCCAATCAAGGCAATGACCGGGTAGATACCTTCGGCAGGCATTGCGCCAACCCACATCAGCACAAAGAAGTTCACGACGAACACCCAGAACCACCACTTCAGCATGGGACGGTAGCGTGCGGAGCGAACAGATGATGTGTCCAGCCAAGGGGCCAGCGCCATCACGACGATCGCACCGAACATCGCAAGCACACCGAAGAACTTGGCATCGACGATACCACCGGTGATGAAGGATGCCAGTTGCACTGCCCAGACAGTATCATCGAACGCACGCAAAATGGCGTAGAACGGCAGGAAGTACCATTCGGGCACGATGTGTGCAGGCGTCGCAAGCGCGTTGGCTTCAATGTAGTTGTCCGGGTGGCCAAGGTAGTTTGGCATAAAGCCTACGATTGCGAAGTACACCGCAAGGATAACCGCCAGCGCAAAGAGGTCCTTCATGACGAAGTAGGGCCAGAATGGCAGCGTGTCTTTTTCTGCTTCTTCCTTGGACGTCCGACGCACTTCCACGCCTGTCGGGTTGTTGTTGCCCGTGGTGTGGAAGGCCCAAATGTGCACCACAACCAGCCCCAGAATAACGAAGGGCAGCAGATAGTGCAGAGAGAAGAAGCGGTTCAAGGTTGCATTGTCCACCGCTGGTCCACCCAGCAGCCAAGTTTGCAGCGCTTCACCAACGAAAGGAACCGCGCCGAACAGGCCGGTGATAACGGTCGCACCCCAGAAGGACATCTGACCCCATGGCAGAACGTAGCCCATAAAGGCCGTGCCCATCATAAGCACGTAAATCAGCATGCCGATGATCCATGTAATCTCGCGTGGTGCCTTGTAAGAGCCGTAGTAAAGCCCGCGCAGGATGTGCGCATAGACCGCCACAAAGAAGAGCGACGCGCCGTTTTGGTGCATGTATCGCAGCATATAGCCGCCATTCACGTTGCGCATGATGTGCTCAACCGATGCGAAGGCGTGGTCCACATGCGGCGTGTAGTGCATTGCGAGGACGATGCCCGTGACGATCTGCAAAACCAGTACGAATGTGAGGACGATACCCCAAATCCACATCCAGTTCAGGTTCTTCGGTGTCGGGATCATAAGTGTGTCGTACATCAAGCCAACAATCGGCAGTCGCTTGGCGAGACTTTTCTCCCAGGCTGCCTTTGGCTCGTAGTGATCGTGAGGAATTCCACCCATTCGTTTTCTCCCTTACCCGAGTTGGATCGTGGTATCATCCACGAATACTGCTGTTGGTACCGGCAGGTTTGTTGGTGCTGGACCTTTGCGAATGCGGCCGGAGGTGTCGTAGTGTGAACCATGGCAGGGGCAGAACCACCCGTCATAATCACCCGCATCGCCGAGCGGTACGCAGCCGAAGTGCGTGCATACGCCCATCATCACCAGCCACTCACCGCTTTCATCCAGTGAACGGTTCTCATCGGATGCATCCGCATCAGGGGCGATGTTTGCGTTTTCAGCCAATTGGTCCGGCAAATCGGCAAGATCAACGGCGCGCGCGGCGTCGATTTCCTCTTGGGTCCGGCGACGGACGAATACGGGCTTGCCCAACCATTTCACGGTCAACTGCGTGCCGGGCTCGATCCCGCTCACGTCAACCCGGATGGATGACAAGGCCAAAACGTCGGCTGTCGGGTTCATTTGATTGACCAAAGGCCAAATTGCGGCCCCTGCGGTTACTGCACCGGCACCTGCCGTGGCGTAGTAAAGGAAATCCCGCCGGGTGCCTTCGTGGTCTTCTGCATGCGACACAGGTTTACTCCTCTTAGGGGCCGGTTATACGGCCAATAGCGATTTGGCCGCGTAGAACACGACATTTGCTTGTTGGGCTATGTAGCGCCGTGGTTTGGTTCAGTCCAGTGACCTTAAACGCGCAAACCGTCGCAGTCCCCTAATGTTTTTGACAAAAACACGGATTCGGGCTGTTTTTTTAAACGGTTGGGAAAGGTTCATGCCGCTGGCGGGTGAGTCGCACGCATTGAGGGGCGCGAATCAAAACCCGCGTGCCATTTCGCCAACGCTTCGTTTCCCTCTCGCCAGTTGCGCGCATCATGTCGGAAATCGAGGTAGGACAAGGCACAAGCCACCGAAATATGCCCCATCGTCAAAGGGCCTGACAAATGGCTGATCCAACGTGTGTTCAGGGCAAAAAGCGTGCGCTCGATTTTTGCCCACTGCGCGTCGATCCACGCTTGCGAGACCCGTTCGGCATCCCGCAGGCGCAATTCGTAAACCATGGATACACCTGAATCCATGATACCGTCCCCTGTCGCTTCCAAGGTCAGTGTTTCCCAGCGCGACGAGTTCTGCGGATAAAATGCGCCGTTGAACAAATGATTGAGATAGGCCGTTATCACGCGGCTGTCATAGAGGGTAATGCCGTCGTCGCGTTCAAGGGCAGGCAAACGCGCCAGCGGATTGGCCGTCTTGAGCGCCTCATCCGACGCAAGCGCTGTCGTCGTGACCGTTTTCAGCGTCACAGCATCGGTCTGACCAAGCTCATGCAGCAAAACGGTGACTTTGCGCACGAAAGGTGACGCTGGCGAATGGTAGAGTTTCATAGGATGGCCCTCACTATATATAACGATGGTATCAGAGCCGCTAGCTCTGTCCATCCACCGCGCGCATCAGTGCCGACAACAGTTTCAACTCGGTGCCCTGACCATAGGCGTCAACATGATCCGCAGCACTCTGTCGTACTTCGGGCGCTTTGTTCTGATTAAGTTTCCAAGTCCCCTCAACCGACGTCAGAACCATCCGGCAGGGCACAATCGCGCGCATCATGCGTGTCATCACGCCATCCGACATCTTATCTGTCGTCCATGGTTGTTTGGGGACAAGTCGATCCTCGAAATGCGCCGATTGCCGATCCAGAATGCCGTGCAACTCGTCCTGCGGGCGCAACTCAAGCTCTCCGGTGAGATGCACAGCCACGTAATTCCATGTGGGCACCTGATCGATCACACCATACCAATCGGGCGAAATGTAACTGTCAGGGCCAGACACCGCGATTCTGGCCGCGCGGTTTTCTGTCAGCGCGCGCACAATCGGGTTGGAGCGTACAAGATGCAGCCAGACCGTTTTGCCGTCGTCATCCACCAGAAACGGGATATGAGACAAAAGCGGGCCATTTTCACCATTCACCGCAAGCACGCCGAAGCCTCGTTCACGCGCGAAGGCAAGGTTTTCGATCTCTTGTCGCGTGTGAAAAGCCGGGTTCGGGTGCATCGTTTTGCCTTTGTAGTGTGTCGTATTTGGTCTTGCAGATTTTTGAAACTATTGGCAACCTTGGCGTATTCTCAGGGCGGGGTGAAATTCCCCACCGGCGGTATGTGGGGCCTGACCTTACGAGCCCGCGAGCGGCCTTTCCCGAACTGAAAGGTGTCAGCAGATCTGGTGAGATGCCAGAGCCGACGGTCATAGTCCGGATGAAAGAGAATGCGACCGCAAGAAGGCACGCCTGTGCCTTTTCGCGGGCGTGATCGCCTTGGGTGGACGTGTCGACCGCAAAAAAGGAGATCACTATGACACACACCCGCTTCGCCTTTGTCAAAGCACAATGGCATGCCGATATTGTCGACCGGGCCTTGGATGGCTTTACCGAGATAATTCCCGCGGCACAGGTCGATGTTTTCGACGTGCCCGGCGCTTTTGAAATGCCCTTGATGGCGCGTGATCTTGCAGGCACCGGGCGATATGATGCCGTGGTCTGCGCCGCATTTGTCGTGGATGGGGGTATATATAGACATGATTTCGTGGCCCAGACGGTCGTGGATGGTCTGATGCGCGCGGGGCTGGACACAGGTGTGCCGGTGTTATCCGTATCCCTGACACCGCATCATTATCAGGAAACCGATCATCACAACGAAATCTACCGCAGTCATTTCGCCACCAAGGGGCGCGAAGCGGCGCAGGCGGCCTTGGGTATCCTCAAAACCCGCCAGTCGCTCAGCGCGCGCAGCGCCGCATGAGGCGTCTGACGAAATACCGGGAACATCACATATCAACTGACGCGTTGAAATCTCTGATTTCACGCAGCACTGGATGATCCGGGTTTTTCGCATGACGCTCTAACCGAGGTAGGCGCGCAATGCAGGCGGCGGGTTGTTCATCAGATCCGCCGCAGGTGCAGGCGCATGCGCGCCCCCGCCTTCGACAAAGATCACGTCATCTGCAATCCGCGCGACGTCTTCCGGCGCATGTGTCACCATGAGCAGCGTCGCCCCCGTTTCGGTTGCCAGCTCTGCGACCAGATCAAGCATCTCATGTCGCAAGGCAGGACCAAGCGCGGCAAAGGGTTCATCCAACAGCACAAGCGGCTTATTCTGCACGAGAACGCGCGCCAGTGCCGCGCGGCTTTGCTGACCGCCTGACAAGGCCCCCGGCAGGCGCGCCTCAAACCCCGCGAGGCCAACCCGACTTATGGCGGCAGCAACATGGGCCTTGTCATCCGCGCTGAGCTTGAGGTTGGGGCGCAGGCCAAGGCTGACGTTTTGCGCAACACTCAGGTGTGGGAACAGGTTGTTGTCCTGAAACAGCATCGCGATGGGCCGATCACCGGGTGCCGCGTCGCTGACGTCCTTGTCCGCCAGATGGATACGCCCCCGGGCAAGCGGGATAAAGCCACTGATCGCGCCCAGTATCGTTGACTTTCCCGCACCAGAGGGCCCGATTACAGCAACTTTGCGCCCCTGTTGCACCGTGAAATCCGCGTCCAACGCAAAGCTGCCTTGGGCGATTGATACGTTGTCAAGTACGAGCATACCAGCGCGCCCCCCTGTCAAAGCTCCAGAAAATGCCAAGTGCCATGGCCAGCAATATCAGCGCAGCACCCGCCGCCGCTTCGGTCTTATAGGCCCCCATCAGGCGATACATCTGCAAGGGCAGCGTTGTGCGATCCGGGTCCGAGAACAGTGCGATGACGCCAAGGTCACCAATCGACAGTGCGCCCGTCAGCCCAGCGGCGAACCCGATCTGCGGCAGCGCACGCGGCAGGATCACCCAGCGCCAGGTGGTCCACCCGGTCATGTTCAGGGTCATGCACAGCCGCCCATGCGACTGTAGCGCCTCGCGAATTCCCGGCACCATGATGCGCAGCGCAAAGGGCAGCGCCATCAGCGTGTTGACCACTGCCGTTACCAAAAGCGACAGGCTGACAGGATCAGCAATCGGGTTGATCAGGATGAACCACCCGGTGCCGATCATCAAAGGCGATGCAGACAGTCCCAAAAGGCCGATAGCCTCAACACTGCCCCGCGCATGGATGGCGATCCAGCCGGCAAGAGGCAGCGCAACGGCCAGCAAAACGCATACACTGATACCCGCCACCCAGAGCGAGGTCAGCGCCGCGCGCCACACCGAGGCGGGCACCTCTGGCAGGCCGATCAGCCCTGACACCGCCACCGAGAACAGCGGCAGCAACAAAAACCCAGCACCGAGCAGGATCGCGACGCCGTCCCCGAACCGTTGCAGACCGCCGCGCCCGTCCCATCGTTGCACCGGCCGGTCCATCCCACCGGTCAGTGAAATCTGCGGGATGATCCAAAGCGCCAGCACGGCAGCGCCGCCCGCCAGAACAAGCTGGATCACCGACAGCAAAGCCGCCTTTGACAGATCGAAATCAAAGCGGAACGCCTGATAGATGGCCAGTTCGATTGTCGTCGCGCGCGGACCGCCCCCCAGTGTCAGAGCAACCGCAAAGCTCGTCAGACAAATCACAAAGATCAAGGCGGCCGCACCGGGCAGAATACGGATCAGCAGCGGCACCTCAATGGTGCGAAAGATAACCCATGGCGACAGGTTCAGTTGCGCGGCAAGGCGAAACCGCTCTGCCGGGATGCTCTGCCAGCCTTGCAGCAACAGGCGTGTGGCCAAGGGCAGGTTGAAGAACACATGGGCCAATACCACACCGTGTAAGCCATAGATCGACACCGGCGGCAAACCCAAGGTGCCAAAGGCGGCATTGACCCACCCATTGCGACCAAATACGGCCAGCAGACCCAGAACCGCGACGATGACCGGCAGGATAAAAGGCGCACCCAGCAAGGTGATCAGCATCTGACGTCCCGGCAGGTCACGCCGCGCCAGCGCACGGGCCAGCGGAATGGCCAGCACCACGGATATCGACGCGGACAGGACGGACTGCACAACAGTAAAGCGGATGGCTTGCCATTCCGCAGCCCCAAAGCCCGCGCTGGCCTCGGCCCGCAAACCGATGCCAAGAAACGCCAACAGGACCGCCGCGACCACCAAGGTGCCCGCAACGATCCCCGCACGTCCGCTTATTGGCTGAGCGCTGCGCGCCATGTCTCAATGGCTTCTGCCTGAAGCGCGGTTGCATCGGCTTCGGAGTAAAACAGCACCTTGTCCGGCAGCGGCAATTGCGCCCAGCCTTCGGGCCATTGATCCTGCGGCAACGCAGATGGCAACGACCAGTTGGCCGCGGGGATCGAGGATTGAAAGCTCTGGCTCATCACATAGGCCATGAAGGCATCGGCCAGTTCAGGCTGATCCGTCGCTGCGATCTTGCCGACGGTTTCGACCATAAAATAGTGGCCCTCGGGGAAAATCGCGGCCTGTCTGGTGAAATCATCCTCGGCAAACATGTGGTAGGCGGGTGAGGTGGTATAACTCAGTACCATGTCTGCTTCGCCATCGGTAAACATGCCGTAGCTGGCCGACCAGTCCTTGGTCACGGTCAGGATGTTCGGCGCGAGCTTTTCCCAGGCCGCGCCTGCGTCATCGCCAAAGACAGATTGCACCCAAAGCACCAGCGCCAGACCCGACAAAGACGTGCGCGGGTCCTGAATGACGATTTTTACATCATCGGGCATGTCCAGCATGGCCTCGAAACTCGCGGGCGGGTTGGCAACTGTCGCTGTATTGTAAACGAAGGCCGCATGCCCGTAGTTGAATGGCAAGAAGGTGTCATCCGTCCAGTCAACCGGCAGTGTCAGCGCCCCGTTGTCTTGCCCGTGCGGTGCAAACAAGCCGGTCGCACGTGCTTTGGATGTGACATCCGACGTCAGACCCATCACGACATCAGCCTTGGTTCGCGCGCCTTCCAACAGCAAACGCGGCACAAGATCACCGGTCGAAAACTGCAGATCGCACCCGCAAATCTCTTCAAACCCGGTTTCGATCATCGGGCCGGGCCCCCATTCGGAGGTAAAGTAATCGCCCGCGTAGACGGTAAGCACGGGCGTTTCAGCCGCAGCCTGCGAGGCCAACACGATGCCAGCAGTTATCAGAGTTCTTCGCATGATCTATCCTTTTCAAATGCGTCGAACGGCGAAAGAGGATGATATGCTCAACCTTCCCTCCGCCGGTTCTAACCGGTTCAGGTTCTACGGGTCCGCGCGCGTGCGCATCTCAGCCGGATTGGCCCCCCGAGGTAAGCAGGGACGTATTACGCGCGGCGGGGCTTGGCAAGCGATAAGGGCTTGAGGCGCTCGGTCTGCGCGGCTAAGCACCTGTGCTAAAGGAGCACCGCCGATGTCGATGAATTCATTTGGCCATCTTTTCCGTGTCACCACGTGGGGTGAAAGCCATGGCCCCGCCCTTGGCGCCACTGTGGATGGCTGCCCGCCCGGTGTCGCAATTGACGCGGGCAAAATTCAGCACTGGCTGGACAAACGCAAACCCGGGCAGAACAAATACACCACGCAAAGGCGCGAGGCGGATGAGGTCAAAATCCTCTCCGGCACCTTCGAAGGGGTGACGACCGGCACGCCGGTTCAACTGATGATCGAGAACACGGATCAACGCTCCAAAGATTACGGCGATATCAAGGATAAATTCCGCCCCGGCCATGCGGATATCACCTATTTCCAGAAATACGGCGTGCGTGATTATCGTGGTGGCGGCAGGTCCTCGGCGCGCGAAACAGCAGCGCGTGTAGCCGCCGGTGGGCTGGCGCGCGAGGCGATCAATGCCATCGCACCGGGGATCGACATCAAAGGTTACATGACGCGTATGGGCGCGCATGAAATCGACCGCTCCCGGTTCGACTGGGATCAGATCGACGCCAACCCCTTCTGGACGCCCGATGCGCAGGCGGCGGATGAGTGGGCAAACTACCTAGATGGGCTGCGCAAGTCGGGCAGTTCCGTAGGCGCGGTGATCGAAGTCGTCGCGCGTGGGGTCCCCGCAGGTCTGGGTGCGCCGATCTATGCCAAGCTGGACACGGATCTGGCCGCCGCGATGATGAGCATCAACGCCGTCAAAGGTGTCGAGATTGGCGAGGGTATGTCCGCCGCCATGCTGACCGGTGAATTGAACGCCGATGAAATTTCGATGGGACCGGATGGCCCAGAGTATTCATCGAACCATTCCGGCGGGATTCTGGGCGGTATCAGCACCGGGCAGGATGTTGTGGTGCGTTTTGCCGTCAAACCGACCTCAAGCATCCTGACCACGCGCAAGACGATCACCAAAAGCGGCGAAGACACCGAGATCATCACCAAGGGCCGCCATGATCCTTGTGTCGGCATTCGCGCCGTTCCCGTTGGTGAGGCAATGATGGCCTGCGTTTTGCTCGACCATCTGCTGCTCCACCGGGGGCAGGTTGGCGAAAATCAGGGTCATATCGGGTAGCAGCCATGCATTCAGCGCCGTGCCCGCGCGCTTGATCTTTGCAAGACGGGCGCGCACAGAAGGCTTATGGCAACCGATCTGACCCAAAACAAACCCGGCCGCGCAATCGCCCTGAAGCTCTGCGCGGTCTTTCTGTTTATGGTCATGGCGGCGCTGATCAAATCCGTATCACCCCATGTGCCACCCGGTCAGGCCGTGTTTTTCCGCTCCTTCTTTGCGCTGCCGGTGCTGGTGCTTTGGTTGTGGCAACGAGGTCAGTTGCGGCAGGGGCTGGTGCCGTCCAATCTGATGGGGCACGTCTGGCGCGGTATTTTTGGCACATCGGCGATGGGGCTGACCTTTGCCGGGCTTGGTCTGTTGCCTCTGCCCGAAGTGACCGCCATCGGGTACGCGACGCCCCTCTTTGCCGTGCTCTTCGCCGCGATTTTCCTTGGTGAGCGCGTGCGCATCGTCAGATTGTCTGCGGTGGCATTGGGTCTGATCGGTGTCATGATCGTCATTGCGCCCCGCTTGTCCGTCGGCGCGGATGCCTTGACATCAGCGGCGACCGTGGGCGCGGTTCTGGTATTGATCGCCTCGATCCTGCGCGCGATGGTCCAGATCCATGTGCGTCGCCTTGTGCAGACTGACACGACGGCCTCCATCGTGTTTTACTTTTCCATCACCGCCTCAACACTGGGGTTGCTCACGCTGCCGTTGGGATGGGCGACGGGGCTGGATGTGCTGACATGGACTGCACCCCCGGCCTGGGTCATCTGGATGTTGATCCTGTCGGGCCTGATCGGCGGCATCGCACAGATCATGGTCACCGCCTCGTACCGTTTCGGCAGCGCGTCCATGCTGGCGCCTTTTGACTATGCCTCGATGATCTTTGCCAGCTTCATCGGATATATCGCCTTCGGCGAGTTGCCCACCGGACCCATCCTCATCGGCGCGAGCCTCGTGATCGCGGGTGGCGTCCTGATCATCTGGCGCGAAAGGCAACTCGGGCTGGACCGCAGCAAGTCCAAACCGAACGTCCCACCGTCCGGGACGCCCTAAAGCGTCATGCGACAAACCCGAAGCACATAACGCTGCCTGAAGTGAAGGATTTCAACGCGTCAGGTGATATGCGATGTTTCTGGTATTTCCTCAGACGCCATGGGACGGGACCGTGTGGCAGGCCGAAGCCTCAATCACCAGACCATCCGGACCAAAACGCAGTGTTTCTGCCGCCTCAACATCGTTCTGGTTGCGATAGGTGATGACAATCATCGCATGACCGATGAACACATTCGTCACGATGAAGGAAAGGCCGGGTTGTTGATCCAGCGCCTTGATCCAATAGTCACGCAGCGCGTCGCGACCTCTGATTTCGCCCTGACCGACCAGCCGCATCGCCTTGCGCGACCGGAACACAACGTCGGGCGCATAATGCGCCATGATCCGGTCGATGGCGTGAGAATTCCACGCGGCCTCCCATTCAACAGCGAAGGCCGCGTAGTCCATTTGGTCAGACTCGTACCAGAGTTTCATAGCCTTGGGCGATGTCGCGGGTCAGGCTGCCGACCTCGAAATTGTAGTCGCCGATTTTTCCAACGGGTGTGACCTCGGCTGCTGTGCCAGTCAGCCAGCATTGTTCAAACCCTTCAAGCTCCTCCGGCATGATATGCCGCTCATGCACTTTGACCTGACGGTCTTTGAGCATTCCGATTACGGTCTGGCGTGTGATCCCGTTCAGGAAACAATCGGGGTCAGGCGTGTGTACTTCGCCGTCCTTCACGAAAAAGATGTTGGCACCCGTCGCCTCGGCCACATAGCCACGATAGTCAAACATCATGGCATCCGAACATCCCTTGGCCTCTGCCGCGTGTTTTGACATGGTGCAGATCATGTAAAGACCGGCGGCCTTGGCATGGCTTGGGATGGTTTCAGGGCTGGGACGTTTCCATTTGGAGATATCCAGCTTTGCGCCCTTCATCTTGGCGTCGCCATAATAGGCACCCCATTCCCATGCCGCAATCGCGAGCCTGACCGGGTTTCGCGCGGAGGCGACCCCCATGTCTTCTCCAGCGCCGCGCCATGCGATGGCGCGCACATAGGCGTCCTGCAGCCCGGATTTTTCCAGCACCTCGACCTTGGCGGCTTCGATCTCGTCGATGGTAAAGGGGATCTCGAAATCAATCATCTGAGCCGACCGCTTGAGGCGTTCGGAATGCTCGCGGCTTTTGAAAATCTTGCCGTTATAGGCCCGCTCCCCCTCAAAGACGGATGATGCGTAATGCATGGCATGGGTCAGAATATGCACATTTGCATCGCGCCAATCTACCATCTGGCCATCCATCCAGATATGTCCGTCACGATCATTATAGGCACCCGCCATGGTTTTTCCTTCCGTGATTACCCATCGCATTTTTCATAAGTTGCGCCGATCGGTCCGCATCGGACATAAAATTGCGCAAAACCTGCGATTCGATATCGCTTCGCTCTTGGAATGTCAACAACACTGACATAAGCTGGGCTGGAACAAAAAAGAATATTTGAGGCATTCAATGGCAGATGGACGCGCAGGCTCCGCCCATCACGGCGAAAACCTTCTGTTTTTGACAGATGAGCAGCTGAGGCAGGGCATCGAGGCAATGTTCTTCGCTTATCGCGGCTTTACGGCCGACCCGGATCGGATATTGTCGGACATGGCCTACGGGCGGGCGCACCATCGGGCGATCCACTTTATCAACCGCGCACCGGGCACAACCGTCAACAACCTGCTCAACATTCTTGGCGTCACGAAACAATCGCTGAACCGTGTCTTGCGCACCTTGATCGAGGATGGTCTGGTTGAAAGCAGGGTCGGCAAGAATGACAAACGCGAACGCCATCTGTTCCTGACCCCCGACGGGCGCGGCCTTGAGCAAAAATTGTCTGATGCTCAGCGGGCCCGGATGAGGATGGCATTTCGTGATGCGGGGCCAGATGCTGTGGCAGGCTTTCGCAGGGTACTGGAGGCCATGATGGATCGAGAAATGCGCTATGCTTATACCCGACTGAAGGATAGCGGACCATGAATGACTTTGATGCACATTTGCTGATTGTTGACGACGACGAACGCATTCGCACCCTGCTGCAGAAATTTCTGGTGCGGAATGGTTTTCTGGTCACTGCCGCGCGCGATGCCGCCCATGCAAGGCGCATTCTGTCGGGGCTGGATTTCGATCTGATCGTTCTGGATGTGATGATGCCGGGCGAAGACGGTCTGGCCTTTACCCGTGCCCTGCGCGAGACAAACGCGGTGCCGATCCTGTTGCTCACCGCCAAGGGTGATACGGACAACCGGATCGAAGGGCTGGAAGCGGGCGCGGATGATTACCTGCCCAAACCGTTTGAACCCAAAGAGCTTTTGCTGCGGATCAACGCCATTTTGCGACGTGTGCCTGAGGTGCAGGAAGATGTGACCGCCCCCAAGGTTCTGTCGCTCGGCCCCATCCGCTATGATCTGGAGCGGGGCGAGTTATGGCAGGGCGAAGACCTCGTCCGGCTGACGGCGACCGAGATGCACCTGATGAAAATTTTTTCGGCCAGCTGTAACGAGGCGATCAGCCGCGCGAAACTGGTCGAAGAACTGGGCCGCGACCGTGGGCAGGCACAGGAACGCGCCGTTGATGTGCAGATCACACGGCTGCGGCGCAAGATCGAAAGTGACCCGAAACAACCACGCTATCTGCAAACCGTGCGCGGGGCTGGGTATATGCTTGCACCGGATTGACGACCGACAGTGATTTCACCGCGTTGCCGGTCTGGCACCTGCCTGAATTTATGACTACTGTTGGCGCAGACACGCATGCAGGATACCGACGCCATGACAGACACACCCGTCACCGAGATGAGTTTTGAACAAGCCATGAGCGAGCTTGAAAAAGTGCTTGGCCAGTTGGAGCGGGGCGATGTGGCCTTGGATGAGAGCATCGCGCTTTATGAACGCGGTGCAGCACTGAAAAAGCGGTGCGAGGAAAAGCTGAAAGAAGCAGAGGAAAAGGTCGCGGCCATCACGCTGGATGCAGATGGCGCGCCCACCGGTACAAAGCCTGTCACGGGCCTCTGACACATGTTTTCGCAACGGCTTGAAGCTGCGGGCGCTGCTGTTCAGGCGCATTTTGACAAGGTACTGGCTGAGTTTGAACCGCTCCCGATTGTTGAGGCCATGGCGCATGCCACCAGCGGGGGCAAACGTCTGCGGGGTTTTCTGGTGTTGGAAACGGCCCGGCTGCATGACATAGCGGCAGGCGAAGCCATCTGGTCCGCCACGGCCATTGAGGCCCTGCATGCCTATAGTCTGGTCCATGATGACCTGCCCTGCATGGATGATGACGACATGCGGCGCGGTCAGCCAACCGTGCATAAGAAATGGGACGACGCCACAGCTGTGCTGGCCGGCGATGCCCTTCAGACGCTGGCCTTTGAACTGGTCACGCACCCCGGTGCCAGCCCCTCCGCAGAGGTGCGAGCCGATCTCGCCCTGAGCCTTGCGCGCGCGAGCGGGGCACAGGGGATGGTCTTGGGGCAAGCGCTTGATATTGCCGCTGAAACCGCACATACCCCCCTATCTCTGGATGAAATAACGCGGCTGCAGCAGGGCAAGACTGGTGCGTTGATTGGATGGTCGGCACAGGCGGGTGCGCGGCTGGCACAGGCGGATACGGCGGCGCTGAAACGCTATGCGCAGGCCCTTGGCCTTGCCTTTCAGATCGCCGATGACATCCTCGACGTGACAGGCGACAGCGCGCAGGTTGGCAAAGCCGTGGGCAAGGATGCCAGCGCGGGAAAGGCGACTTTCGTATCACTTTTGGGTCTGGACGCAGCGCGCACGCGCGCCATGTCGCTGATTGACGAGGCCTGCGACAGCCTGGCGACTTACGGCGCCAGAGCTGACACCCTAAAAGACACCGCGCGCTTCGTGGTGCGACGCACACATTAGGGAACGACAATGACAGACACGCCCAAAACCCCGCTTTTGGATCTGGTGCACCGCCCCGCCGACATGAAGGGCCTGTCAGACCGGCAGCTGGTGCAGTTGGCAGATGAGCTGCGCCGCGAAACCGTTTCAGCGGTTTCGGTAACGGGTGGGCATCTGGGCGCAGGCCTAGGTGTGGTGGAACTCACGGTCGCGCTTCATGCGGTGTTCGACACGCCCCGCGACAAGATAATCTGGGACGTTGGGCATCAGTGTTATCCGCATAAAATCCTGACGGGTCGGCGCGACCGCATCCGCACCCTGCGCATGAAAGGGGGCCTCAGCGGGTTCACCAAACGCAGTGAATCCCCCTATGATCCTTTCGGTGCCGCCCATAGTTCCACGTCGATTTCGGCGGCTTTGGGATTTGCCGTTGCGCGTGATCTGGGCGGTGTCGTACCGGAAGGTCTTGGGGACGCCATTGCCGTTATTGGCGACGGGTCGATGTCTGCGGGCATGGCCTATGAAGCGATGAACAACGCGGGTCATCTGAAAAAACGTATGATCGTGATCCTGAACGATAATGAGATGTCGATTGCTCCGCCCACCGGTGCGATGTCGTCTTATCTCAGCCGTCTCTATTCGGGCGAACCCTTTCAGGATTTCAAAGCGGCGGCCAAAGGGGCGGTGAGCCTGCTGCCGGAACCGTTCCGCGAAGGGGCTAAAAGGGCCAAGGATATGCTCAAGGGGATGGCCGTCGGCGGCACCCTGTTCGAAGAGCTTGGGTTTTCCTATATCGGCCCGATTGACGGGCATGATCTTGACCAGCTTTTGCCGCTTCTGCGCACCGTCAAAGCACGCGCGACCGGGCCGATCATGATCCACGCGCTGACCAAAAAGGGCAAAGGCTATGCGCCCGCCGAAACCGCCCGAGACAAGGGGCACGCCACCGCGAAATTCGACGTACTGACCGGGCAGCAAACCAAGGCCCCGTCGAATGCGCCCAGCTACACCAAAGTCTTTGCGCAAAGCCTGCTCGAAGAAGCAATGAAAGACGACAAAATCTGTGCCGTAACGGCTGCGATGCCGGATGGCACGGGGTTGAACCTCTTTGCGGAACGCTACCCCAGCCGCTGTTTTGACGTCGGTATTGCCGAACAACATGGGGTGACCTTTTCGGCGGCGCTGGCCGCGGGCGGGATGAAGCCGTTCTGCGCGATGTATTCGACATTCCTGCAAAGGGGCTACGATCAGGTTGTGCATGACGTTGCGATCCAGCGCCTGCCCGTGCGCTTTGCGATTGATCGCGCAGGGTTGGTCGGGGCGGATGGCGCGACGCATGCAGGGTCCTTTGACATCGCCTATCTGGCCAACCTGCCCGGTTTCGTTGTGATGGCCGCCGCCGATGAAGCAGAACTGAAACACATGGTTGCCACCGCTGTTGCGCATGATGATGGGCCAATCGCGTTCCGCTTTCCACGCGGCGAAGGCAATGGCGTCGATATGCCGGAAGTTGGCGAAGTGCTGGAAATCGGCAAGGGCCGGATCATCACAGAGGGAGCGCGCGTCGCGATCCTGTCCTTTGGCACCCGTCTGGCAGAGGTTCAAAAGGCAGGCGAAGCACTGGCGGCCCGCGGCATCACGCCGACGATTGCGGATGCACGGTTCGCCAAACCGCTCGACCGGGACATGATCCTTGATCTGGCCGTCAACCATGAGGCCCTGATCACCGTCGAAGAAGGGGCCATCGGCGGTTTTGGCAGCCATGTGGCGCAGTTGCTTTCGGATGAAGGAGTGTTTGATACCGGCTTCAAATTCCGCTCAATGGTGCTGCCCGATATCTTTATAGACCAGTCCAGCCCGGCGGACATGTACGCCGTTGCGGGCATGAACGCGGCGGATATCGAAACCAAAGTGCTGTCGGTTTTGGGCATTGCCCAGATCGGTGAGGCGCGGGCCTAAAGCGTCATACGGAAAACCTGGATCATGTAACACTGCCCGACATCAAGGGATTCAACGCGTTACGTGATACTTGATGTTTCAGGTATCTCGTCAGACGCTCTAAAGCAGACTGTCCGGCATCTTTTGCTCTGCCGCCGTGTTGGCGCGCCGGAATACCAGCGTGACCAATGTGGCGACAATCACGATAAACAGGGAATAGAGCACGGGCACCGCAGTGACGGCCTGTTGCTCAGCTCCCGAAAAGGTGAAAACGATAATCGCAATCGCCAAGGGTCCGTTCTGAATACCCGTTTCCAAGGCGACGGTGCGCGCATTTCTGGGGTGCAGACGCAGCGCGCGCGCAAAGATATACCCGATAGTGATCCCGAAAACACCCAATGCGATGGATGCGAAATAGGTCGCCGCGCTGGTTTCCAGCAGGAATTGCCAATTGCGCGGTATCCAGCTGACGATGAGGAACAGAATAAAGAACAGCGCCAGAGCAGAGCCGAAAAACTCCGTCACAGCCCCGACATTCGCGCTGATCTTGCGCAGCACCATGCCGATCGCCACGGGAACGAGCAGCAGGACCAAAGTGGCGATGATATTTTCGCGCGGAATCTCAAGATCAAGCGCCGTTGCGTAAACCAGCAACACAATCGGGATCATGATCACGCCTGTCACCGTCGACGTTACCGTCATCAAGACCGAGAGCGCCAGATTACCTTTGGAGAAATAGGTGAAGATGTTCGACGTTGTGCCCCCCGGCATGCACGACATGATCAATATGCCAATCGCAATAGCGGGCGGGACATTCAGCAGGGTCGCCAGCAAAAAGCCGATCAGGGGCATAAACCCATATTGCGCGATCACGCCGATGGCGAGGCCATAGGGTCGCCGCAAGGCCAGATAAAAATCGCGCGGCGTCAGCGACGCCCCCATCCCCAGCATGATCACGAAAATCATCAACGCGAGGATCGCCTGTTCAAATGCTCCGACCATGCCCGTTACTCCTGCGCCTGATGCGCGATCTCGGTCGCGCGCAGGTCTTTTCTGAGGATTTTTCCGACGTTGGATTTCGGCAGTTCATCGCGAAACTCGACCCGTCTGGGGATTTTATAGGCGGTCAGATGCGCCTTGCAATGGGTGCGGATGTCAGCCTCCGACAGGCTGGGGTCTCGTCTGACGATAAAGGCTTTGACCGCCTCCCCGGTTGCGTCATCGGGGACGCCGATCACCGCCGCCTCAACAATCGCAGGATGGGTTGCGAGGCATTCCTCGATCTCATTGGGGTAGACGTTGAATCCGGACACCACCACCATGTCTTTCTTGCGGTCCACAATAGTGAAATAGCCATCGGCATCCATGACGCCGATGTCGCCGGTCAGGAACCAGCCGTCTTTCATCACCGCCGCGGTTTCCTCGGGCTTGTTCCAATAGCCGGCCATGATCTGCGGCCCCTTCGCTGCAATCTCTCCGGATTGGCCGACGGGGACTTCGTGGCCGTCATCATCAAGGCAGGCTACCAAGGTGGACGGCACAGGCACGCCGATGGTGCCACTGCGCTTTTTACCCAAGGGCTCAAAGGTCAAGGCGGGTGATGTTTCGGTCAGGCCATACCCCTGAACCACTGGTTTTCCGGTAATCTCCTGCCAGCGTTCTTCGACCGCCGTTTGCAGCGCCATACCGCCAGCAGAGGCGAATTTCAGATGTTTGGGCGGGCTGTCCGTGAACCAGACCTCATTCGTCAAGCCGTTGAACAGGGTGTTCACACCGCTCATCCACGTGATCTTGTAATTCTCCATCGCGCGTTTCAGGCTGGCCAGCGGGCGCGGGTTCGGGATCAGGATGTTGCGCGCGCCCAGCCAGTAAAACCCGAGCAAATTTACCGTGAACGCAAAGATATGATACATCGGCAAAGCTGTCAGGGCGATCTCTTTGCCCTTCTCCACGCCGGAGATCAGCTCCATCACCTGTTCCATGTTCATGATCAGATTGGCATGGGTCAGCATCGCGCCCTTGGCCACGCCGGTCGTCCCACCGGTGTATTGCAGGCAGGCGATGTCGTCAGGCTGCACATTGCGCCGATAGGCATAAACCTCGATCTTTTCGGACTGCATATGCACCCGACCCGCCGCAATAGCATCGGGAAGACGAATATGCGGCACCTCAATGGGTTTCACCGATTTGTCCCAGTGCTTTTGCACCAGCCCGATGATCCACTTTGGCAGGGTCGGCAAAAACTCCGCGACCCGCGTAACAATGATATTCGGGATCGGATGACCGCGCGTCGCTTGCGGGATTTTGTCGGCGAACATATCCACGATGATCAGGGCGTGGGGTTCTGCGTCCACGAATTGTTTTGCCATCTCGTCCGCTGTGTACAGCGGGTTCACATTGACCAGAACACACCCCGCTTTCAGGATCCCAAAGGCCGCGATTGGAAAGCTGAGGCAATTGGGCATCTGCAACGCGACGCGATCACCCTGCTGCAACCCGGCGACCTCGCGCAGGTACACCGCAAAGGCGTCAGACATCTGGTCCACCTGCTCAAACGTCAAAGTTCCGTTCATGCCGTTGGGCATGCAGGCGGTGAAGGCCGGGGCCTTGCCATAGGTATTGGCGACGGAATGCACCAGATCGCCAATGGTTCGGTACGATGCCTCGGGCAGGTCCGGACGCACGTCCACACCATAAAATGCCGTCCATGGCCGCTCATGCGCAGTCATCGAATCCTCCTCCCCAAGAAATCCTTGAAAAGGACGTACCCGCAGGACGACCCCTTGTCGAATACGACCCTACGGCCAATCCGCAGTTTCGCAGGCTTTGCAGTAATTTCCGTGCATCTGTGCAAAGTTAAACAGGATATATGCGTATTTCGCGCTTATTTGCACAAAACAAGATGCTATCTAGGCACCAACGCAAACACATTCAGGAGACTGACATGGATAAGAAACGCATGAACGGCCTGCATCACGTCACTGCAATCAGCGGCCCCCCGCAGGCAAATGCAGACTTTTTCACCAAGGTCATGCAACAGCGTCTGGTGAAAAAGACCGTCAATTTTGACGATCCGGGCACGTATCATTTGTACTACGGCAACGAAACGGCTGATCCCGGCACGATCCTGACGTTCTTCCCCTTTGTAAATGCAGGTCCCGGGCGCGCCGGTCCCGGTATGGCGTCTGCCTATGCATACGCTGTGGGTCAGCGCGGGTTTGATACCTGGATGGAACGTCTGGCGCTTGAGGCCATCGATTTTGATGGCCCCGCGGAACGGTTTGGCAGCAGGGTTATCAAAGTTTCGGACCCGGATGGGGCCAAGGTCGAACTTGTTGAAGTAGAAGGCGATGACCGCCCCACGCTGGACGGCTTTCATTCTGTGACTTTGCAACTGGACGATATGGAGCCGACGCAGCGGTTGCTGACGGACATCATGGGCTATGACGAGGTCGCGCATGAAACCAAGAACGGCGAAGAGCGTCTGCGTTTGCAACTGCCCGGCGACGTGCGTGGCGGCGTTGTTGATCTGATGCGCTCGGATGTACCTTCCATCGGGCGTCAGGGTGCGGGCAGCATCCATCACGTGGCCTTTCGCGCGCTGGATGACGAGGATCAATTGGATTGGCGCGAACGCTTGGTGAGCGCGGGCATGGACGTCACACCCGTGATCGACCGGCAGTATTTCAACGCGATCTATTTTCGCGAACCCGGCGGTGTCCTTTTCGAAATTGCAACGGACCCACCCGGGTTTACCCGCGATGAAGACCTCGCGCATCTGGGTCAGTCCCTGCAGCTGCCCGCACAATACGAAAGCGCGCGCGACCGGATCGAGCGGACCCTGCCCCCGCTTGTGGCCTGAGGGGAGCGCGATGCTACACGCCGGGCAGAACCCTCGGGCGGCGTCCTTTGGCCTCGTGCTTTTGCACGGGCGCGGGGCCGGGGCGTCGGATATCATCGGTTTGGGCGAAGCTTTGGCTTTGCCCGACCTTGCGCTGATCGCGCCCGAAGCGCCGGGGCGGTCATGGTGGCCAACGAGCTTTCTCGCACCCTCAGATCAAATGGAACCCTATGCGCAGGCCGGTCTGTCGCAGGTCGATGCCGCCATCAGAACCCTGAGCGAAAGTGGCCTGCCCCGAAAACGGATCGGGGTGCTCGGCTTCAGTCAGGGTGCTTGTCTGGCCGCTGAATATCTGGCGCGGCGCGGCACGGGGTTGGGCTTTGGTTTTATACTGTCAGGTGGCCTGATCGGAACAGCGGATGCCGGCACAGGCCCTGATGCCGCGCTGTACGGGTTTGGCGACAAAGTCCTGAACTACGATACCAATCTGGCAGGCACGCAGATCGACATGAGCTGCCACGCAGAGGATCCGCATATTCCCCACCGGCGCTTTGCGGATAGTGCGGCGCGCTTGCAACAGGCCGGCGCGAACGTTTCGGCGCGGACCAAACCGGGTCAGGGCCATGGGATCGACGAAGCCGATATCGCCAAAGTGCGTAAACTGCTGAATGTGACACCAGCGTAAATCAGACGCCGATATACCGCGTGCTGATGTCCGGCGTGAGGTCGGTCATGGCACCGGACCAGACGGTGGTTCCGCGTTCCAGTATGGTTGCACGTTCGCAAATGCGTGACAGCTCACCAAGCGATTTGTCGATCAGGATAATCGACATGCCCGTGGACCGTTTCAGTTCCGTGAGGGCCGCCCAGATCTCTTGCCGCACAAGGGGGGCCAAGCCTTCGGTTGCCTCATCCAGAATGAGCAGCCGGGGGTTTGTCATAAGGGCGCGCGCGATCGCCACCATCTGTTGCTCGCCACCCGAAAGCGTTGCGGCTTTTTGCTCCTTGCGTTCTGCAAGCCGGGGAAACAGTTCTGCAACCGTCTCGAATGTCCAGTGACCGGGGCGTGCTGCCGCAGACAGGTTTTCCGACACCGTCAGTGACGAAAAACAGCGCCGCCCCTCAGGCACCAGACCGATACCCAGCCGCGCGGCGCGATGGCTGGGCAAGCGCGACAGATCTCGCCCATCAAACTCCAACGTGCCGCGTGTCGGCACCATCCTGCAAATCGCCTTGACGGTGGTGCTTTTGCCCATCCCGTTGCGCCCCATCAGCGCCATGACCTCGCCCGGCTGCAAGCTCAGATCGACACCGAAAAGCGCGGGGCTGACCCCGTAAGATGCCTCGACATTGCGCAGCGTCAAAAGCGTCATGCCTCACCGCCTAAGTAAGCGTCGCGTACGGCTTTGCTGGCGCGTATCTCTGCCACGGTGCCGGTCTCGATCACCTTGCCATAGACCAGAACGCTGATCCGGTCGGCCAGCGCAAAAACAGCATCCATGTCATGCTCGACCAATAAAATCGGGGCATCCGCGCGCAGACTGTCCAGAAAGCCGGTCAATTGCTTGGACCCTTCCGACCCAAGGCCCGCCATAGGTTCATCCATCACAAAGGCTTTGGGTTGCAGGCTCAGCGCGACCGCGACTTCCAATTGGCGGCGCTGCCCGTGGCTGAGTTCCGCGGTGCGTTTGGCACGGGCATCCGTCAGGCCGACACGCGCCAACGCGGCCTCGGCCCTGTCACGCAGCGCATCATCTTTCAAGGCGGGTCGCAGGAATTGCCATGGGCGACCCATCGCCCCCAATGCGCCCAGCATGACGTTTTGCAACACGCTGTCTTCCATCGCCAGTGCAGATATCTGAAACGTGCGCCCAAGCCCTGCCCGCGCGCGCAGTCGCGTCGGTTCCTGTGTCACGTCTCGGCCCAGAAATTCGATGCGCCCGCGATCAGGCGTCAGCCCACCGCAGATCTGCGCAATCAACGTGGATTTCCCTGCGCCATTGGGTCCGATCACCGCATGGATTTCACCCGCGCGCAGATCAAGCGTGACATCATCGGTTGCGGTCAACGCGCCGAAACTCTTGCTGAGGTTATGGGTGGCAAGCACAGGGTCAGTCATCCAGCCGCCCCCGCCCGCACAACAGACCGATGATCCCGCCACGGGCGAACAAGACGATGACCAGCAAAAGCGCCCCGAGATAGATGTGCCAGTAGTTGCTGAGGCCACCGAGTATGTGTTCAAGCATGACAAACAACACCGCGCCAACCACCGGACCAAAGAGCCGCGCAACACCGCCGAGGATGACAAAAATCATTATCTCACCGGACATCTGCCAGCTGAACATCGTCGGGCTGACAAAGCGGTTGAGGTCAGCAAAAAGCGCGCCCGCCAAACCCGTGATCACGCCCGAAATCACAAAGGCGACCAGCTTGAGGCGCACAGGGTCCATCCCCACGGTCTCAACCCGGGTCGGCACCTGACGCGCGGCGTTCAGCGCAAGCCCAAAGGGTGATTTGATCAGCCGCGCGTTGATAAAAAGCACGATGCACAGGATCACGAAACACAGGGCGAAAAAGTGGATCGGGACCAATGTGTTCAGCCCCGGAAAATCGTTCCTGACGTAGATGGATAGTCCATCCTCGCCGCCGTATTCCGCCCACGAAATGGCGAAATAGTAGAACATCTGCCCAAAGGCGAGGGTGATCATGATGAAATACACACCCGCCGTGCGCAGCGACAAAAGCCCGATCACGAGGGCCGCGACACCTGCGCTGATCATCGCCACCAGCCAGATCACAGGCATGGATTTTGTGCCCTCAATCAGGAACGGCCATTCCATCACGGGGGTGAATGTCTGCGCATGATGGGCAAGGATACCCATCGCATAGCCGCCCAGACCAAAGAACACCGCATGCCCGAGGCTCACCAGACCACCCCAACCCAGTGCGATGTTGAGACCAACAGCGGCCAGCGCGAAGATCACCGCGCGCGTGGCCAGCGTGATCGTGAAGGGTTCATCCACCAGCAGCGCCCAGATCGGCACGGCGCACAGGCCGATCAGCACGACACTATTGACCCCACGTTCAGAAATCACGCGCGCGCCCCATATAGCCCCGTGGGTCGCCAGATCAGCACGGCGCCCATCAAAATGTAAATCGCCATGGAGGCCAACGCCGACCCCGCCGACGTGGCAGTGGAAGCATCGGTAAAGAGCTTGAACAGCTCAGGCAGGAAAATACCGCCCAACGTGTCCGTCAGGCCCACCAGCAAAGCACCGACAAATGCCCCCTTGATAGAGCCGATACCCCCGATCACGATGACCACAAACGCGAGGATCAGCACGGGTTCGCCCATGCCGACCTGCACGGATTGGATCGCCCCGACCAGTGCGCCCGCCAGCCCGGCCAACGCCGCGCCAAGTGCAAACACCAGCGTGTAAAGACGCGAGATATCCACCCCGAGGGCCGCGATCATCTCGCGGTCATTCTCGCCCGCCCTGATCTGAACACCGATGCGCGTGCGGTTAATGAGCAAAGCAAGCCCCAACCCCACGCCAAGCCCCACGGCAATCAGAACAAGCCGATACAGCGGATATTGAATGCCACCCGGCAGGGACACAGGCCCCGATACGGCATCAGGAATATCCAAAAACAGCGGAAAAGAACCGAAGACCCACCGCGTTCCTTCTGAAAAGATCAGGATCAGCGCAAATGTGGCCAGCACCTGATCAAGGTGATCCGTGGCATAAAGCCTGCGGATGACAACCGTTTCGATCAACACGCCCGCCATCGCAGCAGCGGCCATCGCGGCGATCAGTGCAAGCAGGAACGACCCCGTCAGCCCGGCCACAGCCGCCGCCGCAAAAGCCCCGATCATATAGAGCGATCCGTGCGCAAGGTTGATCAGCCCCATGACGCCAAAGATCAGCGTCAGGCCAGCCGCCATCAAAAACAGCATCACGCCGAATTGCAGACCGTTCAGGACCTGTTCAATGATCAGAATTGTGGACATGGTTATATATACCGGTCCGGGTGCAAGGTCACACCCGGACCAAGGCGTTGCTTACATCTTGCACTCAGCCGCATAGGCATCTGCATGGTCTTCAAGGGCAACGCCGATGATCTTGTTGGTAAAGACATCGCCTTCCTTGATGACCTCGCGGGCATAGATATCCTGAATGGGGTGGTGGTTGGACCCAAAGGCAAAGTCACCGCGTGTGCTGTCGAAATTCGCCGCCTTGAGTGCTGCGCGGAAGGCATCCGCATCCGCAGGGCTGGCCGTTGCGAGCGCAGAGATCAGCAGGTTTGCCGTGTCAAACCCTTGGCTGGCATAGAGTGACGGCAAACGCCCGTATTCCGCCTGAAATGTCTCGACAAAGGCGGCATTGGTCGGGTTGTCGATGTCCTTGCTCCACTGCGATGTGTTCACCACACCAAGGGCTGCATCACCGACAGCCTGCAGGATGCCCTGATCAAAGGAAAACGCAGGACCAACCACGGGGATATCAATGCCACTGTCGGCATATTGCTTGAGGAATGAAATCCCCATGCCACCGGGCAGGAAAAAGAACACGGAATCTGCCCCGGACGCGCGGATCTGCGCAATCTCGGCGGCGTAATCGGTTTGACCCAGTTTGGTGAACAACTCCCCAGCTAATTCACCGCCAAAGGTTCGCTTGTAGCCCGTCAGCGCATCCTGACCGGCGGGATAGTTCGGCGCGAGGATAAAGCTGTTGGAATAGCCCGCAGAAGTGGCATAGGCACCAGCGGCCTCGTGCAGGTTATCGTTTTGCCACGCGACGTTGAAATAGTTCGGATGGCATCCCTTACCCGCCAGTGCGGATGGACCCGCATTGGGCGACAGGTAAAACTTGCCCTGTGCGACAGTCGCCGGAACAACAGCCATCGCGAGGTTCGACCAGATGATCCCGGTCATCACATCGACCTTTTCGGACTGGATCATTTTATCGGCCAGTTGCACGGCGATATCGGGTTTGCGCTGGTCGTCTTCGATCACGACCTCGATGTCGTCACGGCCCGACTGCTTCACCGCGAGCATGAAGCCGTCGCGCACGTCGATACCAAGCCCGGCGCCACCGCCCGAAAGGGTCGTGATCATGCCGACCTTGACGCCTTCTGCCGATACGCCGCCTGCCATTGCAGCCAATGCCGCAGACAGAATGAGTGATTTCACCTTCATCTTGATTTCCCCTGTTTTTCCCGGGTGGTTTTTGGTCGTCTGACGCATCGCATCCACCCCTGCAACTGCGTCGATTGTTCATATCCCGCAAGACTTGAGCAGAAACAACAGGGATTTGCCAGCCACCGCAGGACAGAATTGGCCAAAAACTGCGCGCACGACTGCGAACGTGAGATGAAACTGCGTGCACCGACCCCATCCTGCCATGCACACACGTTTCCCAAGAACACGTCATATCCAGATATTCAAAGGTCGCACACAGGCTTGTCTTGCGTTTCTATTCGCGTAAGGTCTGTTGAGATGGCGGCCTCTGAGAACGGGCCTTAATTGGGAACCGGGTGCAAGACCCGGACTGCCCCCGCAACTGTAAGCAGCGAAAACGGCCAGAGCGCCAAAAGCTGCAAGTCAGGATACCAACCATCATTCTGCAACTGCCGGAACATTCCGGCCATATAAATGCGTCGGGTGGACGCGAAAGGAAGTAAACATGCATATCGAACCGGGCGTCGTGGACGGCGCAAAAATGGTACTGGCCTATGGGACGGCGGCTGCTGCTGCGGGCTATTCCCTCAAACTGATCAATGATGATCTCAAGACCCATTCGGTGGTCTCCTTTGCCCTGCGCTCCGTGATTGCCGCGATCGGGGTGTTTATCTTCTTTGAGATTTTTCCGCATTTCGCGGTCGGTATCTCGGAAGTGCACATCATTCTGGGCACGACGCTGTTTCTGCTGCTTGGGTCTGGTCCGGCCGCGCTTGGCCTTGCGGGCGGTCTGGCGATCCAAGGCTTGTTTTTCGCACCTTCCGATGTGCCAATGTATTTCGTCAATGTCTCGACGCTGCTGTTCCCGCTTTTTGCGGTGGACGCGCTGGCCAAACGGGTCATTCCGCAGACAACGGCCTATGTCGATCTGCGCTACATGGATGTGCTGAAAATGTCGGCTGTCTATCAGGGTGGCGTTGTCGCCTGGGTGGCCTTCTGGGCGATCTACGGGCAAGGCGTCGGGGCCGACAACCTCTCGGCGGTGACAAGCTTTGGCGTGGCCTATCTGCTGGTCATCCTGATCGAACCCTTGGCCGATCTGGCAGCGCTTGCCGGTGCCAAGGGCCTGCGCGCAATGACCGACCGGGGCATCTTTACGCACCGTCTGCATAACGCGGCCACATAACAATGCCTTTGGACCGTGGCGCAACGGCGCGCCGCGGTCCCGTCTCTGCGCTGACCTGTTGCGCGGTTTCTATCCATGTTCAGAAATAGCCAGCAACCCAAGTGCCGCGATGGTTGGGGCATCCTTGATCTGCCCAGAGCGGATCATGTCATGTATCGCCTCAAGACTGAACGACGCGGTTTGCATATCCTGTTCTTCTTTGTCGCGATTTACGCGCCCCTCTTGCAGACCGGTTGCCAGAAACGCGTGAAAGCCCTGATTTGAAAACCCATATGCTTCGAAAAGATGCCCCAATCTGGTGAGGGAGTGTGCAAGATAACCGGTCTCCTCCTCCAACTCGGCAAGGGCGACCTTTTCCGGGTCCGTGCCCGGTCTGGTTTCCCATGACCCTTGCGGAAATTCCCAATAACGCCCGCCCACCGGATAGCGAAACTGCTGCACCAGCTGAAACCGCCCATCTGCATGCTGCGGGACAATCAGGACAAAGTCATCCTTGTCAACGACGCCGTAAATCCCGTCTGATCCATCAGGGAAAGTCACCACATCCTCATGGACTTTCATCCATCTGTTTTCGTAAACGGTGCGGCGTGACTGCCTTTTTATATCACTCATCGCAACACTCCCCTTCAGGTGCATATGCCATATCTTGAACCGGCCTTGCGGGCAGTGATTTGAAATCCGGCACACTCAGGTCTTTCCAATAGATCACACCCGCGATTTGATCCTGCCCGACGCGGCAGCCGACATGCAACGTCAAACGATAGCGTGATCGCCAATTGCAATTTCACCGCCTCATGGTAGGCAAAGTCTGATCACACCTGACCCGGAGCCATCCATGGATTTGCATGCTGACTTTTCGCAACGTGTTGTTGTTCATTCTGACAAGGTTGAGTGGCGCGCCTCTCCGATGCCCGGTGTTGACCGGCGGATGCTGGACCGGATCGGGGGTGAGGTCGCGCGCGCCACGACAATCGTGCGGTACGCGCCCAACAGCCGCTTTTCGGAACATACCCATACCGGCGGCGAAGAATTCATTGTCCTGGACGGGGTGTTTTCCGACGAGCACGGCGATTTCCCGGCGGGGTCTTATGTGCGCAACCCGCCGACATCGGCCCACTCCCCTCATTCCGACGCAGGCTGCACGATCTTTGTGAAACTATGGCAATTCCAGCCGGACGATCGCACCCATGTCGTCGTCGACATGAACAAAATGGAATTTATCCCCGATGCGACCCGCGCGGGGGTGGGCGTCATGACCCTGTTCCACGACGATCAGGAAACGGTGCGCGCAGAAAAATGGGCCGCAGGCACCGCAGTTTCGATGGACTTGCCCGATGGTGGCGAGTTTCTGGTGCTGGAGGGCAGCATGACCGAGGGCGGCGATCAGTTGCAACAGGGATCATGGCTGCGCCTACCCTGCGCAAGTACCCTGAACGCCACAGCGGGCCCGAAAGGCGTGCGCCTTTGGGCCAAACTGCGCCACATCCAACATGCAAAGCCCCCGGCCCCGTGACACCTCGGCATCGCGCCGATGTTGTGATTGTTGGCGGCGGCATCGCCGGGCTTTACCTCGCGGACCAGCTGCATCAGGCGGGTCGCGATTATCTGCTGGTTGAAAGTCGGGACAGGCTGGGCGGTCGGGTGCTGAGTGAAACGGTCAACGGCGCCGCCTATGACCTCGGTCCGGCGTGGTTCTGGGCGGGCCAGCCGCGCATTGCCGGTCTGATATCACGCTTTGAGCTGCCGGTTTTTGAACAATACGCGCAGGGTGAATTCCGCTTTGAGGATGCGCAGGGTCGCATACAGCAAGGGCGCGGCGCAGCGTCCATGCAGGGTTCATTTCGAATTGACGGCGGTATGGGCACGCTTTGCACTGCGCTCGCGGGACAGATTGATCCGTCGCGCATCCTGCTGAACACCGAAGTGCGGCAACTTTCGCGATCAGATGGCGACATCCTCATAGGCTGCGAGGCAGGCGCAGAGATCCAAGCGCGGTCCGTGGTTCTGGCGATACCGCCGCGCGTCGCCGCATTCCTCGATTTCTCCCCTACTCTGCCCACAGCGGCGACAAAAACGATGGCCGCTATTCCGACATGGATGGCAAGCCAAGCGAAAGCCGTCATTTTATACGATGCCCCGTTCTGGCGTGACATGGGGCTGTCTGGTGATGCGATGAGCCACAAGGGACCGATGGTGGAGATCCACGATGCAAGCACCGCCACGGGCAGTGGCGCAGCCCTTTTTGGTTTCATCGGTGTGCCCCCGGACCGCCGCGATCAGCAGGTGCTCAAATCAGCTATTGTTGATCAACTCATCCGCCTTTTCGGGTCACAAGCCGCATCCGCGAATGCGGTTCTGATCAAGGATTGGGCAGCTGACACCAACACCGCGACGCAGGCGGACCACGCGCCAATGACAACACATCCGCTATACGGCCTTCCCCCTGCACTTGCCGGGCTTTGGGATGGCAGGTTGATCTTTGGAGGAACCGAGGTCGCCGCCACGTTTGGCGGATACCTCGAGGGCGCATTGGAAGCTGCGGATGCCGCTTTGGTTGAAAGCATGCTACACTGACCATAACTGGCATGCACGGCCCCGCAAAAAGGATCATGGAATGCAAAAGCTCAAGACATCTGCCGCTGATCTGGTCAGCGCCGCCCGCGCGCGGATCAAGGAGATTGAAACCCCCGACCTGATCGCCATGATGGATGACCCGGATGTGGTGATCGTCGATATTCGGGATCCGCGTGAAAGAGAGCGGTCCGGCTTTATCCCCGGCAGCTATCACGCGCCGCGCGGCATGATCGAGTTCTGGGTCGATCCCGAAAGCCCCTATTTCAAGGACATCTTTGGCCAGTCCAAGACCTATGTGTTCCACTGCGCGTCGGGCTGGCGCTCCGCACTGACGGTCGCGCAGTTGCAGGACATGGGGTTTGACGCCGCCCATCTGCGGGAGGGGTTTTCCACATGGGAGAAGCAGGGCGGGCCGGTCGCCTTTGCCGATAAGAAAGATTGACCGAACGATGGATTGCCAGGCATGGTCCGGCAAAGGATCCGCCCGCATGAAGGTCCGCATAAAGGATAGACAATGACCGCTGTGAATTTAGACCAACACCCCGACGTGACGGCCTTTTTTGACGCGCAGTCCAATACCATCAGCTATCTCGTCAAGGACCCTGCAAGCACCGCCTGCGCCGTTGTCGATGCGGTCATGCAATTTGACTACGCCTCTGGCCGTCTGAGCTATGACAGCGCGGACGAGATCATCGCGGCGATCAAGGCGCAGGGGCTGACGCTTGAGTGGATCATCGAAAGCCACGTGCATGCCGATCACCTGTCGGGCGCTCCCTATTTTCAACAAAAACTCGGCGGTAAGATCGGCATCGGTGAGCACATCACCGAAGTGCAGGACACCTTTGGCAAAGTGTTCAATGAGGGCACTGAGTTTGAACGTGATGGCTCGCAATTCGACAAGCTGTTTAAAGATGGCGACCGGTATCGCGTGGGGGAGATGACGTGTTTTGCCCTCCACACGCCGGGGCATACGCCAGCCTGCATGGTGCATGTGATGGGCAATGCGGCCTTTACGGGCGATACGCTGTTCATGCCGGACGGTGGTTCGGCGCGCGCGGATTTCCCCGGCGGGGATGCGGGCCAGCTCTATGATTCCATCCAGCGCGTGCTGAGCCTGCCGGATGATTTACGCCTGTTTGTGTGTCACGACTATGGGCCCGGCGGCCGCGCGATTTCATGGGAAACGACCGTGGGGGAACAAAAAGCCGGCAACATCCATATCGGCGGCGGCACCTCGCGCGATGAATTCGTGAAAATGCGTGAAGCGCGCGATGCGCAGCTCTCCATGCCCTCGCTGATCATTCCGTCGCTGCAGGTGAATATCAGGGCGGGTGAAGTGCCGCGGGATGCAAACGGTAACATGACGCTGAAAATACCGGTCAACAAACTTTGACAGGGCACCGGACCTAGACTTTTAGACCATTTCATTTGAAGGAAAGATATGCTCATCTACGCGTCAACAGTGGCGTGGATGAAGGAAAAGACCCATGGATCTCAAAGATGAAATCGTGATCAATGCACCGAGACAGGTGGTCTATGACGCGCTTAATGACGCTGAAATCCTGAAAGAGTGCATCCCGGGCTGCGAGGAATTACACAAACATTCCGACACCGAGCTTGAGGCCAAGGTCGTGCTGAAAATCGGCCCGGTGAAGGCAAAATTCAAAGGGAATGTGACCCTTTCACCGGATGCGCCACCTGAGCACTTTTCACTCAAAGGCGAGGGCAATGGCGGGGCGGCAGGTTTTGCCAAAGGGGGGGCCGATGTCACCCTTGAAGAGCACGAAGAAGGCACGTTGCTGCGCTATGACGCACATGCAGACATTGGCGGCAAGCTCGCACAGCTTGGCAGTCGACTGGTTCAGGGGACCGCCAAGAAACTGGCAGGAAAATTCTTTGCCAACTTGGCCGAGCATGTCGGCGAAAAATCATAAACCTTTGATCCGTATGTGTTAACTTTGCGATGAAACCACATGCTGATCCCAGTAACGCAATTTAAAGGCGACAAAGCCTCGGGTTTTCTATTTCAAACGTTGGATAATGCGTGCATTATCACGAGCGTGTGACCACAAATCACGATATAAAGGAGAAGCCTTTTGCGATTTACGAAACAGCTTACCATCAAAGCACTTGCCGTCGCTGCTGTGACGCTCGCGTCAAGCGCTGCAATGGCACAAGATGAAAAGCCGAACATTCTGGTCATCTGGGGTGACGACGTAGGGCAATCGAACATCAGCGCCTATACGATGGGTCTGATGGGCTACCGCACGCCAAACATCGACCGGATCGCTGATGAAGGTATGATTTTCACCGACTATTATGGTGAGCAATCCTGTACGGCGGGGCGTTCTTCTTACATTATGGGCCAATCTGTGTTCCGGACGGGGCTGTCAAAAGTCGGTCTGCCCGGTGCAGAGCTTGGCATGCAGGAAGAAGACCCGACAATCGCGGGCCTGCTCAAGGCGCAAGGCTATGCAACAGGTCAGTTTGGCAAGAATCACCTTGGTGATCGCGACGAGCATCTGCCAACCAACCACGGTTTCGATGAGTTCTTCGGCAACCTGTACCATCTGAACGCAGAAGAAGAGCCAGAGAACATCGACTATCCGGGTGATGCAGTCATGCCCGATGGCCGCACGTTCCGCGAAACATTCGGCCCGCGCGGTGTGATCAAATCCTCTGCCGATGGCGAGATTGAAGACACCGGACCGCTGACCAAAAAGCGGATGGAAACCGTAGATGACGAAACGGTCGCAGCCGCGATTGATTTCATCAAACGCAAGGAAGCCGAAGGCACCCCTTGGTTCCTTTGGTGGTCCGGGACGCGCATGCACTTCCGCACACATGTCAGCGATGAGCGTCAGCAGGCGGCCAACGAGTTGGTTGGCAAACCCGTTGATGAATATACTGCGGGTATGATCGAACACGACATGCATATTGGCCAGTTCCTTGACGTACTGGACGAGCTTGGAATCGCAGATAAAACCATCGTGCATTATTCAACGGATAATGGCCCGCATATGAACACATGGCCGGATGCGGCGATGACACCCTTCTTTGGTGAGAAAAACACCAATTGGGAAGGGGGATGGCGTGTGCCCTCCATGGTGCGCTGGCCCGGTCTGATTGAGCCGGGATCGGTGTCGAACTCCATCATGCACCATATGGACTGGTTGCCGACCTATCTGGCAGCCGCCGGACGCCCGACGGTCAAGGAAGAGCTGCTTGACGGCATCACCGTGGCCGAAGTGGGCGGTGGTCGCGAATATCGCGTGCATCTGGATGGCTACAACTTCCTGCCGTATTTCTCGGGTGAGGTGGATACAGGACCCCGTCAGGAGATTTTCTACTTCTCCGATGATGGCGACCTGACGGCATTGCGCTTTAACGACTGGAAGTTGATCTTCCTTGAGCAGAAAGCCTACACAACTCTGCGTGCATGGGCCGAACCATGGACCGAATTGCGTCTGCCGCTGATCTTCAACCTGCGGCGCGATCCCTATGAGCGCAGCTACCGCACGTCGAACACATATTGGGACTGGTTGATCGACCGCGCCTATATGTTGGTGCCGGCGCAGGCCTATGTGGGGCAGTTCCTTGAGACGTTCCAGGAATACCCGCCACGCCAGAAAGCAGCGAGCTTCAGCCTCGAACAGGTCATGGAAAAACTGACCGCATCACCGGGTAATCCGTAAGAAACCGGATGTTTGCAGAAATCAGGTCGCGCAGGAAACTGCGCGGCCTTTCTTCACCTTGAAATCACCAATCACGAGGTAACCGCTATGCGTGGACTTCTGTTTTCAGCCGCGATTTGTCTGGCCACATCGCCTGCCCTGTCCGACCCTTTGCCGTCATGGGGATCGACCGAAAACAAATCGACTATCATCTCATTTGTGGAGTCCGTAACGGACCCCACGTCGCCGGACTATGTCACCCCTGCCGACCGGATTGCGGTATTCGACAACGACGGCACGCTCTGGGGCGAACAGCCGGTCTATTTTCAGCTTATCTATGCGCTTGATCGGCTGAAGACCAAGGCCGAAGCAGACCCGTCGATTCTAACGTCTGACATCCTGAGGGCAGCTGCCGAGGGTGATCTGGAAACCGTCGCTGCGGGCGGTGTCGAAGGTCTGTTGGAAATACTCGCGGTCAGCCATTCGGGCATGTCCGTCGACGCCTTTCAGGACGATGTCCGCGCTTGGTTGGACGAGGCGCGCCATCCGACAACCGACATGCGCTATGATGCGATGATCTACCAGCCGATGCTGGAATTGCTAAGCTACTTGCGTGACGAAGGGTTCCAGACGTGGATCGTTTCCGGAGGCGGCGTGCATTTCATCCGTGCCTTTGCCGAAAGTGCCTATAACATCCCGCCCGAACAGGTAATCGGCAGTGCGGGGCCAACGGAATATGTCGATGGTCAGGTGATGAAACTGCCCGGCATTGATTTCGTTGATGACAAAGAGGGCAAGCCCGTGGGCATCGACAGCCGCATCGGAAAACGCCCTATCATCGCGGGCGGCAATTCTGACGGCGATTTCGCGATGCTGGAATATACCACGGCAGGCGACGGGCCGCGTCTGGGGATACTCGTGCATCACACGGATGCAGAACGGGAATTCGCCTATGACCGCGAAGGGCATATCGGCGTGTTGAACCGGGGACTGGACGAAGGTCCGGACCGGGGTTGGGTCATTGTCGATATGGCCAGAGACTGGGAACAGGTCTGGCCAGAATGAGCGCGCGCAGTGATATCGACGCGCTGATTGAGCGGATGGGCGAGGCCATCATCGGTCAGCGCGATGTGATCGAGCGGTTGGTCATCGGTCTGCTGGCCAACGGCAACCTGCTGGTCGAAGGGCTGCCGGGGTTGGCAAAGACGCGCGCAATCAAGGCGCTGGCCAAGAACCTGCAGTGCGATTTCAGCCGCATTCAGTTCACGCCGGATTTGCTGCCATCTGACGTCACGGGCACCGAAGTCTACTATCAGAAAGAGGGCGGGTCAGAGTTTAAATTCGAACCGGGGCCGATCTTTGCCAACATCGTGCTGGCGGATGAGATCAACCGCGCACCTGCCAAGGTGCAGGCGGCCCTGCTTGAGGCCATGGAAGAACGACAGGTGACGGTTGCCGGCACCACTCACCCGATGGAGCCGCTGTTCATGGTGATGGCCACCCAGAACCCGGTCGAGCAAGAAGGCACCTATCCGCTGCCCGAAGCGCAGATGGACCGTTTTTTGATGCATGTGAACATCACCTATCCGCCTGTCGAGGATGAGGTTCTGGTGATCCGTCTGGTCCGCGGCGAAGAGGCGGCGGCCTCAGCAACGCCTGACGACAAAGTCAAGGCCGAGAAACCCGCGCCGATCTCGCAATCGAGCGTGTTTGAGGCGCGCCGCGAGATTGTCGCCATCCATGTCTCTGACGCGATGGAGCGGTACATGGCCGATCTGGTGAATGCCACGCGCATTCCGGAAGCCTTTGGCGATGACCTCAAACGATGGATAGAAATCGGGGCGAGCCCGCGTGCATCTCTGGCGCTGGATAAATGCGCGCGCACTCATGCGTGGCTCAAAGGTCGTGATTATGTCGATCCGCAGGACGTTCGGGCGATTGCACCTGATGTGTTTCGCCACCGCCTCGGCCTGACCTATGAGGCGCAGGGCGAAGGGGTCTCCCCCGATCAGGTCGTCGCGGAGATACTGGCGCAGGTGGCCTTGGCCTGAGGGGGTATGCATGAGGGATATTCCGGCACGCATTCGCACCAATACCCTGCCCGACCCTGCTCCCGTTCCGGCGGGCTTGGATACGCGCATTCATGTGACACTGCCCCATCTGCGCGGGCTGGAAGGCCCTGCGCGCGGGCTACATTTCATGCCCCGACAACCTGCGCGGTCGGTCTTGAACGGGCGGCACACATCGCGCTTGCGGGGCCGGGGCCTCAACTTTGAAGAGCTGCGCGATTACATGCCTGCGGATGACGTGCGTTCCATCGACTGGAAGGTCACGGCGCGCACCGGCAAACCCTACGTGCGCGTCTTCACCGAAGAACGCGACCGCCCCACCCTGATCGTCGTTGATCAGCGCATGTCGATGTTCTTTGGCTCCGTGTTGAACATGAAATCAGTGACAGCCGCCGAATGTGCAGCCCTTGCCGCCTTTGCCATTCTGGAACAGGGCGACCGTGTGGGCGGTATCGTCTTTGGTGACGACCTGCGGGCAGAGATCAAACCTGCGCGCAGCCGTGCCGCATTGAACAGGTTTCTAAGTGCCCTTGCCTCGGCCAATCAATTGTTACGACCCGAAGCCCCGACCGTGCCACCGCAATCGATCAATCAGGTGCTGGGCGCGGTTGCCCGGATCGCGCCACGCAACCATCTTGTCATCGTGCTCAGCGATTTTGACGTGATCGACGACCAGACCCGCAAACTGGTTAGCGGTCTGTCGCGCCACAATGACCTGATCCTTGGGTTGGTGACGGACCCGTTTGCCGACGACCTGCCGCCGGATGCAAAACTTGTGATCACCGATGGGGTTTTGCAGGCGGCGGTGGATATGTCGGACTCCCAAGTGCATCGGGACTTGTCTGAATTTGCCAAACGCCGGATTGCTGAAATCGTTGACTGGCAACGGCAATTCGGCATTTCCGTTTTGCCGCTGACCTCGGCGGAGGACAGCTTGGTCCAGATGCGCCGTCTCATGGGACTTGGTCGGCGATGAGTGAAGAGACCCCATCCACCGACGCACCGACCAGCCTTGTCGACCTGATCAATAAACTGGTCGAACCGGTCGAACCGGCGTCCATTTCCATGGTCCCGCAAACCGGCGGATGGGTGGTGCTGGCGGTGGTGTTGATCTTGGTCGCACTTTATGTCGTCCTTCGCACCCGCGCCCATTTGCAACGCAACGCCTACCGCAAGGCAGCCTTGTCCGCGCTTGAGCAGGCAGGCGATGACGCGGCCGCAATCGCGACCATTCTGCGCAGCACGGCATTGGCCGCCTTTCCACGTGCACAGGTCGCCAGCCTTAGTGGCGCCGAATGGCTGGCGTTTCTGGATCGTTCTGCGGGTATGGATGACTTCAGGAACGGCGCAGGGCAGGTCTTGGCCACCGCCCCCTACGCATCGCCTGCGCGCGCCGATCCGGCACTGCGGGAGGCTGCAAAAAGCTGGGTGCGACGACACCAACGGCAGGTTTCGGCATGATCTCATTCGTCTTTCCATGGGCGTTTCTGGCCTTGCCACTGCCGTGGCTCATCTGGCGGTTCGTGCCCGCGCATAAGGAAACCGTCCCTGCCATCCGCTTCCCGTTTTTCCGGCAAGTGATCTCTGAGGCGCAGCTGACCCCGGCAAAGGGCGCGGTGATCATGCGTCGCAGTTGGCTTCAGGTCATCGCCGCCAGCCTGATCTGGATCCTGCTGGTGATCGCCATCTCGCAGCCCGAACGATTGGGCGCACCGATTGAGACCTCTAAATCCGCACGGGACCTGATCTTGGCGATTGATATATCCGGTTCCATGGACACGCGCGATTTCACCGACGCAAGCAACGAAAACGTGCAACGGCTGGCCGGGGTGCGCGATGTGGTGCGGGCTTTTGTCGAGGGGCGCGAGGGTGATCGTATGGCGCTGATCGTTTTCGGCAGCAAGGCCTATCTGCAAAGCCCGCTGACCGAAGACACTGGCACCATCGTAGAATTGCTGGACCAGACCGAGGTAGGCATGGCCGGGCCGCACACCGCCATCGGGGATGCTATTGGCCTGTCGATCCGCACGTTCGAGGCCAGCGAAATTGAACAGCGTCTACTGATCCTCCTGTCGGATGGTGCGGATACAGCCAGCCGGATGAGCCCGCTGAATGCCGCTGAAATCGCGCGCGGTGCCGGGGTGGAGATTTTCACGATTGCCGTCGGTGATCCCGATGCGACCGGGGAAAACCGCGTGGATGTGGCCGCCTTGCAAGATATCGCAAACCGCACGTCCGGGTCCTATTTCTTTGCAGCCGATCAGGCCGCACTGGACGAAATCTATGCGCGGATTGATGAACTGGCCCCGCGCCTGACCGAGACACAATCATTCCGTCCGCGCCAGACGCTGCACCACATTCCCCTGATCCTTGCCATGTTCATCGGGATCGGAACAGTCGCGCAGTTGCAACTCGCGTCACATCGAAAGATGCGGGCATAATGGGCGACTTCCTTTTCATAACTTTGGCAGAACTGCTGCGGGCGTTTCATTTTATTCGGCCGTTTGTCTTGCTGGCCGTTCCGGTGGTTCTGGGTCTGTGGTGGATGGTGCGCAGGGGAACCGTTCGCAAGGATCAAAACACTGACGGCATCAGCCCGCACCTGAAGAAAGCGCTGACAGTGGGCGAGGCGCAGGGCCGTCGTTTTACGCCCATCGATGGTGTTGCAGCGGCCATGATCCTCACCGTTCTGGCAGCGGCGGGGCCCACGTGGTCGCGCATGCCTGATCCGTTTGTGTCCCCGACAGCGCCCGTGGTCATCGTACTGAAAAACACAGCGAGCATGGAACAAACGGATGTGGCTCCGTCGCGGTTGGAACTGGCAAAATTCAAAATTCGTGATCTGCTTGAGATGCGGGCGGGGGCACGCACGGCATTGATTGCATATGCGGGTTCTGCGCATCGCGTCGTCCCCTTGACCGAAGACGCGCAGATCATGGTGCCGTATCTCGAAGGGCTGACGCCTGATGTGATGCCGCAGGAAGGCAATAATGCGCAGGGTGCGCTGGCTTTGGCGATGGAAATCCTTGCGACTGAGGATGCGCCGGGCGGTATTCTCTTTCTTCTGGATGACCTTGATCCGCAAGACGTCAGTGCCATTACACAAGCGGGTGCAAATGCGGTTGTGCTGCATCAGATCCTGCCCAGCGGCACAAACAGCCGTGGCCTTGATATGGTGGAAGGCGCCCCGGTGATCCCGGTCACCGTCGATGATGCAGACCTGCGCCAGATTGATCGCACGCTGAACGCGGCCTACCGCGCGGCCGTACTCGAAACGAGCACCCAGCCATGGCATGATCGCGGATGGATCTTTGCCATTCCGGCGGCTTTGCTCTGTCTGATCTGGTTCCGCCGGGGGTGGACGATGAAATGGGCCGTTGTTGTGCTCGTCACGATGACCGGGGTACTTCAGCCGCAACGCGCCGCCGCCGAGGGTGTCGCTGACTGGTTTCTGACCCCGGATCAACAGGGCCAGCGCGCATATAACAGGAACGAATTCAAACGCGCTGCAGAGCTTTTTCAGGACCCGATGTGGCAGGGATATGCCATGATGCGCGATGGGCAATACGACAAGGCCGTTGAAGTTCTCGCCCGCATTGAGACAGCAGAAGCCGCGTTTGCGCAGGGTTTGGCGCACATCCGAAACCGCCAGTACCGCGATGGGGTACGTGCCTTTGAAACCGTGCTGGAGCGCGATCCGGACTATCCGGGTGCGGCAGAAAACCTCGCGACAGCACAGGAAATTGTCGACTACATTGAG
The DNA here is from genome assembly GCF_000154785.2 of Roseobacter litoralis Och 149. Taxonomy (NCBI): domain Bacteria; kingdom Pseudomonadati; phylum Pseudomonadota; class Alphaproteobacteria; order Rhodobacterales; family Roseobacteraceae; genus Roseobacter; species Roseobacter litoralis. Next base: position 4,125,912 of record NC_015730.1, read on the forward strand.
ACTGTGCAAGAGCAATCAGATACAGGCGAAGAGGCAGGCATTGGCGCGGATGATACCGTGTTTGATAACGAATCCGAGCGGGGCGCCGAGACGCAGATTGAGGCTTCGGACCCGGATGAATTGGGAATGCTCTCGGCTGAACAGTGGATGAACACGGTTGATACGCGCACCGGAGATTTTCTGCGCCAGCGGTTTCTGATCGAGCAAAGCAGGAGCACCGAATGACGCGGCTTCGCTCTTTGCTCTTCAGCCTTGTTTTGGGGTTCTGCGCTGGGACGGCTTTGGCACAGGATCCTCTGGTTGAAGTTGATTTTGAAGAAAACACGACCATCCCGGGCCAACCGCTGTCCTTGCGTGTGACGGTCCTTGTGCCCACGTGGTTGCCCAAACCAGTGGTGTTTCCTTCGCTCGAAGCACCCAACATCCTTGTGCAATTGTCGGAAGGGTCGACCAGCCCGGTAAGCCGCACGATTGAGGGTGAGACATGGTCTGGTGTCTCCCGGCGCTACCGCGTGACGCCCATGGTGCCCGGTCGGGTGCAAATCCCGGCACAAGAGTTGAGCGTGACATGGGCCGAGCCGGGCAAGACAGACCCGTTGCAACAGACCTTCACCCTTGAGCCCATCGTGATCGAGGGGCGCGTGCCAGAGGGGGCGGAAGACCTGTCCCCCTTTATCGCGGCACAGAACCTGACGCTGACGCAGGAGGTGAGTGAGGCAGAGATGCCGCTTAAGGCGGGCGAGAGTGTTACCATTACGCTGAGCGCCGAGATTGAGGGGACCTCGGCGATGTTTCTGCCGGCCCTTCTGCCAGTGATTGACCTCAAGGGCGTCGCTGTTTACCCGGCAGAACCGATCATTCAGGATAAAGAAGAGCGCGGAAAACTGAGCGGTACGCGCACGGAAAGCGTCACGCTTGTTGCGCAAAGCGGTGGCGGCGGGGCGTTTCCAACGATTGAGCTGGCTTGGTTCAACCTTGGGTCAAAGGACATCGAAACCGCCAGCACAGATGGGTTTGAGGTAACGGTCGATGCGCCCCCTGCGCTGGTTCAAAATGCTGATCCGCGTGTTCTGGTTCTTTTTGCTGTGGCGGGATTGATAACTGTTGCCCTGTGTTTTGCGATCTTTCGTCGTGTATCCCCAAAGCTGCGCGCGGTTCTGGAGGCTCGACGGGCGCGCAAGGAGGCGTCGGAACCCTCGGCCTTTGCCAAAGTACTTCACGCGGCGAAGGCCCACGATTATGATGGGCTACTGCGTCATCTTGATGTCTGGGCGTCGCGCTGTCATGCCGATCCGCGCGCACAGGTGGCCTTGCAGTCCGCTCTTTGCGCATTGGGTGCTGCGCGGTATGGTCCAACGCAGACGTCACAGAGTGATGCCTGGAAAACGCTCAGCGCTGTCTTGCCGCAAGTGCGGGCCAAAGTGCTCAAGGCTGATCAAAGAAACCAAAATCTGCCCCCACTGAACCCCACAGAGTCTCAGAGCCAAAGACTGGCCTAACCCGAAAGTTACCTGTTTCATGTTTCGATTTACGCTCTGTGTTTTGATATTGGCGGTGCTTTCTACAGGGGCCAGCGCGCAAGGGGTGCCGGATCAGACACCCGCCTATGTCGGATCGATGGAATGTCGCGATTGCCATACCGACGCGGCAAAGGCCTGGGAGGGATCGCATCATGCCAAGGCATGGACGGCACCCACGGCTGAAAACATCCTGGCCGATTTCAACGATACCGAATTCCGTCATGACGGGACCCTGACCCGGTTCCGTGTCGAGGATGGCAGGCACCACATCACAGTGACGGAAAAAGACGGCGTGACCACGGATTATACCGTCCATTCCGTCGCGGGGATCGAACCCTTGCAGCAATATCTGTTGGAAACAGAGCCGGGCCGCATCCAGAGTTTCGATGTGGTCTGGGACACGGTCAAACAGGAATGGTTTCACCTTTACCCCGATCAGGACCTGCCGCCGGATGACGGGTTACACTGGACCGGGCCCTACAAAAACTGGAATGCGCGCTGTGCAGAGTGCCACGCGACCGGCTTTGAAAAGAACTATTCGCCGGTGACGCGCAGCTATTCATCAATGCCGGTCGAGATCGGTGTGGGATGCGAGGCATGTCACGGACCCGGCAGTGCCCACATCGAGTGGGCCGCAGGCAAGAGCCTCGAAGAACCTCTGACCGGGCTAAGCGAATATCGCCTGACCATTGATTACAATGCGGGAACGGAAACCGTCTTGCAGCAATGCGCCAGTTGCCATTCCCGTCGCGAGGCGCATTTCGATGGCAACCCCGTGCCCGGCATCCCGTTTGATGATGCCTATGCCCTAGCGCTGCTGCGCCCCGGAGCCTACCACGCAGATGGCCAGATCTTGGATGAGGTCTATGTCTACGGCTCCTTTCTGCAATCAAAGATGTATCAACAGGGTGTAAGCTGCTCAAACTGTCACGAGGCGCATTCGGCTGAACTCAAAGCGGAAGGGAACGGCGTCTGCACGCAGTGCCATTCGCCAGCGGGAAACCCTAGTTTCACGACGCTTGATCCCAAGAACTACGATGACCCCTCGCATCACTTTCACGAGGTGGGAACCGAAGGTGCTCAGTGTAAAAGCTGCCACATGATCGAGCGTGTTTACATGGGTGTGGATGGGCGGCGCGATCACAGTTTCCGCATACCGCGTCCGGATATATCGCTTGAGACCGAAAGCCCGAATGCCTGCACGGATTGTCACAGTGATCAGTCCTCCGCCTGGGTGGCGGCCGCGATCGAGGAATGGTATCCCGACAGTGAAAATCGCGGTTTGCACTACGGGCAGGTGCTGGCCGCAGGGCGCGCCAATGCGGTTGCGGCGCGTGGTCCCCTGACCAATCTGGCTGGTGACGCCACGCAGCCGGGCATCGCGCGCGCCACCGCACTCTGGTTGCTGGAACAATCGGGCGACGAAACACTTGGGGCGGAACTTTCCCCCATGCTGAATGATCCAGACCCGCTTGTCCGCGCCGCAGCGGCCAGCGCCCATGGGCTTTTGCCACCCACCGAACGCGCCACTCAGCTGGCACCTGCGCTGGATGATCCACGCCGGATGGTTCGGATCGAAGCGGGAAAAACGCTGCTGGATGTACCGCGATCTGCCCTGACGCCAAGCGCGTCTGAGAAGCTCGGCGCGGCGTTGCGGGAATGGCAGGCAGGCCTGCTGAACCGCGCGGATTTCCCGGAGACGCATATCATTCTGGCAGGCACCGCGTTGACGATGCGTAATTTCGAAGGTGCCGAACGCGCCTTTCGCGAGGTCGTCCTCATGGACCCGCAACGCGAAGAGGCTTGGGTGATGCTCGTGCGGATCGCTGATGCTGTGCGCGGCCCGCAAGTCGCCGAACAGGTGTTGGATGAAGCGTTACAAGCTGTGCCGGGCAGTGACACGCTGAATGGCATGCGATCGGAGTCGCTCTTGCCACCACAATAGAGGCTGACCTTACATAAAAGTGGTGACATACGCCCCAAAATGGCAACACTTCGGTGAGAGCGCGAAACCCGCGTGTCTGACAAACTGGCTTGACAGGCACGCGCCTATTCGCCTCTATGACCTAAGTAACCGAATGGTGCATTTTGGGAGGACATCATGAAGAAAATGATAAAAGGCGCTTTGATCGCCAGCACATGCCTTATGGGTGCGGCACAGATCGCGCAGGCAGAAGATGTAGAAGTTCTGCATTGGTGGACGTCGGGTGGTGAAGCCTCCGCTCTGAATGTCCTCAAGCAAGACCTTGAAGGACAGGGGATCGGCTGGACCGACATGCCCGTTGCGGGCGGCGGCGGCGAACAGGCGATGACTGTTTTGCGCGCGCGGGTCACCGCAGGAAACGCCCCCACGGCGGTGCAGATGCTGGGTTTCGATATTCTGGACTGGGCCGATCAGGGTGCATTGGCGGATCTGAACGCCACTGCTGCTGAACAGGGCTGGGATGACGTAGTGCCGGACGCATTGAAAGCCTTTGCCAAAGTCGACGGCAAATGGGTTTCGGCCCCGGTCAATGTGCATTCGACCAACTGGGTCTGGGCCAATAAATCCGTGCTGGATGCCAATGGTATCGCCGTGCCGGAAACATGGGATGATTTCGTCGCGGCTGTGAACACGCTGAGCGCTGCAGGCATCACACCGATCGCGCATGGCGGACAAGCCTGGCAGGACGCGACCGTATTTGACGCGGTGGCCATGTCCACGGGCGGACCCGAATTCTACAAAGCCGCCTTTGTCGATCTTGATCCCGACACGTTGAACAGCGACACGATGGTCGAAACCTTCAACCGGATGGCTTTTATCCGCGACAATGTGGATGATAACTTCTCGGGCCGTGACTGGAACCTTGCCACCGCCATGGTCATGAATGGCGAAGCTGGTTTCCAGATGATGGGCGACTGGGCCAAGGGCGAATTCCTGAATGCGGGTAAAGTACCGGGCGAGGATTTCCTCTGCTTCCGCTTCCCCGGCACACAGGATCAGGTCACCTTCAACGCGGATCAGTTCGCGATGTTTGATCAGGGTGGTGAAGTCTCTGCTGAACAGGCTGCCTTAGCCAGCGCGATCCTGTCGCCGTCCTTTCAGGTCGCCTTCAACAAGGTCAAAGGCTCCGTGCCTGCGCGGACCGACGTCGATGGCAGCGATCTGGACGCCTGTGGTCAACAGGGAATGAAAGACCTTGCAGCTGCCGCGTCCAGCGGCAATCTGTTCGGCTCCATGGCGCATGGCCATGCAGCACCAGCATCTGTGAAAAACGCGGTCTACGATGTGGTCACCGCGCATTTCAATGGCGAATATGATGCGGCCACCGCTGCAGAAGAACTCGCCACCGCTGTAGAAATCGCTCAGTAATACGAAATGGCCTGATCCCTGACCGGGGTCAGGCCTTTGCCAACGGGGGACCCTATGGCGGACACGTCCAGCCCGGACATGCGCACGCGTTTGCAGAACTGGTTGCCCAAACTGGTTCTTGCGCCGTCTTTTGCGTTGGTTCTGTTCTTTGTCTACGGGTTCATCGTTTTCACGATCTATCTGAGCTTTTCTGACAGTAGGTTGTTGCCATCCTATGGGCTGGTCGGCTGGGAAAACTATTCCAAACTTTTCCGGCTCAGCCACTGGGAAACCGCGATCACGAACCTCGCGATTTTTGCCACGCTATATATCGTGATCTGCTCGGTCATCGGGTTGCTGCTCGCAATCCTGCTGGATCAGAAAATCCGTGGCGAAGGGATGCTGCGCCCCATTTACCTCTATCCGATGGCGTTGTCTTTTATTGTCACGGGCACGGCGTGGAAATGGATGCTGGACCCCGGAATCGGCATCGAGAACACGATGCATCTGTGGGGCTGGGAAAGTTTTGCCTTTGACTGGATCAAGAACCGGGACTACGCGATTTACACGGTTGTTTTGGCGGCGGTCTGGCAAAGCTCCGGCTTTACCATGGCGATGTTTCTGGCGGGGCTGCGCGGCATCGACAATGAAATCCTCAAGGCGGCGCAGATGGATGGCGCCTCCAATTGGCAGCTATACCGGCGTATCATCATTCCGCAATTGCGCCCGGCGTTCTTGTCGGCCTTTGTCATCCTGAGCCATCTGGCGATCAAATCTTACGACCTCGTGATTGCCCTGACCGGCGGTGGGCCGGGTCGCGCCACCGAACTGCCTGCCACGTTCATGTATTCCTATACCTTCAGCCGCAACCAGATGGGCATCGGCGCATCCTCAGCCGTGATCATGCTGATGACGGTCGCGGCGATCATGGTGCCCTATCTCTATGCCGAACTGAAGGAGAAGAAGTAATGGCCATCGCTTCTTCTGAAAACGCCATGCGCAGCGGGCGCTTTACCCGAACCTTGATTTACCTGCTGCTGCTGCTCTTTGCGCTCTTCTACCTCTTGCCGCTCTTCGTGATGTTGGTGAACTCCCTAAAACCGCTGAGCGAAATCACCGGGGGCAATATGATGGCCCTGCCCGATGTCTGGACGATCCAACCGTGGCTGTCCGCGTGGTCCACCGCTCAGATCGGGGTAGATCCGACGGGGTTAAAACCCTATTTCCTCAATTCCATCGCGATGGCCTTGCCCGCTGTTTTGCTCTCGACTTTTTTCGGCGCGTTGAACGGTTATGTCCTGACCAAATGGCAGTTCCGTGGCCATAATATCGTTTTTGGCTTGCTGCTCTTTTCCTGCTTCATTCCGTTTCAGATCGTCCTTATCCCCATGGCGCAAAGCCTCGGTGTGCTGGGTCTTGCAGGGTCCACCGCTGGCCTGATACTTGTGCATTTTGTATACGGCATCGGTTTTACCACGCTCTATTTCCGCAACTACTACGCCGCCTTTCCGACCGAGCTGGTGCGCGCTGCGCAGATAGACGGCGCGGGGTTCTTCCGTATCTTCTGGCGCATCCTGTTACCTTCGTCGGGTCCGATCATTGCGGTCAGTTTCATCTGGCAGTTCACCAACATCTGGAATGACTTTCTGTTCGGGGCCAGCTTTGCGGATGCCGACAGCCAACCGATGACCGTGGCGCTGAACAACCTGGTCAGTTCTTCGACCGGGGTGAAAGAATACAACGTGCATTTTGCCGGTGCGATCATGGCGGCCCTGCCGACGCTGGTCGTCTATGTAGTTGCGGGGCGATATTTTGTCCGTGGCCTGATGGCCGGGTCAGTAAAAGGATAAGATATGGGCTTTCTGGATATTGCAAACGTCACAAAATCCTATGGCAGCACCGAGGTTCTGCATCAGGTGGATGTCTCCGTGGCTGAGGGCGAATTTCTGGTGCTGGTGGGCCCATCCGGCTGCGGAAAATCGACACTGTTGAACATGATTGCAGGGCTGGAAGACATCACCAGCGGGACCATCGCGATCAAGGGTCAGCCGATGAATGGCGTGCATCCGTCCAAGCGCAACATCGCGATGGTGTTTCAGTCTTACGCGCTTTACCCGAATATGACCGTCGGGCAGAACATCACCTTTGGTCTTGAGATGCATGGCGTCCCCAAGGATGAACGCGCCGCTGCGATGGATAAGGTCGCGGATATGTTGCAGATCACGCCATTGTTGAACCGCAAACCCGGTCAGTTGTCCGGTGGGCAACGCCAAAGGGTTGCGATGGGTCGTGCGCTGGTGCGCAACCCGGATGTGTTCCTGTTTGACGAACCATTGTCGAACCTTGATGCCAAGCTGCGCGTCGACATGCGCACTGAGATCAAGAAACTCCATCAGCGGCTTGGTACGACCATCGTTTATGTCACCCATGACCAAATTGAAGCGATGACCCTGTCCACGCGGATTGCCGTGATGAACGGTGGTTATGTGCAGCAACTGGGCACCCCCAAAGAAATCTATGACGATCCTGCGAATGTGTTTGTGGCCAGCTTCATGGGCTCACCTTCGATGAATCTCATACCGGCAATTTTGCGCCGTACGGGTGGTGCCGCAGTGGCCGAAATCACGGATGCCACCGGCGCACCAGTGTTGCTGCCCGTCGCGGTCGATCAGGGGCAGGACGGCAGCGCAGTCCTGTTGGGCATTCGCCCTGAAGCAGTGACGGACCCGGAAGGGGCTGACAAAAAGGCACGTAATGTGGTGTCGTTGAAGAACCGCATCGATGTAACCGAGCCTGCAGGTTCAGATACTTTCATCACGACCCGTTTTGGCGGCAAAGATGTGGTCGGCCGCATGCGCGCCGATGCAGAGGCATACCCCGGCGAAATTGCAGAATTGGCGCTCAACATGGACAAAGCGGTGCTTTTCGATCCCAAGACCGAAGACCGGTTGCGGTGATGCACCAGAGCCAGCAAGCGATCAGGGGTCAAAATACGGCATGACGCTGAGCTATTGGAACAAGCAGTTTCAGTTTTCCAAGCTGCTGCCGGACTTTCAGAACTGTCTGGACGGGATGCAAACCCGCAGCGAAAACATCGCTGACGTTCTTTCATTGCAGCGGCACGCCTATGGGAGACACCCGCGACAATGGGTCGAACTCTCGGGTCAACCGACGCGTAGTAATGTGTTACCGGTGTTCATCCACGGTGGTTATTGGCGCGCGCTTGAAGCCAAGCGGCATCGCTTTGTCTTGCCACCTCTCAAGACACTGAACGGCGCCGTGGCCAATGTCGAATACCGCCTGATGCCGGAGGTCGGCCTCAAAGATATAGTTGAGGACGCTTGCGCCGCCCTCCAACTCCTTAAGCAGCAAACAGGGTGCCAGCTGTTTCCAATTGGTCATTCAGCGGGCGGCCACCTTGCTGTGATGGCGGCGCGGCTGCTGCCGGATGACGTGGTCGGGGCGATGGCGATCAGCGGGCTATACGAGCTTGAGCCCCTGCACTGGTCGTTCCTGCGCGACGAAATCGGGCTGACCACGGACAGTTTCGAAGGGTGTGAGCCACAAAAGTTGTGGGCAGGGCACGATGCGTCGCATCTTGTTTTGGCTGTCGGCGGAAACGAAACCGCAGAATTCCACCGTCAGGCGCAGGTGTTTGCCGCATCCCGCGGGGCGCAGGTTATGCAGGTTCCCGGCGCACATCACATGAGCGTTCTGGATGATCTGGCGCAAACGGACGGAGTTTTGCACGAGGTTTTGCGCGAGCTTGACCCTTTCAAGGCTGACCGGGGCCTATAGGGTATCAGCGCGAACCAGCCGCATGATCGTGTCGAGGTTAAAGGCCAACCGCTCTTTCAGTGCCTCAGGCGTCATCAGATCCCGTTCAAACACAATCGTTCCGGTGAAACGGTTGGTCAGGTAGTAATAGCCAATCGCGGCAATCGTGATGTTAAGCTGCGTGGCATCAATACCCGGACGGAAAACGCCCTCCTTCACACCGCGATCCAACAGGGATTGCATCATGGCAACGAATTTGCGACTGGCGACGGCGATCACTTCGGACTTCTTGAGGTGGCGCGCGCGGTGCAGGTTTTCGCTGTTCACCAGCGTGATGAACTCGGGGTGCTTCAAGTAGTAATCCCAGGTGAACCGCACGAGGTGTTCCAGCGCTTGTTCCGCAGGCATGCTCTCGAGATCCAGCTTTTGCTCAGCGTTCCTGATGTCGAGGTATGCCGCTTCGAGTACAGCTTTGAACAGCTTCTCCTTGGAGCCGAAGTAGTGATAGATCATGCGTTTGTTGGCTTTCGCACGCTCCGCAATCTCGTCCACGCGCGCTCCGCCCAGCCCATGCTTGGCGAATTCCTTTTTTGCAGCCTGCATGATGCGGAGTTTGGTCGCATCTGCATCACGTGTTTTGCGCTTTTCGGTCACTGCTGTTTTTACCCTGATCATTGGTGCGAAACACGATGTCACCCTATGACAAACTGCGACGGGCGTCAAAGACCAGCAGGTGTGGCGCGCGGCTTCACTATTCCTCGTTGTTTATGTTCTTTTTGCACTGAAAGGTAACTGATAAGTGCATTGCATATCGGTTACTTTGGACCGGACCGGCCGGTGCGAAAAACCGTTCAAGGCTTGTGGAACGGGGGCGAATATATGATGCGTGCAGCAATATTGATGAGACCGGGACGTTTTGAACTGCAAGACAGGCCGGTCCCGACCCCGGGCATGGGCGAGGTTTTGATACGCATCGCGCGTGTGGGCATCTGTGGCACCGACATTCATATTTTTAACGGGCATTATGCAGCGGATAGTCTGCCAATGATTCCGGGTCATGAATTCACGGGTACGATTGAGGCCCTCGGCCCTGACGTGACCGGGCTGCGTATCGGTGACAAGGCAGTCGTTGATACAAATGTTGGCTGTGGCACCTGTTACTGGTGTCGCCGCAATGAAATCCTGAACTGCCCTGAGATGCGCCAGATGGGGATCAGCATGGACGGGGCCTTTGCCGAATACATCGTGGTTCCGGGCCGGCTGGTTATCCCGGCACCTGCGCATATGCCGTTTGAGGTGCTCGCGCTGACCGAACCGCTGGCCTGCGTTGTGCGCGCTGCGCGGAAAGCCAATGTGACCTTTGGTCAATCCGTCGCCGTGCTGGGGGCGGGTCCGATCGGGCATTTGCATGTGCAACTGCTGCGCACCATTGGCGCGGCACCCATCATTGTGACGGATATTTCGCCGGACCGCGTGGCGCTTGCGCTCAGACACGGTGCAGATGTCGGGGTCAGTGATCCCGCCGACGTCAAGGCCTGCGTGATGCAAGCGACCGAGGGGCGCGGCGCAGATATCGTGATTGAAAGCGTGGGGCTACCAGCGCTTTACCAACAAGCGTTGCAGTTGATCCGCAAGGGCGGCCATGTGGCAGCCTTTGGCCTGACCGGCGCGGGCGAGGTATTGCCTGTCGATATTCTGACGACCATTTTGCAGGAAAACTCGATCAAGGGGTCCGTTGCAGGCTCCGGGCAGGATATGCATGACGCGCTGAATTTTCTGGTGCATGGTCGGATTGATCCCACGCCGTTTCTGGGGGCGGAATACGCGCTGGACGACATTCAGACCGCATTTGACACATTCAAGGATCGACCGGATGATCTGAAAACGCAAATTGTCATGTCGGATTAAAAAAGGAAAACGATCATGTCCATCACCACCGAAAGCTATGCATCTGCCCCGAATGGCAAGATACCCAACAGTCGTTTTCCCCTGCTGGTGCATCGCAATGCCGTGCCGGGTGGCGGTGCCGAGGCGATCAAAACGCGCTTTCGTGAAAATGGATGGTCGAATAACTGGGACTATCCGGGCGTATACGAATATGCCCATTTCCATTCGACAACGCATGAATGCCTTGGCTGTGCGCGGGGATGGATGGAATTTAACCTCTCGGTGGGCGATGGCGGTTGGACACAGGTGCGTATCGAAGCGGGCGACGTGATTGTTATGCCTGCCGGTGTCAGCCACGAAATGATCGGCCAGTCAGAAGATATTCACATGTGCGGTGGCTATCCCGATGGGCGCGATTGGGATGACATACAAGAAGAATTCCTCAGCGACGAAGATTACAAACGCGCCTGCAAGCGCATCATGATGCTGCCCATTCCGGCCCGCGATCCGGCGACAGGCAAGGCGATGCCTGAATGGCACGGCGCACCCTCCTCTGTCGATGGTGGCTGGAACGACTGGCGGCATGCGCTCGACAAACGGGAGTGAGCAGCGGACTTGATTATGTCCAGCGTTGCCTGTACCAAATAACCATATGGTTACTTATAGGCACCCCTGATCATGAGCACTTTCTGCATAAAAGGCCGCACAGTGTGGGCATGGGTCGCCTTGCTTGACCCTGATGTCGACATTGACCTTCAAACGCGCAGTATGGGGGTCGCATAAGGTGGCGCAGGGCTATGACTATATCATCGTGGGCGGTGGATCAGCCGGGTGCGTTCTGGCAAACCGTTTGACGCAAGACGCAAGCGTCCGGGTGTTGTTGCTGGAGGCAGGCGGCAATGATCGCCATCCGTTCATCCATATGCCCGTCGGGTTCGCAAAGATGACGACCGGCCCGCACACCTGGGGCCTGACGACCGCGCCGCAGAAACACGCCAACAACCGCGAAATTCCATATGCGCAGGCGCGGGTCATCGGCGGTGGATCGTCGATCAATGCCGAGGTTTTTACCCGTGGCCACCCCAGCGATTACGACCGCTGGGCGCAGGAAGAGGGCTGCGACGGCTGGGCATTTGACGATATCCGCAAGTATTTCATCCGCTCCGAAGGCAACACGGTTTTTGCAGGCGAGTGGCACGGCACGGAAGGTCCCTTGGCGGTATCGAGCCTGAATGCGCAACCGATGACCCTTGCATTCGTGCGCTCCTGTCAGGAACGGGGCATCCCGTTCAACCCCGATTTCAACGGCGCGGTGCAGGAAGGCGCTGGCGTCTATCAGACCACCACAAGGAATGCGCGGCGCTGTTCTGCAGCGGTGGGGTATCTCAAACCGGTGATGCATCGGCCCAATCTGACCGTGCGCATGAATGTTCTGGTCAAGCGCGTTGTCGTTGAAAAGGGGCGTGCGACGGGCGTCGATATCTGGTCCGCAAAAACTGGCCGTGAAACGGTGCACGCGGATCAGGAGGTCATCGTTACGACAGGGGCAATCGGCACGCCGAAGCTGATGATGTTGTCGGGGCTGGGACCGGCGGCACATCTGAAGGCCCATGGGATAGACGTGCAGGCGGACTTGCCGGGCGTTGGCGAAAACCTCACCGATCATTTTGGTATTGATATCGTGGCGGAATTGAACGGACACGACAGCCTCGACAAATACAACAAACCGCATTGGGCGCTTTGGGCGGGCTTGCAATACATGGCTTTTCGCACCGGTCCCGTGGCGTCCAATGTGGTTGAGGGGGGTGCCTTCTGGTATGCGGATCCCACCGCCGCAACGCCCGATTTGCAGTTCCATTTTCTGGCCGGGGCCGGAGCTGAAGCGGGTGTGCCATCTGTGCGACCCGGCGCGTCCGGCATTACCCTCAACAGCTATACGCTACGGCCCAAATCCAGAGGGACGGTGCGGCTGCGCTCTGCTGACCCAAAGGATACGCCGATCATTGACCCGAATTTTCTGGGCCACCCGGATGATCTGAAAACCTCTGTCGAGGGCGTTAAAACAAGCCGGGAGATTTTCGCGCAACCCAGCCTGCAAAAGTACATCCGCGCGGTGCGCTTTCCCGATGACAGCGTGCAAACGCAGGCAGAGTATGAGGCCTATGCGCGCGCCTTTGGTCGCACCTCATATCACCCGACGTGCACGTGCAAAATGGGGTCTTCCGATGACCCGATGGCGGTGGTTGATCCACAGTTGCGGGTGCGCGGCGTGGACGGTCTGCGCCTATGCGACAGTTCGGTCATGCCGTCCCTGATCGGGTCAAACACCAATGCCCCGACGATTATGATCGGCGAGAAAGCCGCAGATATGATCCGCGGCAATCACTGACATCGGCAGAGCATCCGGGTCAGTCAAAATCGGGTGCCCATGGCACGATATCCTTGCTCACGATGCGGTAATTCATATGCGTCATATGCTCGATCCGCGTCATATCGACCGAGGACAACGTGAAATCCATCACATCGAAGTTCGCCGCGATATTCTCGGGTTTGGTGGACATCGTGTTGATGCTGACGCCTTTTTGCAGGATCCAGCGCAGCACGACCTGTGCCGCGGTTTTGCCATAGCCTGCGCCAATCTCGGCAAAGATCGGATGTTTGAACACCTCACCACGTGCAACTGAACAGTAGGACGACAGCGGGATACCGGTTTCGGATGCGGCGGCCAGCATGACGTCTTGGTTCAGCAGCGGGTGGAATTCGATCTGATTTGTCACAAGGGGCGTTTCGATAATCTTGGTCGCATCGCGCATCATCTGGACTGTGTAATTCGACACGCCAATGTTGCGGGCCATGCCCCGTTTATATGCTTGTTCCAGCAAGGTCAGCGAGCCTTTGATCTGGAAATCCGCAGGCGGCCAATGCAGCAGCAAAACGTCCACGTAATCCAACTGCAAAGCTTTCAGGCTTGCCTCCACAGAGGCGAGGAATTTCCCCTCATCAAAGTTATCATTCTCCACCTTTGTCGTCACGCAGAGCGTATCACGCGGAATGCCCGTTTCTTTCAGTGCGGCACCGGTCTCGGCTTCATTCCTGTACATCTGCGCGGTATCAAACGCGCGATAGCCAACTTCGGCGGCAGTGAGAATGGCGTCTCTGCATGCAGCACCTTTGAGAGGATAAGTACCAAAAGACCGTTGGTTTGTATTTTTGAAATAGATGTTCATGACGCGCCTTCCATAACTACGATATTTGTAACTTAATAGTTACTTATTTGAAAGTATGAAAGAGTCTTGATCGTATGGTGGATTGTGGGCATAGTCTTTTAACCAAACAGTTACTTAAAATACATCGCTGCAATGCCACGGAAGATTCTATGCCCAAGATTATGACAGCACGCGATGCGGCTGACCTCATCCCCGATGGTGCCACTGTGGCAGTTAATTCCTCCAGCGGGCTGTGCTGTCCCGATGCCGTTCTAAAGGGCATCGGCGAGAGATTTGACGTGGTCGGGCACCCACGGAACCTGACCACGATTCACCCCATCGCAGCGGGTGATTTCTTTGGCACCAAGGGTATCGACCACATCGCGAAAAAGGGCTGTCTATCACGGATCATCGGCGGCTCCTATCCGTCGGGTCCGACCAAGGCGGAACCCCCGTTGATATGGCAGATGATCGTGGCCGAAGAGGTCGCAGCCTATAACGTACCGTCCGGTATTGTCTTTGACATGCTGCGCGAGGGGGCGGCAAAGCGGCCGGGTGTCTTGACCAAAGTGGGTATGGAAACCTTTGTCGATCCGCGGCTTGAAGGCTGCGCGATGAACGGTGAGGCGCGCAAGACACCGATCGTTCAGCTTCGCGATTTTGAGGGCGAAGAATGGCTCTATTTCAAATCGATCCAGCCTGATGTGGCGATCATCCGCGCTACAACCGCCGATACACGCGGCAACCTCAGTTTCGAACACGAGGGGGCCTACCTTGGGGCGATGGAAATGGCACTGGCCGCGCGCAACAGCGGGGGCACGGTCATCGCACAGGTCAAGCGGATTGCGGCGGCAGGGTCCATTCGACCCCATGACGTGACCGTGCCGGGCATTCTGGTCGATGTGATCGTTGAAGCGCCGGATCAGCTGCAAACCACCGCAACGGAATATGACCCGGCGATCTCAGGCGAATTGACCCGACCGATGGACAGTTTCAGCGCTGTGGATTTCAACATCGGCAAGGTGATCGCGCGCCGTGTTGCGCTCGAGATGCAACGCGGCTGGGCAGTGAACATCGGGTTCGGGATATCGGCAAATGTACCGCGTATTTTCGTTGAAGAGGGCTGCCACAATGACGTCACCTGGATGATCGAACAGGGCGCAGTCGGGGGTGTGCCGCTGCTTGATTTCAAATTCGGCTGCGCGGCCAATGCCGAGGCCTTTGTCGCCTCACCGCATCAGTTCTGCTATTTTCAGGCGGGTGGTTTTGATTGCTCGCTCTTGTCATTTCTCGAGGTCGGCGCGGATGGGTCCGTCAACGTCTCGCGCCTGTCAGCGGTGCCGCACCGCACTGCGGGGGCGGGCGGGTTCGTGGACATCACCGCACGCGCAAAGAAAATCGTCTTTTCAGGTATGTTCAATGCCGGGGCCAAAATGCGGATCGAGAACGGCGAAATCGTGATCGACCACGAGGGCAAAGTAGCAAAATTTGTTGATCAGGTGGATCAGGTGTCTTTCTCAGGCAAACGCGCCATCGCGCAGGGGCAGGACATCACCTATATCACCGAGCGCTGCGTGATGAAGCTGGACGAACAGGGTCTGATCGTGACCGAAATTGCACCCGGCCTCGATATTGACCGGGATGTGGTTGGTCAGGCGGCGACGCCTCTGCGCGTGGCACCGGACCTCAAGGTCATGGATGCCGGTTTGTTCCGCGACGCGCCGATTGATCTGGCCGGGCGTTTGTCGGCATGATTGATCTAAGCGTTCAGGATGGCATCGCGCGATTGGTTTTGAACCGACCCGACAAACTGAACGCGCTTACCGCTGAAATGTGCGATATGCTGGCCGCCAGATGTCGGGAAATCGAACGCAGCACCGCCCGCATCGTGATCCTGTCGGGCGCGGGCAAAGCGTTTTGTGCAGGTGGCGACATCGAAGCCTGGGCCGGTGAAACGCCCGAAGCCTTCGGGGATCATTGGGTGCGGGATGGGCACATCGCGTTCGATGCGCTGGCCCGATTGACCGTGCCGGTAATCGCACAACTGGATGGTCACGCGCTCGGTGGCGGCCTAGAACTGGCTGCCTGCGCCGACCTGCGCATCGCGGAGCAGCACATCAAGATCGGTCAGCCGGAAACCGGGCTTGGTATCATTCCGGGTTGGTCTGGCACACAACGTGCGGTACGCCGGTTTGGTGGCCAAGTCGTCCGTCGCATGGCGCTCTTCGGTGAAGTCTTTGACGCTGAAGAAGCCCGCCGTCTGGGTCTCGTCGATCATGTGACTGCCACGGGTGCGGCGCATGTTCTGGCAGAAGACCTCGCCGCGCGTGTGCTGAGCCGTGGGCCGCAGGCGACGAAACTGACCAAGATGCTGATCAATGCCGCAGATCGCGAAGACCCCGAGCGGATCGCCGAGGCTTTGGCAGGGCGTATCGCAGCGGGCACGGATGAGTTGCGCGAGGGCCTGTCGGCTTTTCGCGAAAAACGAAAACCAGATTTCTCCTGAAAGGACACAGATATGATCCGACATTCTGTTCACCTGCGTTTTCGCGCGGATGTTACCGAGGCTGAAAAAATGTCTCTCTATGATGCCCTCGCGGGCCTATCGGGTCACATAGACGGTATCGTGGATTTTCAGCACCGCAAGAACGTCTCGGTCGAAACTCCGCTGGTGCGCGGTTTCCTCGACATGTTCTGGTTCGACTTTCGCGACACATCGGTGCGGGACACATATCTTGTCGATCCGGAACATCAGGCCATCGGGGCACGCATCGTCGCAACACTTGAGGGTGGTGCAGAAGGCGTGTTTGTCTGTGACGTCGGGCTGTAAACGGGCCTAAAGCGTCATGCGAAAAACCTGAATCACGTAACGCTGCCTGAAATCAAAGATTTCAACGCGTTACGTGATACTTGATGTCTCAGGTATTTCGTCAGACGCTCTAAAGGTCGAAAATAAGACCGTTTTCGCCTTCCTGAACAATGTCACCATGCTGGTTCATGGCCTGTGCCGTGATCTTTGTAATGCCGCGCTTACCGTTTGCGGTCAGGCGTTTTTCACGGATTACAAACTTTGCAGAAATCGTATCACCGGCCAGAACCGGCGCGACGAACCGCCATGTCCAGCCCAGTGAGGCCAGCGCGTCAAAACGGGCTGGCGCGTTGTTTTTCAATCCATCAATGACGGCCAGAACCAACAATCCATGGGCGACGCGCCGTTCGAACCCTTTGGCCTGCGCAGCCGCGTCCGACATATGGATTTCGTAGGTATCGCCGCTGACACGCGCAAAATCGTCTATTAACTCCGCCGTAATCACGCGTGCGCTTGTCACGAGGCAATCACCGCTTGCCAGATCGTGATACCCGTAACTGCCCGGCGAGAGGTTCATACCGGCACCGGCGCGTCAGTGCGCAGCAGCCCGTCGTGTTTTAGCTCGGCCCAGAAATCGGCTGGAATTTCATGGCGGAACCGATTCAGGTTCTGCTCCAACTGCGCGATGGTCCGCGTGCCTGCGATAAAGGATGGAATTGCGGGGTGTGCGACGACGAATTGCAAGGCCGCTGCGGGCAATGGCACCTGATGGTCCGCACATACCGCCTCGATCTTTGCGACGCGGTCCATGATCTCTGCAGGGGCGGGCGCATAGTTGTATTTGGCACCCTCACGGGCACCCGTTGCCAGAATTCCGGAGTTGAAGCCACCACCGACAACGACTGCTGCACTGCGCGCTTCACACATCGGCAAGAACGTATCCTGCGCCTCTTGCTCCAGCAGTGTGTAGCGCCCGGCCAGCAGGAAACAGTCAAAATCACGCGCCTCAAGGGCCGCCTGACAGACCTGCCATTCGTTTACGCCGACGCCAATCGCTGAAACGACACCCTCATCGCGCAATTTGGCCAACGCTTTCCACGCGCCATCCATGGCCTGTTTAAAGACGTCTGGCTGCGCGTCGCCACGGGTAAAAACGTCGATATCGTGGATAAAACAGATATCCATCCGCTCAAGCGCCAACCGTTGCAGGCTGTCTTCAAAGGCGCGCATTGTGCCATCATAGGTATAGTCAAATTCAAGATTGAAAGGGGCCGCGTTCGTCCATGGAGCAAAGTCGATATCGTTCCGCTTTGCGGGAACGAGGCGACGCCCCACCTTTGATGACAGCACCAGATCATCGCGGTTCTTCCACCGCAGCGATTGGCCTGTGCGCAGTTCGGCAAGGCCGTGGCCGTACATGGGGGCTGTGTCATAATACCGGACGCCTGAATCCCATGCCGCCTGAAACATGCCGTCGGATGTCTCTTCGTCAATCTCGCGGAAAATGTTGCCCACCGGAGCTGTGCCAAACCCGAACGCGGTGACCTCAAGATCAACCCGGCCGAATTTATTCTTTGTCGCGGGGTCCATCCCATATCCTTCCGAATAAGTAACCATATGGTTAATTGTGGCGGAGCAGGCAGCGCAAATCAAGTCTTGAATCGCTTGACGCCTCTTGGTTGTCTTCCTAATAGTAACTGAACGGTTACTATTTGACGCAGGAAAGGGGCCCTAATGTTTTCGACTGAAGTACACGCCCAAGTGCGTCAGATGACCCGCCAGTTTGCCAATGACGTGATCCGTCCCGTGGCCGAAGAACTGGACCGCGACGAACGCTTTCCAGCCGAGATTTACGCGCAAATGGCGCAGCTGGGACTGTTCGGCATTTGTGTACCCGAAGCGATGGGCGGCCCCGGCATGGATACGCTGGCGTATGCTATCGTGATGGAAGAACTGTCGCGCGGCTATGCCTCTGTTGCGGATCAATGCGGGTTGGTCGAACTGATTACCACGCTCCTGGTCGCGCATGGCACACAGGCACAGCGCGACATGTGGCTGCCTGATATCCTCGCGGCAAAAACCAAGGTTGCCTACTGCATTACAGAACCCGAAGCGGGCACCGACGTGTCCGGCATCCGCACAACAGCCGTGCGGGACGGGGTTGGCTGGCGGCTCAATGGCGGCAAGATATGGATTCACAACGCGCCTGTCGCCGATCTGGGTTTTGTTCTGGCCCGCACCGATCCTGAGGCCGGGCATCGCGGCATGTCGATTTTCGCGGTGGATCTGCACGCTGATGGCGTGGCGCGCGGCCCCAAGGAACATAAGATGGGTCAGCGTGCATCACCGGTGGGGCCGCTGCATTTCGATGATGTGAAACTGCCAGCTCACGCCCTTTTGGGTGCGGAGGGGCGTGGTTTCCACATGATGATGTCTGTCCTTGATAAGGGCCGTGTGGGTATCGCGGCTCTGGCGGTCGGGATCGGTCAGGCCGGTCTTGACGCTGCGGTTGAGTATGCAGCACAGCGCAGGCAATTCGACAAGGCGATCTCGGAATTTCAGGGGGTGCAGTGGCTGCTTGCGGATATCGCCAAAGACGTGGAGGCGGCGCGATTGCTCGCCCATTCGGCGGCCCATAAAATCGACATCGGCGCGGATGCGACCAAGGCCTGTTCCATGGCAAAGTGTTTTGCCGGTGACATGGCGGTTGCACGTTCTGCCGATGCGTTGCAGGTTTTCGGAGGCTCAGGCTACATCAAGGGGTTTGAGGTGGAACGGCTGTATCGCGATGCAAAGATCACCCAGATTTACGAGGGGACAAACCAGATTCAACGCATGATCATCGCGCGTGAGCTTTTAGCAAAAGGGGCGGATGCATGAGACAGGTTGCATTGGTCACCGGGTCATCCCGAGGGATTGGGCTGGCCGCCGCCAAGGCGCTGGCCTGCGAGGGGTTTGCAATCGCCCTGAACGGTCCGGAGGATGACGATGAACTGGCCGCAGCCGTCGCAGCGATCAAAGAGATAGGCGTGCCAAGTGTCGCCGTCCCGTTTGACGTCAGCGATCTGACCGCGCATCAAGCGGCCCTGACACAGGCCGAAGAGGCGCTTGGGCCGCTGACCACACTGATCAACAATGCGGGTGTCGGTGTGATCAATCGGGGTGACATGCTGGACGTCACAGAAGAAAGCTATGATCGCTGCATGGCCGTGAACACCAAAGCGGTGTTCTTTCTGTCCCAATGCTTTGCCAAGCGCCTGTGCGCCCGGACCCGGCCTGCGCAGCTGTTTCATTCCATCGTCAATGTCAGCTCTGCCAATGCCATTGCCGTGGCGACACCCCGGTCGGAATACTGTGTGTCCAAAGCCGCTGCCGCGATGGTGACGAAAACGTTGGCCGTGCGCCTCGGGCCTGAAAACATCGCCGTTTACGATGTGCAGCCCGGTTTGATCGAAACCGAGATGACAGCCCCCGTGATCGCGCAATATGAGACGCGCGCGCGCGAGGGTCTGACGCTCTTTCCCCGCGTGGGTCAACCCGATGAAGTGGGCATGATCATTGCGTCGCTCGCGTCCGGGAAACTTCCCTATACCACCGGTCAGGTGATTTCGGCTGATGCAGGCATGCTCGTTCCCCGTTTTTGAGGTTTTCCATGAAAATTGCGCTTCCCGATCCTGCTGGTACCCTTAGCGATTACGCCCTGCATGGCACGCCAATTGCAAAGGCAACGCTCACACCCGATGCGGCGCGTGTGGTGTTTTCGGCGGCGCATGTGGTGGCGGACCCGTTTACATCAAACGATCCACTGGGACCCGCCACTGTGGATTGGGACGCAACGATGGCATTTCGTCGCCACCTTGCCGGTCTGGGCATGGGCATCGCCGAAGCGATGGATACGGCGCAACGGGGGATGGGCCTTGACTGGTCGGGTGCGCTGGAACTTATCGCGCGCACAAAATCCGAACTCCCCGACGCGCTGGTCTTCAATGGCTGCGGCACGGACCAGCTTGCCCCGCAGGACGCGAACACCCTTGATGATGTGATCGCCGCTTATCTGGAGCAGGTCGAAGCGATCCAGAAACTGGATGGTCGCATCATCCTGATGGCAAGCCGCGCATTGGCCCGTGTCGCGCAAAGCCCGGATGATTACCTGAGCGTTTACGCCAAGGTGCTTGATGCCTGCGATCACCCGGTGATCCTGCATTGGCTGGGGCCGATGTTTGATTCGCAACTAGCGGGGTATTGGGGGGGCAGCACGTTTGAGGGTTGTCTGGACACCTGCCTGAACATGATCGCGGCGAACACGTCCAAAGTGGACGGGATCAAGATTTCACTGCTCGACAAGGACAAGGAAATCACCATGCGACGACGCCTGCCGGAGGGCGTCAAAATGTACACCGGCGACGATTTCAATTACCCCGAACTGATCGAGGGCGACGAGATGGGGTATTCGCACGCGCTGCTGGGAATCTTTGACCCGCTTGCGCCCGCTGCAGCCTATGCCGTGTCGCAGTTGACGCAGGGCAATGCCGCACAGTTCCGGGCCATGCTGGACCCAACCGTGCCGCTGGCGCGCCAGATTTTCCGCGCACCTACGCAGCATTACAAAACCGGTGTGGTCTTTCTGGCGTGGCTGAACGGGTTTCAGGATCACTTCATCATGCTGAACGGGGCGCAAGCGGCGCGGCCCCTGCCTGATTTCGTGACGATTTTCAAACAGGCCGATGCCTGTGGGCTGTTGCAGGACCCGGAATTGGCGGTGGCACGGATGAAACGACTGCTCGCCATCTATGGAGTCGTATGATGCGTGATTTTTCGCAAGACCTTTCGGCGCTGGCGCTCAATACTGCAACGCTGGGTCATAACCTCGACGGCTATGGGGCCGGATGGTCGACTGAAGCCGTCATTGATGCCTGTGGCGCGCGCGGCTTCGGTGGCATTGTGTTTTGGCGGCGCGAAATTGGTGCATCCGCGCAGCAGATCGGTGATCGCGTCCGCGCCGCCGGGCTGGAGGTGGCGGGGCTGTGTCGCTCGCCGTTTTTGACAGGACCTTTGGTGCCGGGCGATGACACCGCGATCATGGATGATTTTCATGCGTCTATCGACATGGCCGCCGGGCTTGGCACCGAAGTGCTGACGGTTGTCACGGGCGGGATCGACCCCGGCACCAAAGGGCCGTTGGAAAGCCAAAAGCGCGTGGCGGATCGGGTGGCGCGCGCCGCTGAATATGCCGCCGCGCGCGATGTGAAACTGGCGCTTGAGCCGCTCAATCCGATGTTTGGTGGAAACCGAAGCTGCATATTCACCGTCAGGGATGCCCTGCAGGTGTGCGACTGGGTCGGATTGGATAACGTAGGGCTTGCGATCGATGTCTACCACGTCTGGTGGGACAGCACGTTGGCCGAAACGATGCCGCGCGCCAAGGGCAAGGTGCTGGGATACCACCTATGTGACTGGCGGGCTGAGACGCGGGATACGCTGTTGGATCGCGGTATGATGGGCGATGGTGTGGCCGAACTCAAAGCGCTGCGCCAGCTGGTCGAGAATACCGGGTACAAGGGATATTGCGAGGTCGAAGTATTCAGCGCCGAAGACTGGTGGAAACGGGACCCAAATGAAGTGCTGGATGTGATTGCGCAGCGGTTCCGCAGCCTCTGCTAGGACCTTTCCAGCGCGTCTGCGGCCCAGACCAGCACCTGCACGCGCCCATCGCGTCCGCGAATGGTAACATCAGTGGTATAGGCTGACCCCCGCCGACCGCCGTCCGTCAACCCGGTGGCAAAATCGCTGCTCGCAACCACAACGGCCTTTTCCGTTTTGGCCACTTCCATCAGACGGCTGGCAAGATTCACATTATCCCCTGTCACGGTCACCTGCTGGTGGCTTTGCGCGCCAAGACGCGACAGAGTCACCGGTCCGCTGTGTAACCCGATGCGGCAGGACAATGCCTCATCAGGCGTTTGCGGCAGCGATTGGCGCGACAGCGCATGTACCAGATCAAAGGCACTGGCCAGAGCGTCGTCGGCGTATGATTTGTGCCGGTCCGGTTCCAGCCCGAACACCGCCAAGGCCCCGTCGCCCATATAGTTGAACACACTGCCGCCGCGCGCCTCAACCGTTTGGGCCGTCAGTTTGTGAAACATTGCCAGCAGGTTTCGCGTGCCATCCTGCCCAAGGCGCTGCGAATGGCCTGTAAAGCCGGTCAGATCAACAAACAGCACCACAAGGTCCTGTTCAATAGGTTCCATCAAGTAGTTGGGGTCACTTTCAATTCTCGCCGCAAGGGCGGGCGATTGAAACTGGCGTAACGAAGCGACAGATCGTTCAGACTTCCGGGCCTGCAGGTTTTCCTGCATATAGCGCAGGCCGGACGCAGCGATGGCGGGCGGCAATGCGGCAGCAAGCGGCAGCGCCCCGCTGAGCCAGAGGCCCGATGCAAACGCCAGCGTGATGGACGCAAGGAACACCAACACAAACCCGGCAGCAACCGGGACCCCGCGAGACAACGGCCAGACAAGCACGCTGGCCACACAGAAGAGTGTCAACGCGACCGCCAACGCGGCGTCCCACTGACGCGTTTGCGCGTTGCGCCTCAGCGTTTCACCGCCGTTAAGCTGTGAAATCGCGGTCGCGATCACCTCCATGCCCGGCGTGTTCTCATCAAAGGGGGTCGCAAACCTGTCCCCCATGGCAGAGGCTGAAAAGCCCAGCACCACCAGCTTGTCGGACAAAGCGTCCGGCGCGGTGCCACTGATCAGATCGCGCGCGCTGTAGGTGGGCACGGACCCTTCTGGCCCGAGATAGCGCAGCGGCATGTTAAAGCCGAAATCCAAGGGGATATCCCGTGCACCCAAAGTCAGCTGCGTCTCACCGAAAACCGCATTCTCGCTGCTGAAGGAAAGCGTTGCGAGCAGAGGAAGAGAGGGGACAAGGCTGCCCTCCACTTCGATCAACAGGGGCGCATATCGCGGTGTGCCGCTGGCGTCGGTGGACAGGTTGACCAGACCTGCCTCGGCGACCACACCAAATGCAGCTTGCGGCCAGATGATGCTGTCGGCGGTCGTGCCTTCTGATCCAAAGCGTGCCGCCGCCGCGATAGATGAAGGGATTTCACCCAGCGCCGCCGCAAGCGCTGCATCATCAAGCGCGGGTCCCGGATCGGCAAGCAAAACATCCAAGGCCAAAGCCCGCGCATCGCTTTGGGCAATATTCGAAATGATCCGCGCCAAAAGCTGCCGCCGGCTTTGCAGTTCCGCCGGAGCGGCAGCGAGCGTTTCATCATCTATGGCGACAATCACGATGTCTGACGCGGCTGCGCGTGGTCCAACCAGGACGTGCCGTACATCCAAAAGGCGATGTTCGAGCGGGTCAAAAAAACCCGCGCGGCCGGACATATAGGGGATGATCAGGGTCAACACCCAGAACAGCGCCAAAGTCACAGCACCAAGGGGCAAGGCCCATTGGCGCACCCGGCCCGATGTCATCTGCCAAATCGGGAGAGCAAGGATGCCGCGCGGTCGCTGGGCCACGCGGTAACGGCAAACTCAACCGCATCCCCGACATCAACACCTTCGCCCGGGCCAAGCGTTACGGTTGACGCATCGGACGCCTTGCTGACAGACACGCTGCCTTCGATCACGAAAACCGATGTACTGTCTTGGCTTGCATCCACAACATAGGTGGTGCCCCGCACAGCAGCGATAGCATGGGGCGTGCGAATTTGGGTTGGCGCACTGCCGGGCGTGACCTCGATCAGGATTGCGCCGTTTTTCAGTTCAATTTCCCGTGGCGGCGCATCCCCTGCCCGCTCAAAAATCGTGACCTCTGCGCCGGATTCGCGTTCTACCACCAGCGCATCGCCGCAGGTGATCTGTTGCCGGTTGGGACTGGTGAGCGCGGACCACGCGCACGCCTGATCGGCCTGCACCGGCACCGCTGCAATCATCAGGCTGATACAGGCCAGAGCAAGGGCGATGGTTGGGCGCGCGGATTTCCATCTGTAATACATACGCATTTCCTATTGGTCTTTTGAAATCAAACTACGGACGTGCAAACCCAAAACCGTTTTCGGGTTCATAACCTGTGATCTGTTCAGCCTAATGCAAAGCAACCCTGCCAGCCAGTTCAATTCGCGTCAGACGAGAAGGGCATCCATCAGTTGGGCAACTATGCAGCATTACCTTCGAAATCGCGGGCTTGGCGTGTACAGATCGCACAGCGCGCTGCTTTGGAGACCCTTTTGACCGGACCCGAGAAAAAACCACTGCGCGTTCTGAGCTGGAACGTTTTTAATGAAAACCCTGACGCCGCACGTATTGCAGACGCTTTGACAGCACTCAATCCTGACATCGCGCTTTTTCAAGAGGTGTTGCCTGCGCATATCGCCGTGATCAAAGCCAGTTTTCCATATGTGAGCGTCGCGCGGGATTATGCGTTAAAAGGCGAGTTATGCCATCTTGTGATCGCAAGCAGGTTTCCCACGAGACGCGAAACCATCCTGTTTCACTCAGATACGTCCAAACCTGCGCCAACCCGTTGGGCGCGCCATGCGGGCTGGGTCGAGTTTCTGGACAGCCTGTCGGTCGATGTGGTGGTCCCCGGCGCGCGCCCCTTCAGGGTTGTCAATCTCCACACCAGTGCGGGTGTGTCACCTTCGGCCCGGCAAGCGGAACTGGCTGAAACGCAAAGCCATTTTGATTGCGAAGGCCCCTGCCTCGTCGCAGGTGATTTCAACAGTTACGCCGTGCCATGGCTCGCGCCGCTTCTGGCCATCCCCCTGCATTATCGTCCCAAGGACTGGCTGATTTTCGAACGCAGAGCGCTGAACTCATGGTTTCAGCGGCAAGGTTTCGCGCCTGCGGTACATGGGGTCACTTTTCCTAAATTCCGCCTGCAAATGGATCAGCTGTTTACTCGCGATATCACGGTGGAAACTGCGGTCATAGAAAGACGCCTGTGGGGGTCCGACCACAGACCCCTCTCGCTGGAAATCAACCTGTGAGGATGGCGGCTTACCCTTCCACTTCGCGTCCGAGTTTCCCTTTGAGCATCTGGATCAGCATCAACCCAGCCCAGATAAACGCCACCTGATAGAGCACAAAACACACCACACCGAGGATCAACATCCTGATGGATTGCTGCATTTTCGGCCAACTCAACGGCCAGACTTTCATATCACCAAGTTTGTCGCGCAGCGCTGCCTCATCAAGCCCATAGAAATCAATCACGGCCTGTTTTTTATCCGGATCGTCCAGCGCACGGCTCACTCTGTCGCGCGCCTCTTTTGCGGTATCTCGCAGAACAACCGCCAGCACGACGGTGACCATCGACAAAACGATCAGAACGAGAGGGCCGCCGACTAGGGAATTGGGGTCCCGAAAACCGGTTACATCAATCGCGGAGGTAAAGGTTTGAATGTCCCCGAAGAGATCGGCGAAAAACCCTGCGAAACTCTCCAAAGAGGGGGTGAAAATGTCCCTCAATGCAACGATGAAATCCTGAAACAGGAACTGATAGATGTTTTCAAACTCAGTCTGGCGCAGAAACTCATTCTGAATGCGCATCGCAAAAGCGACCAGAAAACTGATGATCGTGACATAGATGCAGGGGCGAAAAATCTGCTCAAGGTTTTCGAACCCCATCCGCCCATTCGGGTCCTGCGATGACAGTTTTGGCACCAACCACAGGTCAAACGCACCGTTTCTGAGGCGTTGAATGGTTAGCGCGAGCGCAAGCACGTAACAGTAGTAGATCATCAGCAGGCATAACTCGACCAGCAGCAAGGCGTATACGTAAGCAGAAAACCCCCAGTTCATTGCGAACGACGGGCTGCGCATGTCAGTGGGGGCTGTGATTTGCGTGGCTTGCGCGAAAATGGCCGCTATGGACCAGTCGACTTCCTGCCCGGATGTATCCTGACAAACAGCAGGAATCGTGATCCCCGATGCCGTGAGCAAATCACCCGTCATCAGCGGCATATGCACCACACAATACCAGTCCAGAACAACGACCGTACCGACCAGCAAGGCAACGACCATCCCGGCAAGCGAGAAACACGTCCAGATCAAACGCACCATCCGGGATACTCCCCGGTTCATCTCACTGGATGTGTCTGACAGGTCAAACTGCCAGTCCCGGTTACAGAACATACGGTCCTGGATCATCTGACGAAATGTGCGCTGGAGGTTTTGCACCGAGGTGAACGCAAAGAAAAACGCCAAGGGCATCATGATGGACAGGCTTGGCCACCAATTCAGCGCGTGACCATAGCCGACCTGTTTCTCAAGACACTGGTCGGTTCCAACAAGATCGTCCGGACAAGGCGCTGCCTCGACCGTACCCCTGAGAATATAATGTGTCACATCCCCAAGGTTCAGCACGTAAACAGCAGCAACGATCGGCACAACGCCCAGAAACACCGCAATGAACAGCACGACAAAAGGGTCAACACCCCAGAAACGACGTCCAATGCGCACAAACCATGGCTGGGTGTCAAAGATGTTTTGCAGCGCTTGCGTCTGATCCGCAGGTTGTGCCTGATCCCTGCTCATCATCGGACCTTTGCCGTGCGGCGGACAATCTCGGTGATCCGTTTGCTCAGGGCAAACCGCGTCTTCATCAGGTGGAAAGTTACTACCATAAGATCTGACCAAAAATGTCTTTACGTGTAGCTATTGCCTTAGGATTGAATAGAATTATCGTAATACACCTCAGAGCATAGCATAAATTGCAATCACGTGTTTATTTTTTACCGAACCACGCAAACACATCAGAATTTCTTGACGGCGGGGCAAGACGCTTTGATAAACAACATAGTATTTGAATATAACTTGAGTAATGCAAAATAGCGCCGCTGAATCCATCGCCGAAGAACTGCTCTACATCACAGGGAAAGCCTTGCTTGAGGCGGATTTTCAGATGTTCAGTGAGTGTTTCAGGCTCCCCCAGATGATGGAAACCGTTGACGGGCGGCGATTGATCACGACCGAGGCTGAGTTTCAGTATACGTTCAACTCGGTGCGGCGCCATTTACATGACTGCGGCGTGGTCGATTTCGCTCGTACCGTGGTATCGGCAAAGTTTCTGGATGCTGACACGATCGGCTCAACGCATGTCTCCAGCCTGCTTGGCGCGAATGGACAAGAACAGGCACAACCCTATCCCGTTTATTCGGTGATCCGACGGCATGGCAACACATGGCGGATTGTCTCGTCTCTTTATGCGATTCTCGATAACCCAGCTTACAACGAAGCCCTCATGGCTACGCCGGATTACTCTTCCACCGAACAATAAAGAGCGGGTTTTTACGTGAGCGACCACCGGGGGGGCAACGTGACCTTAGAGTGACCGGCAAGGACACGTGCCTCACCCCCTAATCCCACAAAACTGCATTGAAGCGTTCCTACGGGACTGACCCATATCTACCCCCGGACGCATGCGCAAAGTTGCGATCCCTTGCCAAAGACTTTCGAACAGAAGACAGATTCTGCGCCCTGCGCTATCTCAATGGTCTGTAAGAGGGGACGTTGCACGCTCGCTTAAAAAAAACCGAAGCCCCAGACGGAGGCTTCGGCAAAAAATAGCTGTCATGATGCCCGCTTTTTTACAAGGAGCGGACTGAACCACAAAGACTTGCGGGTCAGTCATTTGCCCTCAGCGTGTCATTGCACTGGCATATTATTTTGACGTCTTGGCCCAAAGGCATCCTGTGCTAAGCCAAAAGGGTCATATCTTGATCAACTGGGCAGCAAAACACCGTCAATGACGTGGATGATACCGTTGGACGCCATAACATCCGGGCTGATCACGGTCGCCTTGTTGATCTTGACGCCATTACGGCCGTCATAGTGCAGATCGCTGCCTTCGACGGTGGCAACGGATCCGCGCTTGCCGATGATGTTAGCCGCCGGAATCCGACCTGAAACGACATGATAGGTCAAAATTTGGACCAGCTTATCTTTGTTCTCAGGCAGGAGCAGGTTTTCAACAGTACCAGCTGGCAAAGCAGCAAAAGCCTCATCGGTCGGCGCAAAGACCGTGAAGGGTCCGGGAGATTTCAACGTCTCGACAAGTCCTGCGGCTTGGACCGCGGCAACAAGCGTGGTGAACGATCCGGCGGCCACAGCCGTATCAACAATATCGGGTGTCCTGCTTGTCGTCATGCCGCAGGCCGACAGACCCGCCAGCCCTGCAAAGCCAACTCCTGCTTTCAGCGCGCCGCGCCGTGAAATCATGTGTACCATTCGTCATTTCCTTTCATTCCAACTGCATAAAACAGTGTGTGTGTAATTTTCACACAAAACCAAATAACGCGCATACTTCAACAATCAACGATCTTGTGGAATTTTTTTACACTGGGTAGTCTCACGTGATGAACGCGACCGGATCAGATGGGTTTTTGCTGCTGCTCAAAGGGCTGATGCGCCCGCTTGTGCGCACGTTGATCAGTCGCGGCGTTACAGCCCCTGCATTTTATAAGTTGCTCAAGTCGGTTTATGTCGATGTCGCCTATGAGGAGTTTCGCCTTGGCGGCGCGGCCCCGACAGACAGTCGGGTGTCGCTTTTGACCGGAGTCCATCGTCGGGATGTGCGTACCATTCTATCAAGCGATGATGATGCGTGGAAAACGGCGCGCGGCAAATCCGCGACTTTCGCGACAGTCCTGAGCCAATGGATGACGCGCCCTGAGTATCAGGATGACACAGGCCAGCCCATAAGCCTGCCCAAGACATCCGATAACAGTCCGAACTTCGAAGCGCTCGTTCGCGAAATCAATACGGACATCCGACCGCGCACGATTCTTGACGAACTCACCCGACAGGATCTGGTCCATGAAAGCGCCGACGGACTGTTGAGGATAAGTGAGGGTGCGTTCACAGGGCCAAGGTCTGATCACGACAAACTGGTGTTTTTTGCCGCCAATGTTGGTGATCACCTTGCAGCGGCCTCACAAAACCTGCTTTCGGATGATGCGCCCTTTCTGGAACGTGCCGTGTTTTACAATCGGTTGTCGCCCGCGTCTGTGGACCAGATCGAAGAACACGCAGGTCAACTGGCGCAAAATATGCTCGAGACGCTCAATGCACAAAGCAGTGTGTTGCAGCAAACCGACCAAGATGGGACGGGAGCAAAGGAACGATACCGGTTAGGCGTTTACTTTTACCGAGAACCATCAAGCGCTGATCCATCCAAACCAAAGGACGAAACAAGTGAGACAGAAAACTAGAAGGGACATCCTTTCGCTTCTGGGGTCGACAGTCCTTTTGGCCTCTTGCGCACCGGCCGTGGTCACGCGCGCCGGCAATGATCCCTTTGAGGGTGGCATCGGAGGCACCGGTATCGTTGGCGTTCTCACGGGTTTTGGCAGTCTGCTGATCAATGGCGTCACGGTCGATGTGACCCGCGCAACCAGATACACCACCAGCTTTGGCGCGACCTCACTCGACGCTCTGGTGCCGGGCATGTCCCTGACAGTTTATGCACAGCGACGTGGTGACAGGCTTGTGGCAAAGGATGTCTTTGTCGACCATCTTTTAATCGGCACGTTGCGCGCGCATCAGAGCGCTCTGCATGTGAATGGCGTTTCCGTGCGAGCGCCCAATGCGGTACATGCCCATACGCTGACAGGTACTCGCGTCGCTGTCAGCGGTGTGTGGTCTGCATCTGGTGTCATCGCCAGCCGGATTGACCCGGCAGTGATGGAAAAAGATCTGATCGCGGGCACCATCACCTCTGTGGACGCGGGCATCAACGGGATTGGCGGCGTGCGCCTTGACGCACAAGGGGTCAGGCTCATGACCGGGCAATATGCGGCAGTTATGGGAACCTCCCACGACGAGGGGTTTAATGTCCAGAGTATCGGGAATGGACGATTTGCCCGTGCCACCAGTCTGAGAAACCTGTCCGTTGAAGGGTATCTCGAACCCATCAACACCCAACCAGGATTCAGGATTGCGGGGCTCGGTCATAGTTTCGCCCGCGATGTTTCCCTCGGGTCTATCGGCACTCGGCGCGCGGTGTATTTCGGACGCTATGACGGTCTGTTTGGCGCGTCCAAAGGATATATTATGCCCGAAGACATCGTTGCGCGGCGCGAATTGCTGAACCGTGGTATTTCTGAAGGGTTCGACGGGCCGGTTATTGAGATTTGAATGGGCTCGGAGCGGGGCTGTCTGTGCACAAACCGGACGGTTTCCCTTCAACAAATGGTGATGCACAGGCCAGACCCGGTTGCTGTATCCGGTTGAAACCGCCACACTCTGGTCGGTGCAAACAGCATCTGAACCGGTGACCCTATGTAACGGACCGACGCATTCAAAAGGAAATACAATGACTAAACCAAATCCGGGCACTGCCGTTGCACAGGTAACAATTCCGACCGTCGATGGCGGAACGATCACGCTGGGACAGCCCAAAGACAGGTGGAGCATGCTGTTTGTCTATCGCGGACGTCATTGCCCCCGGTGCAAGCGGTTCCTCAACAAGCTGAATGCGGTATTGCCAGCATGGACCGACAGAATGGATGTCGCCGTGGTTTCTGCCGATACACGGCAAAAAGCGCTGGACGATCAAAAAGAATTTGGCTGGAACTTCGAATTGGGTTTCGATTTGAGCGAAGACCAGATGCGCGCCTTGGGCCTTTACGTGTCAGAACCCTTGTCAGAGACCGAAACCGATCGTGTTTTCGCAGAGCCGGGCGCATTTGCAATCCGACCCGATGGCACCCTGATGCTAGTTGAAATTTCCAACGGACCCGCGGCACGGCCTGATCTTGAAGAATTGCTGGACGGCATGATCTTCAACATTGAGAACGACCGCCCGGTGCGCGGCACGGCCTGATCAAAAATTGCAGAAACGCACTTCTGTGTGATACGTGTTTCTGCCCATTCCACAATCGATTTAGCCAGTGTAAATTATTTTGGTTTACACCCGCACAGAGTTTTAATGAGGGGATATTTTGAGATGCTGACACGGCGACATTTTCTGCAGACGTCTACGGCGTTGTTTTCGACGTCAGTATTGGGGGCGGCCAGCGCTACCGCTGCATCGGCAAGCAGCAATTGGTCGGCATGGGATGCGCGGGTCACACCGGCAAATTACAACCCTGCCACGACGAACCCGTGGGGATTGCATCCACGCTTTTTGCCCGTTCGGGTTGAGGCAAACAGCGGGCTTGTGCCCGGCGATATCCATGTTGATGCAGTTGCGCGCTATTTGTACCACGTTCAAGGCGATGGTACCGCGATGCGATACGGCGTCGCGATTGCGCGGGGCAATCTGTATGAACCGGGCGTTTTTACAATCCGGCGCAAGGCGCGCTGGCCCAAATGGACGCCAACGGCTGATATGATCCGCCGCGATCCGGAGCTTTATACTGAGTTTGCCGACGGAATGCCGGGTGGACCGGGCAATCCGCTTGGGGCGCGGGCGCTGTATCTATACGAAGGGAACCGTGACACCTATCTCAGAATTCACGGCACCCCGTCACCCAGATCCATCGGCAGCAGGGCGAGTTCCGGATGCGTGCGTATGGTCATGGCGCATATCATCGGTCTTTACGAAGAGGTGTCGCCGGGCGCTACTGCACATCTTTATCCTGCCGAATCCTATGTAACCGCAAACAGCTAGGCCTGCGGTCTGGTGCAAATGGGCCGCCCTTCGGCGGTGCGCAAAGGCAGCATTGTCGTCTCAACCGGGCCGGAATGACGGTACCAGTAACAGCCGTCTGTTTCTTTCAGCTGAACCGAATTCAAATCCTGGTTCGGGGCTGCCATTGCAACGATTTCTTCGGGCAGGTTTCGAATGAAGCCGGCATTTCCGCCAGTCGCAGCGGTACAGGCGCCAAGGCCAAACAATCCAATAATCAGCAAAATAAGCCTGCTTTTCATAGCTCTTTCCTATAACCGCTCTGTACGCAGAGTACCTGCGCAACATCAGACTACCAGCCCAAAATTAAAGGAACTGCTCGCCTGTCCTGCGATCAATTTGACACAAAATGCGTTAAGATTGAATTGTCAGCTCATGTAGAACGAAAAATAACGGCGCGCGCGCAGTTTCACCTGATGCCACCATCCGCCCCTACGGCAGGGCGCGCAACGTACCCCGTTCAATGATTTCGCAGGCAAAAAGCCGGGCCTCGGGGTGACGGTCAGGTTGCTCCAGCATTGCCATGACCAGCTCGACCGAGCTGTCGATGATCTGAGGGATGGGCTGACGGATCGTCGTTAAATCTATGTTTTGCCAGCGCGACATTTCCATGTCGTTTAAGCCGATGATGCCAATGTCCTCGGGGACGCGCATGCCGCCCTCGCGGATTGCGGTTAATGCGCCGATCGACAAAACGTCGTCGCCACAGAAATAGGCCTCGGCAGGGGCATTCTGCAATAACGAAAGCATCTCATTGCGCCCGGCGTCAAAGGAATAGGCAGTGGCAAAGCTATCTGAGACAGTGACATCATCTGCCGTCCGGATCACTTCCAGAAAACCTGTGCGGCGGTCTATTGTTGACGTTGCATCAGCCGGGCCGCCAAGAAAGCCCAACCTCTTGTAACCACGCGCGATCAGGGTGCGCGCTGCCATACGTCCGCACTCGATATTATCGATGCCGACAACATGGACGCGGGGCGCATGAGCAAATTTACCAAATGAATGCACCACGGGTATTTGCGACTTTTGAAAGGCCAGCGAGAATTCTTGGGAAAGGGTGGACGAGGCGACGATCACCCCATCGACCGAATATTGCCGCAAAAGCCGCAGCGAATTGGCCGGATCCGTTTCATCGGTAAGGTTGACCAGCAGCGGACGCAGGCCACGATCCTGCAGGCACCGCGTAAAAAGGTCAAAGACCTCCAGAAACACCGGGTTGTGAAAATTGTTCGAGATCAGACCGATGAGTTTGGTGCGCCCGGTGGTCAAGGACGAGGCCAGCGCGTTGGGGCTATAGCCCAAATCGTTTGCGGCTTTCTCAACTTTGGCCCGGGTTTTTGGCGAGACCGATGCCCCCACGGTAAATGTGCGCGACACCGCAGAGCGCGAAACACCGGCCCGTTCGGCCACTTCTTTTAAAGTTACGCTCATTCCGACCTTTTACTCTCAGCAGCACGGCTCAATCTGATCACAGGATTTGATTTCTTGCAACCGGTTGCAAAAATATTGAACCTGTGCTTTCTTCCTGCCGAAGGCGTAGGAAAACGTCCTTTGTTTAGGCTCAAAATTGCCAGTTCTGGGAGGAACAATGAAACATTTCTTGAAATCCACACTTGCCGCGGCCGCTCTGGCCATTGCGACGCCTGCGCTCGCGACAGACATTATTGTCGTCAGCCACGGTCAGGCCTCTGATCCGTTTTGGTCCGTTGTCAAAAACGGTGTTGAGAAAGCAGCTGCCGATACGGGTGCGAATGTTGAATATCGCGCCCCGGAAACATTCGACATGGTGGCGATGAGCCAGTTGATCGACGCGGCGGTGAATCAGGAACCCGATGGCATCGTGGTGTCAATTCCCGATGCGGATGCGCTTGGCCCATCCATCGAAAAGGCCGTTGCAGCGGGTATCGCCGTGATTTCCATGAACTCCGGCTCTAACGTGTCCAAAGGTCTGGGCGCGCTGCTGCACGTCGGACAGGAAGAGTTCGACGCGGGCAAGGCCGCCGGAGAAAAGATGGCAGAAATGGGCGGCACCAAGGCCCTCTGCGTGAACCACGAGGTTGGCAACGTGTCGCTTGATGATCGTTGCGCCGGGTTTGCCGAAGGTTTCGGTGGTGAAGTCATCGTACTGCCAACAACGAACGATCCATCAGAAATCGAAGCCAAGGTTAAGGCTTCGCTTGATTCCGACGAATCCATCGACACGGTTATGGCACTGGGCGCATCACTTGCTGGCGAGCCTGCGGTTGCAGCCGTCAAAGCCGTTGGCGGTGAAGGCAGCATCCGGGTTGGGTCATTCGACCTCTCCGCTGGTTTTCTTGAATCCGTCGCAGCGGGCGAAGCCGCCTTTGCAATCGACCAACAACAATACCTGCAGGGCTATCTGCCGGTCGCGTTTCTGGCGCTGCATGCGCAATACGGTCTGATCCCGGGCGGTAATGTGCCATCGGGTCCAAACCTGATCACGGCTGACAAGGCCGCACAAGTGGTTGAGTTGTCCGCCAAGGGCATTCGCTGAACGCACTTAAAGCGGGGCCCCACAAGGCCCCGCTTTTTTCAATACATACATTTTTCGGGAGGGAAAAATGCCCACAGATGCCGCCGTTGACGAGCGCATAAAGGAAGAGTCCTTCTTTTCGCGTATGATGAAACGTCCTGAACTGGGTGCGATTGCCGGGGTCATTCTGGTCACGGTGTTTTTCCTGATTACCGCTGACCCGGCCATGTTCACTCTCGCGGGCTTTATGAACTTCATGTCCCCTGCATCGCAGCTTGGAATTCTCGCGATTGGCGCGGCCCTGCTGATGGTTGGCGGTGAGTTCGACCTCTCCGTAGGGTCCATGGTGGCCTTTACGGGTCTGTTTTTCGGGGCCTGTGTTGTGACCTTTGGACTGCCCCTGATCATCGCCATTCCGGCCACGCTGATCTTTGCAGCCGCCGTGGGCGCGGGGAACGGGCAGATCGTTCTGGCAACGGGCCTGCCCTCCTTCATCGTGACACTGGCGTTTCTGTTTATCTTTCGCGGGTTGTCTCTGGTCGGGCTGAAATGGGCGACCGATGGATCCACCCAATTGCGCGGTGTGCGCGATGCGACAGAAAACGACTGGCTGACGCCGATCTTTTCGGGCGACGCCTTTCCCGGCTTTTTCACCAAACTGGCAGAGATGGGCATGATCGATACCTTCCGCAACGGCACGCCAAAAGTCTCCGGTATCCCGGTTGAGATCATCTGGTTTGTCATCATCGCTTTGCTGGCCACATATGTGTTGCAAAAGACACCTTTCGGAAACTGGATCTTTGCATCAGGCGGGGATGCCAATGCGGCTTCCAATTCCGGCGTTCCGGTCAAACGCGTCAAGCTGATCCTCTTCATGGTGACTGCAACCTGCGCGGCGCTTGTGGCCATCATCACCGTGCTCGACAGCGGATCAACCGACGCACGGCGCGGGTTCCAAAAGGAATTCGAGGCGATCATCGCGGCGGTCATCGGGGGCTGCCTGCTGACGGGTGGGTATGGTTCCGCGATTGGGGCCTTCTTTGGCGCGATCATTTTCGGGATGGTGCTGATCGGGTTGACCTACACGGACATTGATCAGGATTGGTATCTCGTCTTTTTGGGCGGCATGCTTCTGGTTGCTGTTCTCTTTAACAACATGATCCGCAAACGCGTCACGGGGGAGCGTTGATATGAATACGCAAACAACAGACGCACCCATCGTTCAGATGGAAGATATTGAAAAACACTTCGGCAATGTGATTGCCCTTGCCGGGGTTTCTTTCAACATCCTGCCCGGGGAATGCCACTGCCTGCTGGGGGACAATGGCGCGGGGAAATCCACCTTCATCAAGACCATGTCCGGCGTTCATAAACCCACCAAAGGCCGGATCATGTTCGAAGGGTCGGAAATGAGCTTTGCCAGCCCGCGTGATTCTATGGAAGCAGGCATTGCCACGGTCTATCAGGACCTCGCGATGATTCCGCTGATGTCAGTGACGCGGAACTTCTTCATGGGGCGCGAGCCGACAAAAGGCGCAGGGCTTTTCAAACGCTTTGATACGGATGAAGCCAACGACATCACCATGGCCGAGATGAAAAAGATGGGCATCAACCTGCGTGCGCCGGATCAGGCGGTTGGCACTCTATCGGGCGGGGAACGCCAGACGGTGGCCATCGCACGTGCGGTTTATTTCGGGGCCAAGGTGCTGATCCTTGATGAACCCACATCCGCGCTGGGGGTGCGTCAGACGTCCAATGTTCTTGCGACCATCGACCGCGTGCGCAAGGACGGGATCGGCGTGGTCTTCATCACCCACAACGTCCGTCACGCGATGGCTGTGGGTGATCGCTTCACCGTGCTGAACCGGGGCAAGACTCTCGGTACGGCAAAGCGGGGCGACATCACACCGGATGAGTTGCAGGACCTGATGGCGGGCGGTCAGGAAATGGCCAAACTCGAAGGATCGCTTGGCGGAACCATATGAGCGCACTCCTGCACAAACCAATGGGCCGTTCCGGAAAGGTGCATGACATCACCCCGGAACGCGCGGGCTGGGGCTATGTTGGCTTTGGTCTTTACCACCTGTCTCACGGGGAGACTGCGGCAGAGGAAACGGGTGATCGGGAGGTTATTATCGTCCTGGTCGAAGGCAAAGCCCGCCTCTCTGTCGCGGGGTCCGATTTTGGTGAGATGGGTGAGCGAATGTTGGTGTTTGACCGCACGCCGCCGCATTGCATTTACGTGCCCGGAAAAAGCGACTGGACCGCCACAGCGACAACCGATTGCGTCGTGGCAATCTGCAGCGCACCTTGTATCGCGGATTATCCAGCGGCGCGCTTGGGACCTGAGGGGATTGAACTGACACCACGCGGCAAGCGCCAGAATACCCGGTTTATCAACAACATCGCCATGGAAGGTCG
Organism: Roseobacter litoralis Och 149; assembly: GCF_000154785.2. NCBI lineage: Bacteria > Pseudomonadati > Pseudomonadota > Alphaproteobacteria > Rhodobacterales > Roseobacteraceae > Roseobacter > Roseobacter litoralis. The sequence continues at coordinate 4,163,002 of NC_015730.1, forward strand.
CGACGTGGCCTCCAGCCTGCTGGTCACCGAAGTCTTTACCCCCGCTGGCAACTGGTCGTCCTATCCCAGCCACCGCCATGACGAAGACGACTATCCCCGCATGACCTATCTCGAAGAGACCTATTACCACCGCCTGAACCCCGCGCAGGGATTTGGCGTGCAGCGGGTTTATACCGACGACCGCAGCCTTGATGAAACCATGGCCGTCAGCGATGGCGATGTGGTCTGTGTGCCGCGCGGGCACCATCCCTGCGGCGCGCCCTATGGCTATGACATGTATTACCTGAACGTGATGGCAGGTCCCTTGCGCAAGTGGCGGTTCGAGAATGATCCTGACCACGACTGGATCGCGCAAAAGGACGCGGACTAGTGCTCAAAGGAGCATGGCAATGACCCAAGTATCCAAAAGTACCGTCGGTTTTTACACCGAAGCGGACTGTGACCTGAACGATTTCGCTTCGCTGACAAGCCAACAGACCACTCCCGATACTGTGCCGTTGGCCTCTGAGGTTTGCAAAAATATCCCCGTTTATGACATGGCGCTCCGCGGCGGTATGCTGGAAACTGTGCAAACCCGTCGTGAATTGATGGCGGAATGGGCGCAGGTTCTGCAGCGTGGCGCCGGTGTCATTGTATTGCGAAACGCTTGTGCGGACACCTCTGCGATTGATGATGCAACTGTGATCTATGAACGCATCATTGCGGATGAAAAAGCCGCGCAGGGAGGGGCGGCAGATCACTTTGCGGCCGCAGGGTCGAATGATCGGATATGGAATTCCCTGCAAAAACTCTGCGAGGCAGACCCGGATGTCTTTGTGCGGTATTTTGCAAGCCCCGCCATTGATGCCGCCTGCGAGGCATGGTTAGGGCCGAAGTATCAAATGACGGCGCAGGTCAATGTCGTTCATCCCGGTGGGTCGGCACAGCAGGCGCATCGTGACTATCATTTGGGGTTTCAGACAGCTGAAATCAGCGCTGCCTATCCTGCCCATGTGCACGACCTGTCCCCGCTGATGACCCTGCAGGGCGGGATAGCGCATGGGGACACACCGCTGGAGAGCGGCCCGACCAAATTGCTCCCGTTTTCGCAGCTCTACCGTCCCGGATATGCAGCGTGGCGGCGGGATGATTTTCGCGCCTACTTCGAAGAGAGCTACGTGCAATTGCCCTTGGCCAAGGGGGATGCGCTCTTTTTCAACCCGGCCCTGTTTCATGCCGCGGGAGCCAACGGTAGTCGTGACATCCACCGCATGGTGAACCTTTTGCAGATTTCCTCCCCTTTCGGGCGCGCGATGGAAACGGTTGATCGCACAAAGATGAGTTTGCTTGCCTTCCGGTCCCTGAAAGAACTGCCGTTGGCTGATGCTGCATTGCATGCTGCGATTGCGGCGACCGCCGAGGGATATTCCTTTCCCACAAACCTCGACAATGACCCGCCCACGGGTGGTCTGGCACCACCAAGCCAGCAGGATCTCCTGAAAACAGCGCTTGGCGAAAATTGGAACCAGCACCGTTTCGAAGCGGCGCTGACGGCGCAAGACGCGCGTAAAGATGCCTGACTGACAGATCAGAGTGCCAGATACCCAACACCAGCAAATGCGATAAGACAGCCGGACCATTGCGGGGGTGTCATGCGTTCTTTCAGGAAGGTCCAGGCCAGCAGGATCGTCAAAAGCCCGAACATGGACGAGGTAACAGAGGCATATTCCGGATTTGGCATCTTACCAGCAGACAAGACGGACAACAGCGCGACGCCATCAAGTATGCCCATCCCCACCAAAGGCAGCAGCGCTTTGCGTCCCGGCCAGAAGGTGGCGCGCCGCATCATGATCACGCCCGTCAAAAGGCTCAGCGCAGTGAGGCGGGCAATGAGCGTTGTGGGCAGTTCACCGGATAAATCCGCCGCAAGCTGTCCCAGTTTGAAGGTCGTTGCAAAACCAAAGGCCGACACCAGCGACAGAATAATTGTGCGCTTGATCGGCGGAATGTCATCGTCACTTTGATCGGACAAGGCTGCAACCAGACCCACACCAACAACAATCGCCAAAACCGCGAGGCCCTGCGCGGGCGTGACTGTGCGACCGCTGGCAACGGCATAAACAAGCGACAGAATGGGAAAGGACGCGATGATCGGGGCAACAAGCCTGACCGGGCCCCGCTCGAACGCATAGTACAACCCAAGGCTGGCGATCAGAAAGGCAACGCCTGCGCCCAGCGACAGCAAAACGCCTGTGCCAGAGACGAAAAAGCCGCCTCCCAATATCAAAATTGCCGTCAGCTGGAACAAGGCTCCGACGCAAAGCACCACAAACAGCGCTGCCAACAAGGGCACGGACCGGCTAAGATAACGGATGGCAATATCGTGCAGGCCCCAGCAAAAGGCGGCGATCAGGCCCAAGCCTAACGCTGTCATATCGGGCCGTCCAATGTGGCAGAGATGTTGGTCAAAATGCGCACTGCTGGTGTTCCGCCCCTTAGCTTTCTGCTGCCTAGACCTGTCGCATGACAGAACAGACTGCAAGAGATTATCGGAATCGAGGGCGGATGGCTCTCTCTGAGTGGAACGCCCTGACCATTTGGCGTTGGTTTATATGTGCAATGCAGTACTCAAACCAAATATTGTTGCCATATGGCATTAATCTATGTATAAGTTACCAAAAAGGTGTTTATATGTCTTTGCAGCCACTTGAAACAAAGGCGCAGGAATTTGCGCCGCAGCCGATCACCGCTGAGGAAGGGGCCGCAATGTTGCGCGCCGTTCTGCGTCTGTTTGGCAAGTGGTCCATCACGGATGAAGACGCGGCAACGCTGCTGGACCTGCCCGTGCGAACCTACCGTCGCTGGAAGGCGGGACAGCCTGGCCGGTTGGACCGCGATACAAAGGCGCGGCTTTCCAACATCCTTGGCATTCACAAAGCACTGCGCATTATTTTCCGGGACACGGACCGGGTTTACGCGTGGGTCAAGGCCCCGAACACAGCCTTTGCCGGACACTCCGCACTGGAGGTCATGCTAGGGGGTGAACTGACGGACTTGATGCGCGTGCGCCGCTATCTGGATGCGGAGAGAGGTGCTTGGTAGAGCCATCCATCACGCATGTGGACTGGCCCCGTGGCGTGCGCATCATCCGCAGCACCTATCCCCCCATCGACTTGTTCGAAGACATCGCAGATCCCGAAGACTGGCCCCTGTTGATCTCGGCTGAGCAAAAGACAAACCCGAGACTGATGGAAAGCATCGGCACCCTTGATCTGATCCCACCGGACCGGCGTGTTGGTGGACCCGGTGCAAGCTACTTGATGGCTCCGTTCACGCATAGCAGTACCGATCGCCCAAGCCGGTTTTCCGATGGCAAGCTGGGCGTACTATACATCGCCAGTGATTTTGAAACTGCTGTCAGGGAGACGACATACCATCATGCGGCTTTCATGTCGGCCACGGCTGAACCACCGGGCTGGACATCCCAGTTTCGCGAACTGTGCATGGCTGTGGATGCAGATCTGCACGACATCCGAACTGTGAACGAAACCATCCAACCGTTTTTGCATCCCGACAATTACCTGCCCGCACAAGGTTTCGCCGCGCAACTCAGAGCGTCGGGTAGTCAGGGAATTGTCTATCCCAGTGTGCGCGGTGACGGGGAATGCGTTGGACTTTTCTATCCCGACCTCGCCCATTCACCGGTTCAGGGACGCCATCTTGATTATCATTGGAACGGAACCTGCGTCGATCTGGTCCGTGATGCAGGAAGTGGCGATGTCTATCGCGTGGTGAGGTAGGTCGCCTGCCACTACCGCTTAGATTTAAAAGAAGACTGGCATTGATCCGGGTTTTTCAGCAAGGAACCGCTGAACTTTGCACGGCCCGAGCATGAAACCACTGTTACACTGCTGAAAAACCGCGCAGCCAAGCAAAAAACCGCCCCTCGCAAAACGAGCCCATTTGCCAATTAGGAATTCCCGCATTACGGGAATTTGTATCCGTAAGAGATATCGACGCTTAGCCCGCGCAACGGGTGAAAGCCCGCCTAATGCAGGGAGAAAACAAATGGCCACCGCTATAACCGGAACAAATCTCAATGATACAGCGCGTATCGGCAGCGGCGCGCAGGCCGTTGAAATGGGGACCGGAGACGACCGCATCATTTCCTATGGCGATAGCGGTGAGCCTGATCCCGCCCAGACCAACGGTGCGCAGGGTCGCGTCACGCCGCCGAATACGCAGTCCGGCGATGATATTCTGACCGGTGGCGCAGGCGCTGACATTTTCGAATTCAGGGCCTTGCTGAATGCCACAACCGAGGTGATCACGACCCACACCTGGCCATCCGGTCAGGTGGATTGGGCCGGGGTCGCGGGCGAAAACGACAATGTGCATGACCATTGGGTCGAAGGCTTTGGCCTCGATACCATCACCGACTACAGCAGGGCCGAAGGGGACCAGATCAAGATATCCGGCCACACCATGACGCTTGAGGGTATTACATATGGCGCAGATGCGGGCGGTTCCTATTCGCTGATCACTTTGTTCAGCCAGCAAGGCAATGGCGGGGCTGGCGGGGCAAATACGGCAACCGGCGCCCATGACGAAGACCCTCTGGGCCAGATCAAGGTCTATGGCGACCGCATTTTTCGCGGGGATCTGGACATAGAGCGCACCAATGACGGCATTGACCGGCTTACCCATGCAGACGGTGTTTTTGCGCCTCTGAACGCAGGCGTGACCCGGATCGTGGCCAGCAATACCGATGACACCGACTATACGGGTTCTGCCTATACACAGATGGATCGTGTGACCATCGGTCAGGGCTCACAGGTCGTGGATACCGGCGGTGGCAATGACGTGATCTTCAGCTTTTCAGACGGGGGTGAGCCCAATCCGGCACAGACAAATGGGGCCGCCGGGCGCGTCACTCCTGCGATTGGCGCGGGGCAGTCAAACGACGTGATCTCCGGCGGTCAGGGGCAGGATACCTTTGCCTTTCGGCTGCTGCTGAACGCCAAAGACGATGTGTTGGACGCATATACCCGCGCGGATGGCTCCGTGAATTGGCGCGGGGTCGCGGGCGAGAACGACAATGTACACGACCACTGGGTTGAGGGGATTGGCAAGGATGTGATCCTTGATTTCTCGGATCAGGATGGGGACAGCATTGATATTCGCGGCCATACGGTCGAGGTCGCGACCATCACCTACGGCGCTGACCAGCTTGGCGATTTCAGCCTGATCACCCTACGCTCCCAACAGGGCGACGGGGGCGCAGGCGGGACCAACACTGCAACCGGCGCCCATGACGAAGACCCGCTGGGCACAATCAAGGTCTATGGCGACAAGGTGACGATGGAGGATATTTCTGTAAGGGCAGATGTTTTTTACGGCATCGACGCGCTTGAGGATATCAAAGCCTCTGAACGCGACGGGTTTGCGGACAATACCCCGCCAGATATCGCAAACCCGCTGTGGGGTTTGGACAGCCCGTGGACCGTCAACAGCACATTCACCGGCACGCTGCACAGCAACCAGTTTCACGCCGGGAGCGGGACGCAAACCATTCTGGCAGGCGACGGCAATGACCGGATTATTTCATACGGCGATGCGGGTGAACCCGACCCGGCACAGACGGATGGCAGCGTCGGGCGGGTGAACCCGAAACTGGGCAGCGGCGCGTCAGACGACTATCTCACCGGGGGTGCGGGTGCCGACCGTTTCGAGTTTCACGCGCTGCTCAACGCGACCGCAGAGGTCATCGCACAGCACACATCGGTCACTGGCAATATCAATTGGCGCGGCGTGGCGGGTGAAAACGACAACGTGCATGATCACTGGGTAGAAGGGTTTGGCAACGACACAATCCTCGATTATTCCAAAAGTGAGGGCGACAAGATCGTGTTGCGCGGGCATACCGTCGAAATTGACGGCATCACCTATGGGCAAGACGCGCGCGGAACCTTTTCGACCATCACAGTGATCAGCCAGCAAGGCAACGGCGGAGCGGCAGGGGCGAACACTGCCACCGGCGCGCATGATAAAGACCCCCTCGGCACGATCAAAGTCTACGGGGATCGCGTGAACACGTCAGACATCACCGTACAGCGCGATGGTATTTTTGATGGCGGTGAGCGATTGACGATGGCTGACCAGCTGCTGGAGTACAACGGCGGCGCGCAGGTTTTCCAAAGCGCGCGACACCAAGAAGAAATCATCACGGCCCCGGTCCGTATTTTAGCGGTGGACCGGGTCGAGATAGGTTCCGGTGCGCAACAGGTTTACGCGGGGCCCGGCAATGACGTGATCCGTATCTACGCCGATGGCGGAGAACCCGGACCGGCGCAGACAGGTGGTGCCGGACGCGTGACAAGCCCGGTGGCCCCTGCCCTGTCCAAGGATGTGGTAAGTGGCGGGCAAGGCAGCGACAAATTCATCTTCAACTATCTGCTGGACGCCACGGATGTTGTTCTGGCGCGCCATACTACGGATGATGGAACGATCAACTGGCGTGGCGTCGCGGGTGAAAATGACGCCGTGCATGACCATTGGGTCACAAGCGGCGGTAATGATGTGCTGCTGGATTACTCAAAACAGGATGGTGACGCGATCGAACTGCGCGGCCATACGGTCGAACTTGCGCGGATCACCTACGGCGAGGATGGCGGCGGTGATTTTTCAACGCTGCACATCCGCTCGCAGCAAGGACCCGGTGGCGGCGCACATGACGAAGATCTTTTGGGAACCGTCAAAGTCTACGGTGACAAGGTCAGCAAATCCGATGTCACAGTAACCGCCAGCGGCGTGTTCGATGGGGTCGATATCTTTGAACCGATCCTGAACCAGCCCAACCATATTGTCGGCAACGACGGTGCCAACAAGCTGTCAGGCACCGGAAATGCCGATAACATCCATGGCAAAAAGGGCAGCGATTTCATCACCGGGGGGGACGGGAACGATTTCATTTTTGGCGGTGCTCAGAACGATACGCTCTTCGGTGGGAACGGCAACGACTGGATCGAGGGTGGACAGGGTATGGACGCCTTGTTTGGAAAGCTTGGAGCGGACACGCTTGTGTCGACCAACGGCCGTGACGACATGACCGGCGGGGGCGGGTCCGATACCTTCTTGTTCATGGAAACATCGCGCGGTGGGCAGATTCTCGACTGGCAAGATGGCGCGGACACCATAGATTTTTCGCGTATGGACGCTGTTCAGAGCCTCGGCGATCTCAATTGGGACCGTCTTTCTGACAGTTCCATTCGAATTGAGTTCACCAATGATGGCGGCGTTGCCAGTGGTGTCACTGTTTTCAGCACGAACAATTTCTCCCTGACCGCGGAAGATTTTGCGTTCTAGGGTGATAGATAATGTGGTGTGTCCAAACCTGTGCAGAGGGGTATTTCTGAGACCTAAAATCACGGGGGATCAGGTGAATTCCTCAGCATGGCTGTCCTGATCCGTGTTCATATTGTCCTTGATGGCCGTTCTCGCATGGGCGTGGGCGTCGAGGTTAGCGTCAATAAATGCATCATCGAACACCGCACCTGCAGCCGCATCCGGGGTTTCAAGTTTCAGCGCCTTGGCCCGAATGCGGTTGAGTATATTCACGGCCTTGGCAAGATCGGTCCACTTGCCTGCCGATATCCTGAAGTCATTCCGCGTAGCCGCCGCGCCGTTGTTTGTCCAATTGCTCCATTGTGCCGCAAGCTGGTCAGCGCCAGCGGTAATGTGGGCTCTCATTTGCGAGAACTTGACAGATGCGAATGGCAGATCGCCGCCCGGGTTGACGGAGGGAATCGCGAATAACGTATTTTTCACCTCTTCATGAAAGCGCACCACGGCATCAAAGGTCGGACCTTCTCCATCGGGATCATAGGTCAGCATCAAATTGTCAAAGTTCGCACCAGCTGCAAGATCAAGATCTGAGTTGAACGCGTTGACGATTTCATTCGCTTTGAGTTTGTTCTGCGACAAAACCTCTGTGTTGACCCCTCCAAAAGCCCAGATCGCGCTGGCCTTACCGTGCTTTACCAGATAATTCTTTATCGGTGAGTTCACCAAGGCCGCCGCCATGAAGCCCGATGTGATCGTAAAGTGGTAATCCGGTGTATCGGCATTCTGCGCATTCAGGGCACCATGGGTCAGACCTCCGGCATCGATAAGACCGGCGCCTGCCATTTTGATTTTCTTTGTCAGATGGACCGGCGCGTATTTCCCACCGTGGGACCTGCCGGGTTCCAGAAAGGCCAGAGTTTCGGCAGCACCGCTTTGATCAGCGCTCACGGTTTGCTCGCCAAGTCTTGTGCTGACGCGGTCACGTTGCAGAACAGGTTGCGATGACATTTGCCGTTGTGCGACCTGCTGTCCATTCGGTGCAGATCGCACAGCACTCAGGCCAGTGCTGTTGTTAGCCAGCGCCTGCAGTGTGGCCAAACGTGACACAAGCGGGCTGGTATTTGCGCGTTGTTGCAGGGCTGTCGTCACGGGAGGTGCCGGTCGTCTGTCGACATCGCCCGACTTGAAGGGCTGCCGCGTTATTTTCTGCGGTGTCGTCGTTTGCGTATCTTTGACGTTGGCGTGCATTTGCCTGTCATTATGCGCGCGCTGTCACGCAAAGCAAGCATCACGTCATAGTTGATTTATTTTCGCGCTTTGCATGCAAAGGGGGAAAATTCATCCGAAAATCCTAACAAAACTTTAAGACTTCGGCCGATGGCATAAGCCGGCGGCAAGGCTTTTGAGGAAGGATGCAGGCTGTTCAAACCTTTCTCATGGGAATTCACATGGCCGATATCTCAAGCAGCTTGTCAATGCCGTTCATCCAGCCAAGCCAAGCCCAAAAACACGTCACCCACAATGAAGCGCTGCGTATTCTTGATGTCGTGACGCAACTGGGCGTCGCGGCCGATGATCAGACAACGCCGCCGACGTCTCCGACCGACGGAACACGCTATATCATCGATGCAGGCGGGATCAATGAATGGGCCAATCATGAGGGCGAAGTTGCCCTGTTTGAAAACGGTGCCTGGCGGTTCTTTGTCCCGCGGGCCGGGTGGCGCGCCTACGTGATCAACCGCGATGCGCTGGTGGTCTATGACGGCGCGGAGTGGATCGATCTGGACAGTCCCGAGCTGGAAGAAATCGAAACCTTCGGGTTGGGAATGAATACGCTTCCCGGCACACCGTTTTCTGCCAAACTCAACGCCGCGCTCTGGACGGCCCTGTACCGTGCGGATGGGGGCACTGGCAGTCTGTTGAAAACGCTCAACAAGGAAACCAGCGCTGATGACAGCGGTTTTGTTTTCCAACAGGGTTTTCAGACCCGTGCGCTGTTTGGCCTGTTTGGGTCAGACAATCTGCGCGTGGCGACAACGTCTGACGGCACCAATTTTCTGGATGCGCTGATTGCCGACAACGCCACGGGAATAGTCGATCAGCCACGCTTGCCACGCTTCAAGGGCGTTACAAATTTCGACAATTTCTGCCCGGCCGGGAAATGGACTAAAATTGCCATCAACGATCTGGAATACAATGAACAGGCCGTGTTTGACGCTGCAACAAATCAGTTCATCGTGCCGGTCGATGGTACGTATCAACTTGGGGCTTTGCTGACCTTCAAGGCCGATTCCAGCAGCGCTGCCCGCATGGGCGCCCAGTTGCTGATTGATGGTGTCACCCCCATCACAGGGTCGGAGGTTGAGAACACAGCCGCCCATTTCAACGGGCGCACAACGATTTCGATCCAGACACTGGCCAGCCTGAGTGCGGGCAGCACCGTTGAACTGCACGGGATCATGCGGTCTCAGCCGGGCTATTTCATGGCGGACCGTACGGATTTCTGGGGCTTCAAGGTGGGCTAACCCACCCGGTTTGAGCAGAGTGTGGCGGGTATACAGGCAAAATAGTGCCCGCCATGCGACGTTTGAGGCTTATTCGCCGGTCCAATCCGGCATTGGCTTTTTGTTAATAAACGCGTTAATGCCTTCGGTCGCATCCCGCGCCAGCATGTTTTCCGCCATGGCAGCACCTGCGTAGGCATAGGCCGCATCAAGGGGCATATCACACTGCGCATAGAACGCTTTCTTGCCGATTTTGATCGCTAAAGGTGACTTATCGACGATGGTCTGCGCCATCTGACGTGTCGCCGTTTCGAGGGCGTCGGCTGGAACAAAACGGTTTATCAGGCCGATCTCCTCAGCCCTTGATGCGGGTAGAAACTCGCCCAGCAACAACATTTCCATTGCTTTTTTGCGCGGCACGTTGCGCGACAGGGCAACCATCGGCGTGGAACAAAACAGGCCGATGTTGACGCCCGACGTGGCAAAGCGGGCATCCTCAGCCGCGATGGCCAGATCACAGGTTGCAACCAGCTGGCATCCGGCGGCAGTGGCGATCCCTTTCACTTCGGCAATCACAGGCTGCGGCAGATTTACGATCGACAGCATCATTTTCGAACAGGTCGCAAAGAGCGTATTGAAATACGCGGACCCCTTGTCGGCATCTGCGCGGCGTGCGCTCATTTCCTTGAGGTTGTGACCGGCACAAAAGTGGTTTCCCGCCCCGCGCAAAATCACGACCTTTACGTCATGGTTCACGGCAATACCGTCCAAGGTGCCTTGCAACCCTGCCAGCATATCTTCGGAAAGCGCGTTCAGCGTTTGCGGTCTGTTCAGCGTTATCGTCGCAATACCACCCTCGACTTGCAGTTCAACGGGCGTGTTCTGGATGTCTTTCATCGATGCCTCCCTGACGTATACCGCCATCAAAGCGGATCATCCGGTCAAGTTGCAAGCAGTGATATCGCGCGCCGCAGTGGTTTTTTGCAGTTTTTGGGTCTGAGGCACCTGTTCATGCCCGGTAATCCATTGGCTATGCGGCACAGGGTCCTTGGCTTTCAGCAGGAACAGCGACGCAACCTGCGCATAAGATCCATACACATACCCGCCATTGCGTGTCAGGACGCTATCCCGTCGCTGTTCATAAAATGCCTGCAGTCGATACCACGGCAGCGTCGGATAAGCATGGTGCACTGCATGCAGGTTATTTTTCAGAAACAGGACAGACAATGGCCCGCGATCTTCGATGATCACGCTGCGACAGCGGGCCTTTTCATGGGCCTGATGCTCCAGAAACGTGCGGATCTTGAGGATAGCGTGGCTGAAATACACCGCCGTCGCATAGAGCCAGAACGGCATCTCACTCATCCAGATCAACCACAGCACAACGGGGACAAGCCCTGCGAAGTGAAACAGATAGGCGACCAGGATTTCACGGTTTCCGTTTTTGATCTGCTGTGCGTCATGCTTGTAAAAGGTGATCAGACCGATAACGGGGCCAACCGACATGCGGCCCAGCAAAGTATTGTTCCATTTATATAATTTCTGACGAGCCTTCGACCATGTATTCCACACGGCAGGATCAGTGTAATTCGTTTCCGGATCATCATAAGGGTCGGTGAGCGACGGATCGTGGTGATGGGCCAGATGCGTCGTTTTGAACCTCAGATACGGGATCAGCAAACCCATGGCCGGAAAAACCAAGGCTGTGCTTGCGGCCGTATTTCGAAACGGATGACCATGCAGCACTTCGTGATTGAAAGAGGAATACAGCGTCAGTGCAACGGTCAGCACCACCCCCGAAAGGCCCAACCCAAGCACATCCGCGTAGAAAGTAGACCCTGTGACACCGCCATAGCAACAAAGACAGACAAGTAGCGTTTGCCATTGGACATGGATTTTTCGAGGTGTCAAAACAACCCTTTCTCAGTGCGGATTTTCGGCTTTCTGGTCCGTATCTTTTGAGAAATGGTCTTGTGCGACAAGCGCGTGTTTGTGCATGATTAGTGTAACATACGAAGCGTTCACAAATTTTTGTTGTGTTTTCACAACATTTGTATTCCTTTATCACAATGGATAAACGCGACCTTTCCCGATTGTTCAAAGAACGCCTCAGCAGCCTGATCGACTCGCATACCGAGGGGCGCGGCCATTTCATGCGCTCGGTTGGCATTGACCGCTCTGCCATGAGTCAGTTTTTGAACCCCGACACGGATCGTTTGCCGCGCGCGGAAACGCTGCGCCGCATTGCGACGGTCAGCGGAGTCTCCGTCGATTGGCTTCTTTGTCTGGAAAACGCGCAAGAGGGTCGGCAAGAGGTTGCAGAAAGCGTTCAAATCGAGAAAGAGACTCAAGCCGACGGCTCTACCCCGCTGGATCAGTGGCGCAATGAGGCAGCAGGTTTCAAATTACGCACGGTGCCCTCTACCCTGCCCGATATCATCAGTATTGCGCCCGATGTTTCGGACAGGTCCAGCGTGGAAGACGCCCGTGGGGGTGGCGTTGAAAATGTGCTGGAACGGATATCGCTGAACGACATGGATATTGAAGTCGCGATGCCGCTGCAAACGCTGCAGGATCTGTCGGCGCGCACCGGTCTGTGGCGCGGCACATCGCGAGACCGGTGTCACAGCCAATTGGCCCATATGGCCCGCATCTGTGCCGACCACTACCCGGCCCTTCGCCTGCACGTTTATGACGGCACAGAGGTTTTTTCAGCACCATTCACCGTCTTTGGGAATCAGCGTGTGGCTCTCTATATCGGCGGCGCTTATCTGGTGGTGAGCAGCGCGGATCAGGTACGTGGCTTTGCCCGGCAGTTCGATCGGTTGGTGCGGCGCGCGGTCATAAGCTCTGACAAGGTACACGTGACGCTTAAGGAACTTGCCGACGCTGTCTGATACGCAACCGTGCGACAGATCACAGCGTATTCAAAGAACCACCCATTCACAGTGTTGGCGTGGCGCGTTACGCACCTGCTGCGCCAGCGCTTTCACCTTGAAATGCGACAGGGCAAACAAACTACTTGGTCAGGTGGCTTTGCTCTGCTCCGGTGCTTCATGCGCGTTGCTGCCCATACCGTCGGGGATGATTTCAGCGTCTTCGATGATATCGCCCGTCTTTTCTTCGGGCTTCTCTTCCAAAGCACCCACGATCAGCGGTAACATCTGTACCCCGCCTGGCATGGCCATCTCTGACAAAGGCGGTGCTTTCCACGCCAAAGTATCAAAACTCTCGCAATTTTCGCAGAACGGGCCCCATTCCTGATGGATATGCTGGCAATTGTCACAGATCCACTGTGGTCCGCGCGACACGGTCAGCGCTTTGGCCAGCCATCCGCGCACAACGGTATCGGGTGCCCCCTCGCCCCGCTCAATCGCAGCCATCAAGGTAACGGAGCGCGCCGTTGCATCCGTTTCCGCCAGATCGCCCAAGGCACGCCGTGCTTCGGGGAAATCCTCATTGGCGATATGAAGTTCAGCCAAAAGCATCTTGGTTTCAGGGTTTTCGGGCTTGATCCGCGTGATCGCCATAAAGCGCTTGATGCGTTCCGCCGGTGTTTCATTCGGCTCAATCGCAGCGAAAGCAGCTGCAAGGTCAGGGTGCGGATGTACTTCCCACGCTTTTTTCAGCAAGCGCACAGCAAGACGCGGACGGTTCTGTTCAACATAACCGCCAGCGGCCATCACGGCTGCCGGGATCAGATCTGGCGACAGCTTGTTCGCCTCAATCGCCTTTTCCTGCACGTCGATGGAACTCTGATCAGACAGGATATCCTTGGCCTCCGACAGGGCCAGCACCGCATCGCGCCTTTTGTGCACATCACGCGGCAGATTTCCGTATTTCAGCTTTGCGCTCAATGTCTTGCGCGCACCGGACCAATCCTCTTTCTGTGCTTGCAGACGCAAAAGAACATCCTGCACTTCTTCGTGCTTTGGCTTGATCGCAAAGGCCTTTTCAGCCAACTGCAACGCGGTATCCGTGTCACCATCCGCCAGCTTTTGTTTCATGATACCGCGCACGCCGACAAAGCGCGTCGCGTCTGTCGTCACCAGCTTTTTATATGTTTCCTCAGCCTTGCGACGATCGCCAGCCATTTCAGCCGCCTGTGCCACAAGCAGGTTGGTGAGTTCCGGCTTATTGAGGTAACGCTCGGCTTTCACGGCCTTGGTCATCGCAACGCGACCCTCGCCACTGGCCAGCGCCATCAACCCTTCGGACAACGCCTGAAACCCTTTGCGTTCGCGGCTGCGGTCGAAATAGCGTGAAATCGCGGTCTCATCTCCCGATAAGAACCGCAGACATGCCACCAATAACGACAGGAGCTTGAGGAACAGCCACACCGCAAAGACCAAGACGGCCGCGGCGATCACGGATTGGATCGGGCTAAAGGTAAATTCGGTGCCCATCACCTGAACCTGAACGCCACCTTCGCTTTCCAAAAGATAAACCGCGCCCAACGCCAGAGCGGCGACCGCGACAACGAACAGGATAATCTTTATCAGGGACCAAAGCATCAGTGTCTTCCTTAATTGCTGTTCAGGCTATCAGCCAATTCGTTTGCCGCGTCCTGAGCAGCTTTGCGCGACTGTGCAGCATCCACCCAGTCGGCCATGACCACCTTGGCCGCTTCGGGCAGCCCATCCGCTTCGGTCAGCGCCGTTTCAAGATCGCCGTTTTCAACAGCAGCCTGCATTCTCGACAAAACCGCATCGGGGTCAGACCCTTCGCGTGGCGTCACGGAGCGCATATTCAACTGTCGCTGAAAAAAGCCCGTGATCCCAACAACCTCGGATTCCGGTGTTTCCGAACGCGCTGCCGTCAATGCCGAGCGGGCAACATCGGGAAAGTCCTCTCTCAAGACCGCCATTGTCGGCACGCCATTTTCCGCAGCTTCCTGCAGCGGTGAAGGCACCTCAACAGGCGTCACGGCCTCAAGATCGGCCAGAGCAGTGCCAAACGGCTGGCCGCTGTCGACAGCGGTCACGACCCGCGTCAATGCCGCGCGCGCCAATATCTGCGCCGCTTCCTTGGCAGCACCTGCCTCGGCAGCCTCTGCACGTTCGGCCAGTGCTGCGATCTCTTCATTCTGCGCTTCAAGCGCCGTCTGCAAGGACGCGATGGCTTCGTTTGCTTCAGCATTATCGGTCTGGATCGTCACAGGTTCCTGATTTTCCAAAGCGGCGACTGTCGCAGTCAGGGCAGCGATATCTGCTTCAAGCTCGGCGATAACATCAAGCGTCTCGGTCGTGTCTACTGCTTCAAGGGCATCCAGTCGCACCGCTTGCGCCTCAATCAAGGCCGCCTGTGCGGCAGCACGTTCAGATGCTTCAGCCGACGCGGCTTCAAGTGCGGTGATATCAACCACAGTACGCTGCATGGATGCTGGCAAATATGCATCCAACGTGTCACCACGCCCCGCGATAAAGCCGATCAATGCAGCAACCACACCGCCAAAAATCGCGGGCCACATACTGCCACGCACAACTTCGGGCTGCGGCTGAACGACTGGCTTTTGCACCGATTCCGGTTCAAGTTCCTCGGGTTTTTCCTCGACTGGGTCCGCATCGGTTTCCTTGTCCCAAGGACTTTCGGATTTCTCAGCGGTATCTGCTTCCAGCTCTTTCTCGTTGGATTTGTCGGTGTCGAGCCAAGCCTCGTTTTCCACAGCATCGGATTTTTCATCCGTTTTGTCCTCGGCGTCGTGTTCTTTCAGCGCATCAACCGTCTCGACGGGATCGACCGTTTCGCTTTCGGTCGTCGCTGCGGCAATTTCCGCAGGCTTCTCGTCTTCGATCAGGTCATCCTTGGCATCCACATCAGACGGAGTTTCGTCCAACACAGGCTCTTTTTCCGGGAGCTCCTGCGCCTCTGGTTCTTGTTTCAGAACACCGTCAGCGTCTGGAATGTCGGTGGCGGTGGTGACGATTTCCTCCGCCTCAATTGGTTTCTCGACGCCTTGTTCAACCGTTTCAGTTGCCTTGTTGGGCTTTCGTGATTTTGCCAAATCTTCCACCTTTTCGAATCTTCACAGGCGTATGCTGTTAAGGAACCTTACCCCTGCCGCTCTGGCCTCTCAACCCAAGCTGTCGTTTAGTATAAGGTATTCCACACAAACTGCCATGGATTTTGCGGTGGGTTCCTGCGCAACCATCAGCTGCGAAACCGCTATTTCTTCTAAAGAATCCGCGACCGCCGAACTCATTGCAATAATATACAACTTCGGATGAGCCGGTGCCATCGCTCCAAAATGTGCAGCGGTACGTGGCGAAAAAAGCGGCACTATGACGGGCGTTTTTGCCTGCAGAACCGCTAACGCCTCCGCCGAAAAGGGTAAAAGACGTTGGTCATAGAGCGGCACATTCATGACATTCAAACCCGCAGCCGACAGCTCTTTGGCGACGTTTCCACGCACGAAAACCCCTGAATAGTGATGAATTTCACCTTGGGGCTGTTGGGTCAGCACGTATTCTTTCAAACCCGTGACGGTCGCACCTGCAAAAACACCATCCCACCCATGTGATTGCGCCAGTTCGGTCGTTTTCCGCCCCACGCAAAACGCGCGCCGCCCGTTTCCGTTAGGCGCAAGTTTCACGCCATTGGCAGAGGTGAAAATCGCATGCTGCGCGCCAGAGCAGTCAGCGCTTTGCTCTATCGGCGTGATCTCAAGAAGCGGGCTGCGAATGAATTCCAGACGATCTCGGACATTTGGTGCAATGCCCGCTTTAAACACGGAGTTCGATCCCTTTGGCCGCGTCAGGATCACAGGAATTTTTTGCACCGCCTTTGCCACCCCCCGGCATTGTTTGCGCCTCGCTTCGGTGTTACCTGCCAAGTCAAAGGCATGCAACGGGGGCTTGAATGGGCCGCACTCAGACAGTTCTTGCGCTGGAAAGCAGTTGTGATGACACAGCCGCCGCCGTGCTGCGTAAAAACGCATCCGGCGAGACACAGATTTTATCCTCGATTGTGCGCGGACAAGACAGCCTGCATGCGGCCTACGGTGGCGTTGTCCCCGAGATTGCGGCCCGCGCGCATGCGGAAATTTTGGACCTCTGTGTCGAGGAAGCACTGGATGTTGCGCAGACGCCCTTGCAAGACATTGACGCGATTGCTGTCACTGCTGGTCCCGGCCTAATTGGCGGTGTGGTGTCAGGCGTCATGTGCGCCAAGGGCCTCGCTCTGGCGACGGGCAAACCGCTTTATGGCATCAACCATCTTGCAGGCCATGCGCTGACCCCTCGATTGACGGATAATGTCCCGTTTCCCTATCTGATGCTGCTCGTATCGGGGGGGCATTGTCAGTTCTTGCTCGTCAAAGGGCCGGATGATTTCAAACGCATCGGTGGCACGATTGACGATGCACCGGGGGAAGCCTTTGACAAGATCGCCCGGCTGCTGGCTTTGCCGCAACCGGGCGGCCCTTCGGTGGAACAGGCGGCACAGCGGGGGTATACGAAACGGTTTTCCCTACCGCGCCCGTTGCTGGACCGCACGGGGTGCGACATGTCATTCTCAGGCTTGAAAACCGCAGTTCTGAGGGCGCGCGACGGGTTGGTGCGGGATCAGGGCGGGCTTTACCCACAGGATCAGGCAGACCTGAGCGCGGGCTTTCAGGCCGCAGTCGTTGATGTTCTGGCGGAAAAAACGAGCCGCGCGATGCACCAATATCATCAGCTTTCACCGAGTACGGCGACACTATGTGTCGCTGGTGGTGTCGCAGCAAATATGGCAATTCGTGCCAGATTAGAGACGGTTGCGCGGGACAATGGGGCCGGTTTTGTTGCGCCGCCGCTTGCCTTATGTACCGATAATGCCGCAATGATCGGCTTTGCCGCACTTGAGAGAATGGCAGACCATCCGCCCGATGATCTGACACTTGCCGCCCGTCCAAGATGGCCGCTTGATGCAAAAAGCCCCGCAATGCTCGGCAGCGGCAAAAAAGGGGCAAAGGCATGAGTGTCGGTGTATTGGGTGCGGGCGCTTTCGGCACCGCTTTGGCCATCTCGCTTGGTCAAACCGCCCCGGTCCTGTTGTGGGCGCGCGATGCCAAACAGGCGCAGTTGATGCACCAAAACCGCGAAAACAAAGCGCGTCTGCCCGGATTTTTTTTGCCGGCAAATGTCGTTGTCACATCAAACCTCGCCGACCTGCAAAAATGCGACGTGCTTCTGTTGGCCGTGCCAGCGCAAAAGCTGCGCCAGTTCCTGCGTGGCGTTGACCAGATGGTTGCCGGAAAAACGCTTGTCGCGTGCTGCAAGGGCATTGAGCTTGAGACCGGCATGGGGCCCGTCGATATCGCGCGTGAAATCTGCCCGCAGAGCGAACATGCGATCCTGACCGGCCCAAGTTTTGCCAATGACATTGCAAAAGGGCTGCCGACCGCGCTGACGCTGGCCTGCGCCAACCCGAATCGCGCGCGCGATTTGCAGCAAGAGCTGTCAAACAGCACGCTGCGCCTGTATCGCACCACCGATGTGACCGGCGCGCAATTGGGCGGGGCGCTGAAAAACGTCATCGCCATTGCCTGCGGTGCCGCCATTGGTGCGCGGCTCGGCGAAAGCGCGCGCGCCGCGCTGATGACCCGTGGAAATGCGGAAATGCAGCGTTACGCGCAGTTCAAAGGCGCAGATCCAGCCACTCTGTCCGGGCTGTCCGGGTTCGGCGATCTCGTGCTGACCTGCACATCGGACCTGTCCCGGAATTACCGGTTTGGGTTGTCACTGGGTGCGGGTAAGGCGTTTGATCCCGAGACCACCGTTGAGGGTGCCGCGACCGCTTGCGCTGTGGCGCGTGATGCCCGTGAGAACGCCCTTGATTTGCCAATCTTATCCGTGGTTGCGGCACTTGTGGAAAACAGGTTGGATGTCGCAGATGCCATGGCCACACTTTTGTCCCGTTCACTGAAGGAAGAATAACATGCTCGTCGCTCTCATTGCTCATGACAAACCGGGTGCATTGCCCATTCGTCAGGAAAACCGCCCCGCGCATGTGGAATACCTCAAATCCAGCGCGGCCGTACAACAGGCAGGCCCCTTACTGGATGATACGGGCGAGATGTGCGGCTCTCTGATCATTCTGGATGTGGCGGATATGGATGAAGCGCGAGCCTGGGTCCAAGGTGACCCCTATGGCGCCGCTGGACTGTTTGCGTCGGTCGATCTGATCCCTTGGAACCGGGTGATCGGCTGATGGCCTATTGGTTGTTCAAATCGGAACCGTCGACCTGGAGTTGGGACGATCAAATGGCCAAAGGTGAGGCGGGCGAAGAATGGGATGGCGTGCGCAATTATCAGGCCCGCAATTTTATGCGCCAGATGAAGGTTGGCGATCTGGGTTTCTTTTACCATTCGCAAAAAGAGAAATCCATTGTTGGGATTGTTGAGGTGATCGCAGAGGCGCATCCGGACAGCACAACCGAGGATGAACGCTGGGACTGCGTGGACATCAAGGCCGTGCGGCCCGTGAAGACACCTGTGAGTCTGGAGGCGGTAAAGCAAGACGAGAGGCTGGCCGACATGGCGCTGTTGAAAATGTCCCGGTTATCGGTGCAGCCCGTTCAGCCCGAGGAATGGGCGGTCATTTGTGACATGGCGGGTGTGCCTGACGCCGGTCAAGGAAACCAGCAGCCTTGAAAAAGGCTTCGGTCCAGTACGGTACATTATGACTGGTTGCGGCTCGAAGCAGTGCGAAGGTTCTGATGAGGGTGATCGGCGCATTTCGCGATAGTGTCGGAACTCACAACTGTCTGAAATGCGAATTCGCTTTCGCGCATCCGGCGCGTTCATCTAAGCACAATGTGAAAGGTGTTTTACCGGGCTTGGTCCTGAACAGGTTCTTAAACTGAAAAAGGGTCCTGCGCATAAGCCAGAACCCTTCTTCACCCCACGTGCTCCCTAGTCCACCACACGTGTTTGAATTTGGTCCTGGCCATACTGGCCGGGTGCGTTATTGATAGCCCAGCACATAAATAAGTGCAATTCTTCAATAGTTTAAAAGCCGTACAAAAAAGAAACGCCTCTTTAACAAAAGAGGCGCTCAACAGATCAATATCGGTTTTGACTATCCGTAGACGGCCTCTTTTCCAAAATGCTTGGTCAACATGTAATACACCACAGCGCGGTATTTATTCCGCTCGGATTTACCATAGGTCTCGATGACTTTATTGATGGCTTCCATCAACTCGGGACCATCGGCAAGACCAAGTTTTTTCATCAAAAACTTTTCTTTGACGGTTTCCAGTTCCGATGCCTGACTGCTGGCGACCGTTGATGCATCCGCGTTGTAAATCGCAGGCCCACACCCAATGGTCACTTTGGTGAGGAGGTCCATATCAGGCTCCATCCCGCATTTGTTCTTCAGATCTTCTGCATATTGCGCGATCAGATCGTCCCGCTTACCCATAATAAAATTCCCTCGTTGGTTAAAAGGCCGTCAAACTTGGACCTCAACCGAAATGATAGGACCTGATGGACCATCGAAAAAGGGATAATTTACCACAGTTTTCCCCATAGGCGGATTTTCCCGATCCTTGGGGTCACAGGATGTGTCTCCCGGGCAGCGTAAACAATGCCTCCCGGAAACCACTTGGCCTATTCTGCATGCCGGTCTAAAGTCAGTACCGGTAGTGTTCCGGCTTGAACGGACCTTCCGGTTTCACACCGATATACGCCGCTTGCTCCGCGTCCAGCGAGGTTAGTTTCACGCCGATCCGGTCAAGGTGCAAACGCGCAACTTTTTCATCCAGATGTTTGGGCAGGATATAGACCTCGTTGTTATACGCACCGCCACGGGTCCAGAGTTCGATCTGGGCGAGCACCTGATTGGTAAAGGACGCGGACATCACGAAAGACGGGTGCCCGGTCGCGTTGCCGAGGTTCAGCAAGCGCCCCTCGGAGAGCAAAATGAGACGATTGCCACTCGGCATCTCGATCATGTCTACCTGCTCTTTGATATTGGTCCATTTGTGGTTCTTGAGCGACGCAACCTGAATTTCATTGTCGAAGTGGCCAATGTTCCCGACGATCGCCATGTCTTTCATGGCGCGCATATGTTCAATGCGGATCACGTCCCTGTTGCCGGTCGTGGTGATAAAGATATCGGCGGAATCGACCACATCTTCGAGCAAGACAACCTCAAAACCGTCCATGGCCGCCTGCAAGGCGCAGATCGGGTCAACTTCGGTGACTTTTACACGGGCACCCGCACCGCTCAAGCTGGCGGCGGAGCCTTTGCCCACATCGCCATATCCCATGACGACCGCGACTTTGCCCGCCATCATCGTATCTGTGGCGCGGCGGATGCCATCCACCAGAGATTCCTTGCAGCCGTATTTGTTGTCAAACTTCGACTTGGTGACAGAATCGTTCACATTGATCGCAGGGAACGGCAATTGCCCTTGTTTGACGAGATCGTAAAGACGATGCACGCCGGTTGTCGTCTCTTCGCTGACGCCCTTGATCTGATCGCGGATTTTCGTAAACCAACCCGGGGACGCGGTCATACGTTTTTTGATCTGCGCCTTGATCGCCTCTTCTTCTTCTGATGTCGGCACAGGGATAATTTCTTCGCCTGCCTCGGCGCGCGCACCAAGCAGAACATACAACGTAGCATCGCCGCCATCATCAAGGATCAGGTTCGGACCATCCTCAAACATGAATGACCGGTCCAGATAGTCCCAGTGTTCTTCCAGGGACTGCCCTTTAATCGCAAATACCGGCGTCCCACCCAAGGCGATGGCTGCAGCGGCGTGATCCTGCGTGGAAAAGATATTGCACGACGCCCAGCGCACATCAGCCCCCAAGGCAACAAGCGTTTCGATCAGAACTGCGGTCTGGATCGTCATATGGAGCGAGCCAACAATGCGTGATCCTGCCAGCGGTTTGCTTTCGCCGTATTCCTCGCGCAGCGCCATCAGGCCCGGCATTTCGGTTTCGGCGATATCAAGCTCTTTACGGCCAAATTCAGCAAGGGCGATATCTTTTACGACATAGTCTTTGGTCACGCGGGCACTCCAAGGCTCTGAATGATCTTTGCCGCTGCTCTACCACCCGTTGCAGGGCGCTGCAACAGAACGAATACCAACAATTATCCACATCCTGTGAACCAGCATAATCTTCATGGGTTTGCCCCGCATGTGTGACACTGAAAAGCTGAGTGCTGGACAATATCTTTCACTTCTTTAGGAATAAGCGCAGAGTGTCCTGAGCCCGACCCCGCCAGCGACATATTTTGAAAAAGCAACGAGCAAACGCCCGGCTATGTCCACAGCACCCACAGAGTCATTTCAGGTCAGGTTAACGGCATCGCGCCCGCCGCGCCACAGAAGGGCGATTGTCTTTTGTTGCGACCAGAATTACCTCGCTTTTGCGTCACATGCTGCGGCGCAGATTGCATCGCTTGTGGAAAAGCCGGCATACGACATCTGTATCTGTTACGGTCAGCAGGCAGTTGTGCTTCCGGAAAGTCTTGCCGGATTGGGAATACGGCTTTGTCACATAGATGTCGGCGACGTCTTTGATGGCCTGCGTCTGGATAAGGGCAAGACGCATGACGTATACTTGCGCATCGCCCTGCCGACCGCTTTTGCCGGTGAATATGATAAAATACTTTATCTGGGTTCGGATATTTTCATTCAAGGTGGTGATTTCAACGCGCTTCTTGATATTGACGTCGCACCACATTGCATCGCATCGGTTCGCGACAACGTGCAATGGCGCACACCGAACCGGCAAAACAAACGAAATACAATCAAGGGGATAGTTCCGTCTGCATACTTTAATGCAGGGATAATGCTAATGGATGTGCATGCCTATACCGAACAGGAGCTGATGCGGCGTTGCATCGAATTTGGCCGCGCGCGCCGTCAGGATTTGAAACGTCATGACCAGAACCTTTATAATGCGGTGCTGCAAGACGATTGGGCCGAAATAAGCCCCGTCTGGAACTGGCAGTATTCATGGTCAACGCGACTCTTTGCAGTTTTCGCATATCCGAACATCATACATTTCATCGGGCCCGCGAAACCATGGAAGGACCAGAGCGGACAGTTCGAACCGCGCTTTGCTGACTCATTTGCCCGTTTTATCAGGACACACTTTCCAGACTCCAAGCAAGTGGAAACGGGGGGTAGAAAGCTCGCACCAGACAGTATGAAAATGACGAAAATGCTAATCAAACATCTGATATCAGCGCGAAAGATAGCGCGCTTTCTCCCGAGATTTCCTGATGAATTGACGGTCCACCGATGAAGCGGGCCTGGCAAAGAATGCTGTCGGGGCGCAGGCTGGATCTACTCGACCCCACGCCCGTTGACGTCGAGATAGAAGACATCGCGCGCGGTCTTGCCTTTGTGGCACGCTGGAATGGTCAGACCAATGGCGTGCATGCCTATTCCGTTGCGGAACATTCTCTTTTGGTAGAGACGCTTTTTACCCGCATCACCGGCAAGGCACCCCCCAAATGGCAGTTGGCCGCCCTTTTGCATGATGCCCCTGAATACGTGATTGGCGATATGATCTCCCCGGTGAA